>JAUMWN010000073.1 GCA_030529625.1 Coriobacteriales bacterium
CTTGCCAAGGCCGTCAAGCGCGCTGGCCGCGACACCAACGAGGGCACCATCGCCGCCTTCGTGGCCGAGGACGGCAAGGCGGGCACCCTGCTCGAGCTCACCTGCGAGACCGACTTCGTGGGCAGCAATGCCAAGTTTACCGGCTTTGCCACCGAGCTCGCCCAGGTCGTCACCGACCTCGCCCCCGCCGACGTCGAGGCACTCTTGGCCTGCGAGATGAACGGCAACACCGTGGACGTGGAGCTCAAGGAAATGATCCACGTTATTGGCGAGAACATGAAGGTTCAGCGCTTCGAGCGCGTTGACGTGGAGGAGGGTGGCCTGGTCGCCTACATCCACCACAACGGCAAGCTCGGCGCCCTCGTACAGTTCGCGTTCAACAACCCCGAGACCTTCCAGAACGAGGAGTTCAAGGCCTTCGCGCACGACGTCGCCATGCAGGTCGTTGCCGCGGCTCCCGCTGGTGCCACCCGCGAGGACGTGCCCGCCGACGTCGTCGAGCACGAAAAGGAGATCTACCGTGCCCAGGCAGCCGAGTCCGGCCGTCCCGAGAAGTTCTGGGACAACATCATCCAGGGTCGTCTCAAGAAGTTCTACGCCGAGAGCGTCCTCACCGAGCAGGACTTTATCAAGGATCCCGACATGACCGTTGGCCAGCTTGCCGAGAAGGTCTCCAAGAGCGTTGGCGACGACATCAAGGTCGTCTCCTTCGTGCGCTTCCAGTTTGGCGAGTAGCCTCTTTTCTCGCATGAAGTCCCTTGGCCCCCGCGCTCCGCTCACGGAACGTGGGGGCCTTGTCTATCCTGCGATTGGCGATTCTGATAGACTGAACCTGTTTATGAATGGGGGTCATCGTGAGTGAGTTCACATACAAGAGGATTTTGCTCAAGCTTTCGGGCGAGGCGCTCATGGGCGCCAACGAGTATGGCATCGATCCGGCGGTTCCGCAGCGCATAGCCGAGAACATTCGCCCGGCATGGGAGGGCGGCGTGCAGATTGCCGTCGTGGTTGGCGGCGGCAACATCTTTAGGGGCGTCTCGGGCGCGGCGGCCGGCATGGATCGTGCGCAGGGCGACAACATGGGCATGCTGGCAACAGTGATTAACGCATTGGCGCTGCAGGACTGCTTTGAGCGCAACGGCATGGCCTGCCGTGTGATGAGTGCCATCGAGATGCGCGAGGTGGCCGAGCCATACATTCGGCGGCGTGCGATTCGCCATCTGGAGAAGGGCCGCATCGTGATCTTTGCGGCTGGCACGGGCAACCCGTACTTCACCACCGACACGGCTGCGGCGCTGCGTGCCTGCGAGATTGACGCACAGGTGCTGATGAAGGCCACCAAGGTGAGCGGCATCTACGACGCCGACCCGGTGACCAATCCCGATGCCAAGAAGTTCGACACCATCACGTACGCGGAGGTGCTCAACCGCGGACTCAAGGTGATGGATGCCACGGCCACGGCACTGTGCCAAGACAACCACATGCCCATCATGGTGTTTAGCATGGAGGAATCGGAGTCCTTTGCGAAGGCGCTTCGAGGCGAGGAAGTAGGAACGACCGTTGTTGAAGGGAAAGGCGAGTAACATGAGCGATCACACCGACGAGGCCGAGCTGAGGATGGAGAAGAGCCTGGACTCGCTCCAGTACAACTTTGGGCGTGTGCGCACGGGCCGTGCGAACCCCCACATCCTCGATTCCATTAAGGTGGACTACTACGGCGTTCCCACGCCCATCACCCAGCTCGCTGGCGTAAAGGTGCCCGAGGCATCCATGCTCGTTATCGAGCCGTGGGACAAGAGCTCACTCAACAACATCGAGAAGGCGATTCGCCAGTCCGACCTGGGCATCACCCCCTCCAACGACGGCCATGCCATCCGTCTCCCGTTCCCCCAGCCCACAGAGGAGCGTCGCCGGGAGCTCGTACGCGATTGCAAGCAGTACGCGGAGGAGGCGCGCATCTCCGTGCGCAACGCCCGCAAGGACGCAAACCGTGCCATCGACCGCGACGAGGAGCTCTCGGAGGACCAGCAGAACGTCGAGAAGAAGAAGATTCAAAAGCTCACCGACACCTATGTGGGCAAGATCGACGTTCTGCTCAAGCAGAAGACCGCCGAGGTAATGGAGATATAGGTGATACGCGACGAGGCAAAGCTTCGGGCGTACTACGCCAACCCGCCCGAGGACGTTTGTCTTGAGGACATCGATTTGGACCGAGTGCCCCGCCACGTGTCGTTTATTATGGACGGCAACGGGCGGTGGGCGCAGGCAAAGGGTCTTCCGCGGTCGAGCGGCCATGCGGCCGGCGTCGACTCGCTGCGCGAGGTGGTAACCACCAGCGTTCGCCTTGGCATCGACGTGCTCTCGGCATACGCTTTCTCGACCGAGAACTGGCGGCGGTCGCAGGAGGAGGTGGGGCTTCTCATGCACCTCTTTGCCACCACGCTGGTACACGAGCTCCCGCTCTTCCATCAGGAGAACGTGCGTCTGCAGTTCCTGGGCGACATATCGGAGCTGCCGGCCGAGACGCGCGAGGTGTTCCTGCGTGGTCTCTCCGAGACCGCCGACCACGATGGCATGACGTTTGCGCTGGCCGTGAACTACGGCTCTCGCGCGGAGTTGGTGCGCGCGGCGCGCTCGATTGCGCGCGACGTGGGCGCGGGCACGCTTGGCGCGGACCAGATTGACGAGGACCTGTTTGCGAGCCGCCTGTATACCCAGGGCCTGCCTGACCCCGAGCTGCTGGTAAGGACCTCGGGCGAGTTGCGGCTGTCCAACTACCTGCTGTGGCAGCTTGCCTACACCGAGATATTCGTAACCGACGTGCTCTGGCCCGACTTTACCAAATGGGACTACCTGCGTGCGATACGTGCGTATCAAGGCAGAGATCGTCGCTTTGGAGGAGTGAGCACCGCGTGAGAAAGAAGAAGGCTCGCCAAAGGGATGACGAGAAGGTCTCTGTTGGCCTTGACCGGGGGATAGACAAGCTCGAGGATCGCCGCGACTCAAGGGAGGAGCGACGCCTGGCGGGCGAGCTCAAAGGACAACGGGTTCGCGGCTGGACCGAGAAGTTGCTCACGCGCACGATGTCTGGCGCGGTGTACGTGCTGGTGATCATCGCCTGTCTCTTCTTGGGCGTCTTGCCAACGGCCGCGCTCATGGCGGCCATGGGTTGGTTGTGCTGCTCGGAGTTCTTTAGGATCTGCCGCATGGCGGGCAGGACCCCCAACGAGATCGTGGGCCTTACCGCGGCGATCGCATACCCCCTGGTGGCCACCATCTACGGGCTCAACGTACTGCTGGCGATCACCTGCCTGCTGGTGCTGCTCGTGGCCATGTGGTACGTGTTTAGCCCGCGCGCCAACATCGCCGATGTGGCCGTGTCGGTGTTTGGCCCCATCTACACGTCCATGCCGCTCTCCTGCATCGCCATGGTGCGCGCGAGCGATGCGGGCTTTACGGGGGCGTGGCTCGCGCTGTTCGTGATTGCGGCGCTGTGGCTGGAGGACTCCTTTGCCTATCTTATTGGCTCGAGCCTGGGATCGCACAAGATGGCGCCACGCATATCTCCCAACAAGAGCTGGGAGGGCTTCTATGGCGGTTTTCTTGGCTGCATCCTCGTCTGGTCGATTGCGGCCATATTCCATGTTGGCGGCATTACGTGGCCCATTGCCATTGCGTGTGCCCTGCTTGAGGGCTTCTTTGCGGTTATGGGAGACCTGTTTGAGTCGCGCATCAAGCGTGGCGTGGGCGTAAAGGACTCGGGTAACCTGATGCCCGGGCATGGTGGCCTGCTCGATCGCGCCGACTCCATGCTCTTTGGTGGCGTGATCGCCTACTTCGTGCTCCTGCTGGGGGGACTGCTATGAACATCTTTGCGCATACCACGCCATCCATCACGCGCCATGCGCCTCTGCGCGTGGCCGTGATGGGTTGTACGGGATCCATCGGCACGCAGACCTTGGACGTGTGTCGGCAGCATGCCGACAAGGTTCGCGTGGTGGCCCTGTCCGCGCATGCGTCCACCAGCGCCCTGGTCGCTGCGGCGCGCGAGTTTGGGGTCGCGCACGTTGCCGTGAGCAACGACGCGTCCTGTAACGATCCCGTGCTGCAGGAGCTGCCCAAGGGCTGCACGCTGCACCCGGGTGCTCGCGGCGTGGTAGAGCTGGGGGAGCTTCCCGAGGTTGACTGCGTGGTGAGCGCGGTGGTGGGGGCTGCGGGCATCGCGACGGGCATTGCCGCGGTTAAGGCGGGCAAGGTACTTGCCTACGCCAACAAGGAGTCCATCGTCGTGGGCGGTGACCTGCTCATGCCCTTGGTCGCGCCCGGACAGCTCATTCCGGTTGACTCCGAGCACAGCGCCATCTACCAATGCCTGGTGGGCGAGCGCCACGAGGACGTGCGCTGTATTTGGCTCACGTGCTCGGGCGGGCCGTTCTATGGCAAGACGCGCGACGAGCTGGCGCAGGTGCGCGCCGCGGACGCGCTTGCCCATCCCACATGGAACATGGGGCCAAAGATCACCATAGACTCTGCCACGCTCATGAACAAGGGCCTAGAAGTGCTGGAGGCCCATCACCTGTTTGACGTGGCCGTGGACGACGTGCGCGTGCTCGTGCACCGGCAGAGCCGCATCCACTCCATGGTGGAGTTCGTGGATGGGTCGGTAAAGGCACAGCTCGGTCCCTCCGACATGCGCATCCCCATTCAATACGCCCTGAGCTATCCCGAGCGCTGGGACGCCCCGTGCGAGCCCCAGGACTGGTGGAGCGAGCCGCCGCTGTCGCTTGGCGAGGCTGACGAGTCCACCTTTGGGTGCCTTGCGCTCGCCCGTGAGGCGGGCCGGGCGGGCGGTACCATGCCCTGCGTTATGAACGCCGCGAACGAGGTCGCAAACGAGGCGTTCTTGCAGGGACGATGTGGTTTTTTGGATATCGAGCGAATAGTGGCAAACGTCATGTCTGCCTCCAGCCCTGAGCGGGTAGAGTCACTTGAACAGTTGGTTGAGTGCGACAGGCTCGCTCGCGCGCAGGCGCGCAAAGCGTTGTTGGAGGTTAGTGCATGAACACAGCTCTAGGTGCCCTTTCCGCCGTTTTCTGGGGAGTGGTGCTTCTGTCCATCCTCGTCTTCGTGCACGAGGGTGGTCACTTTCTCGCGGCGCGCGCGTTTGGCGTGCGGGTGACCGAGTTCTACCTGGGTTTGCCTTGCCGCTTCAAACTGTTCGTAAAGAGCAAGAAGCGTGGCACCGAGTTTGGCGTGACGCCCTTCCTGCTGGGCGGCTACAACCGCATCTGCGGCATGGAGGGCGTAGAGGACGAGCTGCTTGCGCCCGCATTCGCCATCGTGCAGCGGGAGGGCCGGGTGGAGGCCGAGCGGGTGGCGCAGGAACTCGACGTGGACGTGAGCCGGGCCTACGACATGCTCGTGGTGCTCACCGACTGGGCGGCGATCAGGCCCTACTACAACCCCGAGCTTGGCGAGCATCCCCACCAGCGGGACTATCCCGCGGCTTTCGAGACGCTCCGGCGCGACGCGAACATGCTCACCGAATACGACGCAGGAAACGACTTTGCCCAGGAGGGCTCCACGGAGGCGGGAGCGCCGCGTGCGCTTGAGGCACCCCGGGAGCAGCTGGCACAGGAGCGTAGCCGCACCTACTTGGGCTGCAGCTTTCCCAAGCGCATCGCAATACTGGTGGCAGGTCCGTTGGTGAACCTGCTGCTGGCGTTCGTGCTTGCGGTTGGCGCCTACATGAGCGTTGAGTACCAGATGCCTGTGAACGAGTCGAAGGTCGGCTCGGTGGCAGAGGATTCCATAGCGCAGCAGACGGGACTGCAGGCAGGCGACGAGATTGAGGCCGTGGGCGATACCAAGACCACGACCTGGGAGGAGCTCCATGCGGCCTTGGCGGCGGCGTGCAAGGCTGGCGAGGACTTCTCGCTCACCGTGCGTCGCGACGGCGCGTCCACGCAGCTTACGGTGGACCTTCCGGAGGGGGAGGAGGTGGAGGCCATTGGCATCACCTGCCAGACGACTCCCTACCACCTCACGCTTCCAGAGGCCATGCGGGCAGCCATCAGCTACGCGGGTATGGTGGGGCGCGTGTCGGCACGGCTCATCATGCCGCAGCACACCATGGAGGTCCTGGACCAGTCCTCCTCCATTGTGGGCATATCGGTGATGGCCTCTGAGGCCGTGTCCAAGGGACTGTTGGACGTCCTCACGCTCGTGGCTGCCATCTCCATGTCGCTGGGGTTTATGAACCTGTTGCCCATTCCGCCGCTTGACGGAGGAAAGATCCTCATCGAGGTCATAGAGCTGTGCATCCGACGGCCACTCTCGCAGCGTGCGCGCCTGATTGCGAGCTACGTTGGTCTTGCGTTCTTCGCCTTCGTGTTCGTGGTGGTGCTGCGCAACGACTTTGCAAGGATACTGTTCCATTAGGAGAGGGATGTTGCATATGTGTGCAGACGAGGTGTGCCGCCCCTGCGAGCTCACGCGCAAGGTGCAGGTTGGCGACGTGACGGTGGGCGGTGGATCGCCCGTGAGCGTTCAGTCCATGTGCACCACACGCACCAGCGACGCCGCCTCCACGCTTGCCCAGATCGAGCAGCTGGCCAACGCTGGCTGCGAGATCATTCGTGTGGCGGTTCCCAATGCAGACGCTCTCGAGGGATTCTCGCGAATCTGCGTGGAGTCCTCGCTGCCCGTGGTGGCCGACATACACTTCGACCACCTGCTTGCCATCGAGGCCGCCAGGCGCGGCGCGGCCGCGCTCAGGGTGAATCCGGGAAACATCGGGTCCATGGACAAGGTGGACGCCGTGATCGACGCGGCGGGCGAGGCGGGAATACCCATTAGGATTGGCGTGAACGCGGGATCGCTCGACCCAGGCGTCGCGGAGCGCAGCGAGCTCTCGCTGCCGCAAAAGCTCGTCGCCTCGTGCGAGTCGTTCGTGCACCACTTCGAGGAGCGCGGCTTTTGCGACATCGTGCTCTCGGCAAAGGCCCATTCGGTGCCGGTGACCATAGCCACCTACCGCATGCTCTCACGCCAGCTGCCCGCCTATCCGCTCCATGTGGGCGTTACCGAGGCGGGCACCCTGCGACAGGGGACGGTAAAGAACTGCGTGGCGGTGGGCACCCTGCTGGGGGAGGGCATTGGCGACACCATGCGCCTGTCGCTCACCGCCGACCCTGTGGAGGAGGTGGACGTCGCCTGGGAGCTGCTGGCTGCCCTGGGGTTGCGGCGCATGAGGCCGGAGCTGGTGAGCTGTCCCACCTGCGGGAGGACCCAGGTCGACCTCATCGGCATGGCCGAGCAGGTGGAGCGCAGGTTGCGCGACGTGCGGGCGCCCATTAGCGTGGCCGTTATGGGTTGTGTGGTAAACGGCCCTGGCGAGGCCCGCGACGCCGACATTGGCATTGCGTGCGGCAAGGGCAAGGGCGTGATCTTCGTTGGCGGCGAGCCCTTGCGCAGTGTGGCAGAAGATGAGCTCGTGGACGAGCTGTTCCGCGAGATCGCACAACGGTTTTAGGGTTTTGGGCCGCATCGGCCCACAAGAGGAAGGTTTGTGTTGTGAAGAACTATGCCAAGATGAGCTCGACGTATGCTCCCACGCTCAAGGAGGACCCGGCGGAGGCGGAGCTCGCCAGCCACAGGCTCCTGCTTCGCGCGGGCATGATACGCAAGACGGCGGCCGGCCTGTACAGCTACCTCCCCCTTGCCTGGCGCTCGCTGCGCAAGATCGAGGAGGTCATCCGCGAGGAGATGGAGGCCATAGGCGCGCAGGAGATGCTGGTGCCCATGGTTACCCCCGCCGAGCTGTGGTACGACTCGGGCAGGTGGCAGCAGTATGGCCCCGAGCTCATGCGCATGGAGGATCGCCACGGCAGGGAGTTCTGCCTTGGTCCCACGCACGAGGAGACCTTTACCGACCTGGTGCGCAACGAGCTGCGCAGCTACAAGCAGCTTCCCGTGACCCTGTACCAGATCCAGGACAAGTTCCGTGACGAGATGCGTCCCCGCTTTGGCCTCATGCGCGGCCGCGAGTTCATTATGAAGGACGCCTACTCGTTCGATGCCACGCCGGAGGGCATGCAGCGCAGCTACGAGGAGCAAAAGGACGCCTACGCGCGCATCTGCGAGCGCTGCGGCCTCAAGGCGCTTCCCGTAGTGGCCGACTCCGGCCAGATTGGCGGAGACACCAGCGTGGAATACATGGCGCTTGCCGACGCGGGCGAGGCCGAGCTCGTGTGGTGCGACTGCGGATTCGCGGCCGACACCGAGGCCGCCACTGCCGGCATCTGTGTGGTTGAGGGGGAGTCCGGCGAGCTCGAGAAGGTGCTCACGCCCGAGTGCTCATCCATCGCCGACCTTGCGACCTTCCTGGGCGTGCCGGAGGCGCAAACGCGCAAGGCGCTGGCCATCGTCACGGGCGAGGGCAAGCCTGCCGTCGTGTTCGTGCCTGGCGACCACGAGATGAACGACGTAAAGGCGGAGCACGCCTTTGGCGAGTTCCACCTCATGAGCGACGAAGAGATAGAGCTCTATGGGCTGGTAAAGGGCTTCATCGGTCCCGTGGGCCTGCCCCAGGGCGTGGCGGCCTATGCGGACGAGAGCCTGCGCGACAGCCAGTGGTGGATCGTGGGTGCAAACCAAAAGGACAACCACTACGTGCACGCCAACCTGGGACGCGACTTCGCCATCGCGCAGGCGTGCTGGGTTGACGTGGCCACCGCCCAGGAGGGCGACGCGTGCCCGCGTTGCGGCAAGCCGCTGCACGGTGCGCGTGGCATAGAGGTGTCGCAGGTCTTCCAGCTGGGCACCAAGTACTCCCAGGCCATGGGGGCCACCTTCATGGACGAGGACGGCAAGGAGAAGCCGTTCCAGATGGGCTGCTACGGCATCGGCGTGAGCCGCACGCTGCAGGCCGTGGTGGAGCAGCATTTCGACGAGCACGGCATCTGCTGGCCCGTGTGCGTGGCTCCCTACGAGGTGGAGGTCATCCCGCTGGACAACAAGGGAGAGGTGGCCGAGGTGGCCGCGCGCATCGCGACCGAGGCGGTGGAGGCAGGCCTTGAGGTCGTGCTGGACGACCGCAAGGAGCGCGCCGGCGTGAAGTTTGCCGACGCGGACCTCATGGGTTATCCCTACCAGGTCGTACTGGGCAGGCGTGGCGTGAAGAGCGGCACTGCCGAGGTGAAGAACCGTGCCACGGGAGAGCGCGTGGACGTGCCGCTGGACGAGGTTGCCAGCTGGCTGGCCAACGCCATCGTGCCTCAGCGTGCGTAGAGGGCATAAGGGAGTGCCAGACGAGGGTGTTTCGCTCTTGTCACAGGTACTTCTCATATATAGAAGGCTTATGTAGTATCTAAACGTTGTCGTTCGTTTTCGAGAGGAGCACACATGCTCAGAGTTGGAATGCTCACCAGCGGTGGTGACTGCCAGGCGCTCAACGCCGCCCTGCGTGGCGTGGCAAAGACCCTGTACGCGCAGAGTGACGAGCCCGTGGAGGTCTATGGATTCTTGGACGGCTATCGTGGCCTGATCTACGGCAAGTACCGCAAGCTCAGCCCCGTGGACTTTAAGGGCATCCTCACGCAGGGTGGCACCATGCTCGGCACCAGCCGCACGCCCTTCAAGTACCTCGACGTGCCCACCGAGGACGGCCTGGACAAGGTCGCCTCCATGAAGCAGACCTACAGCGATCTGCAGCTGGACGGCTTGGTTATGGGTGGTGGCAACGGCTCTACCAAGACCGCGAACCGTCTGTCGGAGGAGGGCCTCAACGTAATCGCGCTGCCCAAGACCATCGACAACGACACGTGGGGCACCGATTACACGTTTGGCTTTGACTCCGCCATCGAGATCGCCACCAAGTGCATCGACGACATCCACACGACGGCAAGCTCGCACGGCCGCGTGTTCGTGATTGAGATCATGGGCCACAAGGTTGGCTGGATCCCCCTGTACGCGGGCATCGCTGGTGGCGCAGACGTAATCCTGCTCCCCGAGATTCCCTACGACATCGACAAGGTGATCGACACCATCGACCATCGCGACGGAACCGGCAGCCGCTTCTCCATTATCGTCGCGGCAGAGGGCGCCATCTCCAAGGAGGACGCGCAGCTTCCCAAGAAGAAGTACAAGAAGAAGGTTGCCAATCGCGGACACTCCGTTGCCTACGAGATCGCCCACGAGCTGGAGAATCGCACCGGACGCGAGATTCGCGTGGCCGTTCCTGGTCATACCCAGCGTGGCGGTCAGCCGTGCGCCGCTGATCGCGTGTTTGCCACGCAGGTGGGCGTTGAGGCGGCCTGTGGCATCCTCAAGGGCGAGTGGGGCTTTATGGTCGCCGACAAGGATCGCAAGATCGTGCGCGTGCCGCTCGACATCGTTGCCGGCAGGCTCAAGACCGTCGATCCCCAGAGCCAGCTGGTCCAGCAGGCAAAGATGCTGGGCATCGCGTTTGGCGACTAGGGGATAGGGCGAATACGATAAGCGCCGGGGTCAACCCTCGCAAATCTTTTTGAAAAAAGGTGTTGACCTCGGCTGGAGTTTGCTCTATATTATTCCTCGCACCAAGCAACGGGGAATTAGCTCAGCTGGGAGAGCGCATGACTGGCAGTCATGAGGTCAGGGGTTCGATCCCCCTATTCTCCACCAAGTATTCGGGCGGCGGCGAAAGTCGTCGCCTTATTCATACTACGGGCCTATGGCGCAACGGTTAGCGCAGGGGACTCATAATCCCTGGGTTGGGAGTTCGAATCTCTCTGGGCCCACCACCAAAATCGCAGGTCAGACGTTTGTCTGGCCTGCTTTCATTTTGGGAAAAGGGGTTTGGCCCCTTTTCTCACGGGGAGGCAGTGTGATAGTCTCTGTAGAAACAGGTTCAACACAAGGAGGTACGGTATGTCCTCGGAGGCAAAGCGCGTTAAGATCCTCACGCTCATCGAGCTCGCATTGGGTTTGGCACTCATCGTGTATGGCATCGTGCTCATTGTTGGTGGCATGACCTCGGGCGCTGCCTACGCGCTTTGTGGCGAGGGCGCCATTACCATGGTGTTTGGCGTGCGTGGTGCGCTCATAGCCAACGTGCCCGCTCGCATGGGCAAGCTCGTGACCCTTGGCATCGTAATACTGCTCCTGCAGTTGGCCTGTGTGGCCGGTGTGGTGATGCTCACCGGCCCCGATAAGGTCGCCGAACAGCCAGTAAACACGGGCATTAGCGTGGTTCCTGCGCTGATCACGCTGATCGCCATATTCCTGGCTCGTGGCATTACCAAGAAGGCCGAACGCTAGGAATGGGCACGACGCACGTTTCGTCCAATGACGTGAGCATCTCCACATCGCTCCTCTCGTTTATCCAGGAGTGTCCCACCGCGTTTCACGTGGTGCGGGCAATGCGTGACCGCCTGGACCGCGCCGGTTTTTGCTATCTGCCCGAGAGCGCGGTTTGGCACGTGCGGCGCGGTGGAAGCTACTACACCATTCGCAATGGCTCGAGCATCGTGGCGTTTAGGGTGGGGGCGCAGCTTGAGGAGGCGCGCTTTCGCATCGTGGCGGCCCACGGTGACTCGCCCTCCTTTAAGCTCAAGAACAAGGTAGAGCTCGCGGGACCTGGTGACTACCTCAGACTCAACACCGAGGCGTATGGCGGGACCATAGACCGCACGTGGCTCGACAGGCCATTGTCGGTAGCTGGACGCGTGATGGTGAGCGAGAACGGCTCTGTAATGCATAGGCTGCTCCACATGGACACAGACCTGCTCATAATACCGAGCGTCGCCATACACATGGACAGGAAGGTCAACGAGAACGGGGCCATAAGGCGAAACGCCGACCTCTATCCGTTGCTCTCGGCAGGTGCCTTGGGCAAGGACGCCTTTGTGCGCCTCGTGGCGTCAGAGCTTGGCGTGTCGCCTGGCCAGATCCTGTCGTGGGACCTGTTCCTTGCCAATCGCCAGCCAGGCATCGTCTGGGGAGCAGAGCGCGAGTTTGTCTCGTCACCGCGCATCGACAACCTCCAGTGCGCGTTTGCGGGCATGCATGCCATCTTGGACGCGCACAACGACCATGCCATAAGCATCTTTGCCTGCTTCGACAGCGAGGAGGTTGGCTCGCAGACCATGCAGGGAGCGCTCTCCACGTTGCTGCCAAAGACGCTTGAGCGCCTGTGCAGCAGCCTGGGAATGGGCGCGGGCGAGGCGCATGCCAGCATGGCAAGGTCCATCCTCATAAGCTGCGACAACGCCCATGCGGTGCATCCCAATCACCCGGAGCTCTTTGACGAGGGCAACCAGGCCTTCCTCAACAGAGGCGTGGTGATAAAGGAGGCCGCGAGCCAGCGCTATGCCACCGACGCAATAAGCAGGGCCCTGTTTATGGAGATATGCCGTCGCAACAACGTGCCCACGCAGGGATTCGCCAACCGCAGCGACCTGCCTGGGGGCTCGACGCTTGGCAACCTCGCCATACGGCAGGCGGGGATGCACGTGGTGGACATTGGGCTACCACAGCTTGCCATGCACTCCGCGTACGAGACGGCCGGCACTGCCGACACCGCGTGTCTCATCCGCGCGCTCAACGGCCTGTATGCCACGGACTTTAGGCTTACGGCCGAGGGCCACATCCTGTTTGGGTAGTAAACGTAAGCTGTGCTGGGAGGCAGTCCTCCGAGTGCAGCCTACGTGTCTGTGTCCTCCACAAAGTTGACCTCGTCCACCTCTGGGACGTGAACGCGAACGAGCAGCTCCATGGTCTTGCGCGTGGTCTTTCCCAAGGTCTCGCCGGTGGTGATGGTTGCCACGGTTCGCTGCGCAAGCGTCTCCTCCTGTGTGTCGTAGGAGTCCTCGACTCCTACGCTGTACGCGAGGAAGCCGGGACACACCACCTCAAGCTCGCGGGAGGTGAGCGCGACATCGTATCGGTCTTTGTTCTCAAACAGGTCGCCGTTTTGCTGGGTGCTCTGGTTTACGACGCGCATGGAAAACAGGATGCAGGGAATCATAAACGCGAGCGTGCCCAGTACCAGTCGAGTGCGAAGCTTGCTGGAACGCCTGCGTACCTCCTCGAGCTCCTCCTTGGTCACAATGCCGTCATTGTTGAGGTCTGCAAATGCCGGTACGTGTATCCACAACAAAACCAGCTCGGCACCAAAGGCGATGAACACGACGTTGAGGGAAAACTCGTAGATCGCCAGCAGGAAGTCGGCAAGGTTTCTCATGGAAAGCGCATACCCTGCCGCACAGAGTGGCGGCATGAGCGCGGTGGCAACGGCCACGCCCGCGATGAGCGTTGAGGGCTCCTGTTTGCGCGAGTTGCCAATGCCACCGGCAAAACCTCCCGCGAGCGCTATGAGTAGGTCCCACACGGTGGGGCTCGTGTTGGTGAGCAGCTCGGAGGTGGTGTTGGAGATGGGGGAGATCACAAAGTAGAGCGTGGAGGTGGCCAGGCAGAGCCCCACCTGCAGGACGAGGCCAAAGAAAGACTTCTTGAGCAGGTGGTTGTCCATCGTGGCAACTGAGTACGCTATGGCGAGCACCGAACCCATGAGGGGACAGATTAGCATCGACCCAATGATTGCCTCGGTGGAGTCGACATTGAGTCCTATGGAGGCTATGAGCATGGCAACGACGAGCAGGCAGATATGGATGCCGTCGATGCGGGAGCCCGCAACTATTCGCTCGCGAATGACCTTGTAGCTGGCGCGACCCTCGTGCATGCTAAAGAACGATTTGAAGAGATGCACGAACCTATCGGATCTAGATGACATGACGACTCCCACATACGCCCATGTTTGCTGGCCTAACCTCCGCAGATGCCGCACGCATGCTTGCCCATGGCGCGTGCCTCCTCAAGCGTCACGGTGCGGAGTTGCGATTGATCCGCGTCGCGCAGGCCACTGCATGCATATCCACTATGATACGCCTTGCCCGACCCCGAGATTACTACGGGCCGCGAAAGGTCATCCCCCTGCTCGCCTTGTGTGGGAGAGGGGACAGAAGCCGTCTGTTGGGCCCAAAACGTACCGTCCTCGTAGTCAATGGCGTAGCCGCGAGCCGCGTTGAACACCTCAACGTGCTGGTCAACGGACCCATCGGACGAGCGCATGTCCACAAACACGCTTCTGGGCACCAGTTCCCGTCCCACATAGGAGGCGGTTGCCCGGTAGCTGATGGTGCCAGCGGGATGGTCCTCCAGCCATTGTCGGCAGGTGGACTCGCAGTACGCCATGCCACCACCGCCGTCGTTGGCACCCACGTTTTGCGTGCGCGTGCCGCACACGAGGTTGTGTGTTTGGTCGTCTCCGCCCAAGGACTTTGCCAACAGGTGCGATCGATTCCAAAAGTATCCGTGATACCAGCCCTTTGGACTCAGGTTGATGTCCACCTGTCCGTTGTTGCCCCAGCCGCTGGGATAGATGGAGGACAGGTCGCCTCGCGGTCGATCTATGCCCTCGCGCATCATGGTGACGTCAACCAGTCCCTCGGCGTAGGTGGCCCTTCCCAGCTTATCCAGCTCCCCATAGGTGGTGCCAGGCGTGTCCAGCACAAAGACGTCACTGGCGGGCCCAATCACACGGTAGTAGTCCGGGGCCACATCGTAGTCCCATTCGCTGGGTGGGGGAGCGTCCTGCTCGTCGCGTCGTTCCGTGTTGTGCTGGGTCATCGCGCTAAACGGCACGACGCTGGGCACAAGGATAACGGCGGCCGTCACCAACGCGACCGCTGCGACCAAAACTGCAGCCAGCTTGCGTGGCCTGGCGTGCGGCTGGCTTGGCTGTGGTGATGCTTTGCAACGTGTGCGCATGTCGTTTGCCTCGCGGGCTCAAAAAAGATTTGTAAAGGTGAGACGAACGCCGCCCTGCTGAGTAGTATAGTCTGAATCGAGAAAAACTGGCGAAGGGAAGGCTATCATGAGCGACACAAAGGCGTCCGAGTTCTTTGCGTACGACTTCTCTCAGGAAAACCCTGGGGCGCGCAAGCGCGTATACGAGCGATTTATGGCTGCCCAACAGGATGAGGATTTGTTCGTGTTGCTGCCCTCCGACGAATCCGAGGACTTGTCGGATCAGGCATTGGAGATGCTCGCGGCCGCAGGGAACGTGCACCTCAACGGATTCAACGGCCTGGGCGATCACAAAAATTTGCGCGGATAACCAAGAGTTGGTATGCTTTCCCAATGGGTTAGGGAAGAGGGGACGGCATGCCACTAGGGTCACACGCTCTGCGCAAGGAGGACCTCGGGAGCTTCTTCGACGAGTACTATCCTCGCCTGTACAACTACATATACTACAAGACGCTTGACCATGCCGTGGCGGAGGACATCGTCGGTGACGTGATGGTTCGCGTGGCCAAGTCGTATGCCTCGTTCGACCCGCGCAAGGGGTCGCTGGATGACTGGGCGTTTAGGATTGCCCGCAACCTGCTCTTCTCGTACTTCCGTCGTCGCAGGGACACGGTGTCCATAGATGCGGTGGGCGACGCCGCCGGCGCCGTGACCATTGAGGACGAAGTGAGCGATCCCCTTGACGAGCGCGGCACGTTGGTGCGCGAGGCGCTGGCACTGCTTACGGAGGAGGAGCGGGAGATCGTGTTCCTGCGCTTTTGGGGCGAGCTCTCCAACAAGGACGTGGCCAAGCGGCTAGGCATGAACGCCTCGACCGTCTCTACCAAGCTCAGCCGTGCAATCGCCAAGATACGAAAGGCGTTTCCCAACATCGAGTTTGCATAGCTACCGTGAGGGTTGCCACGACGAGAAGAGACAAATTCGTATGTAGATGGCACGAGCATTGCCGTAGGTTTTTTAAAAATGTGCTTGCATTGGTCGGGTATTTGCGATAGAGTACTCTTTGCGTTAAAGAGGCGCTAGCCACTGGGACTTCGTCTAACGGTAGGACAACGGATTCTGGTTCCGTCAGTGGGAGTTCGATTCTCTCAGTCCCAGCCATTCTT
>JAUMWN010000136.1 GCA_030529625.1 Coriobacteriales bacterium
AAAGGACAGCCCCGCGTCGCGTACCTACTGGAGGTCGGCGTCGATGGCCTTCATCGCGTCGATGACGCTGGCAAACAGCTCGCCCAGCTCCATGCCGTTGAGCTCGGCACCCTTGGCAATCTGAGCGCGGTCGCAGCCGGCGGCGAAGCGCTTGTCCTTGTAGTTCTTGCGCAGCGACTTAACGCTAAAGTCCATAACCGACTTGCTGGGGCGCATGAGCACGGCCGCCTGAATGAGGCCGGACAGCTCGTCGCAGGCCCACAGCACGCACTCCATCTTGTGCTCGGGCTTGGGCAGCTCCTCGTTGTTGTCGGAGTTGTGCGTTTGGATGGCACGGGCGAGCTCGGGTGAGGCCCCCGCCTGGGCAAGCAGCTCGGCCGTCTTTACCGTGTGCTGCTGGGAATCGGGATACTCCTCCCAGTCCAGGTCGTGCAGCAGGCCTACGATGCCCCAGAACTCCACGTTCTCGGGATCGTACTGCTTGGCGTAGTAGCGCATGAGCCCCTCGAGCGTGAGCCCGTGGCGAATGTGGAAGTCGTCCTTGTTGTGCGCGCATAACAGCGCGTACGCCTCGTCCCGCGTGATGCCCGCCTCGAGCTTGCCGTCTGCGGGCGCCGAGGCAGCGGGCTGTGCGCGTCGCTCGGGACGCAGGTGCGGGAAGAGCAGCACGTCTCGAATGGCCGGCTGGTCGCAAAAGAGCATGATCATGCGGTCGATGCCATAGCCAATGCCACCCGCGGGAGGCATGCCGTACTCCAGCGCGCGCACGTAGTCGTAGTCGTACTCCATGGCCTCGTCGTCACCAGCTGCCTTGGCCTCCACCTGCGCGGCAAAGCGGCTCTCCTGGTCCACGGGGTCGTTGAGCTCGCTAAACGCGTTGGCGTACTCCTTGCCGCAGATTACCAGCTCAAAGCGGTCGGTAAGGCGCGGGTCCTCGGCCTTGCGCTTGGCCAGCGGGCTCACCTCAACGGGATAGTCGCACACGAAGGTGGGATTCACGATGGTCTTCTCCACGAGCTCGTCGTACAGCTCAAAGATGAGCTTGCCGACGCCCCAGCTCTCGTCCCACTCCAGCTCGTGGGCGTCCATCAGCTCGCGCAGGCGCTCCACGGGCGTGTCGATGCTCACCGCCTCGCCCAGCACCTCGCTCACCAGCTCGTGCATGGGTGCAGACCTCCAGGGGCTCGACAGGTCCACGTGTTGTCCCTGATACGAGATCTTGTCACCCTTGCCCAGGGCCGCGGCGCACGCGTGGAACAGACCCTCGCTGAGCTCCTTCATGCCCTGCAGGTCGGAGTAGGCGCAGTAGGCCTCCATGGAGGTGAACTCGGGGTTGTGCGTAAGGTCCATGCCCTCGTTGCGGAACTGCCGGCCCACCTCAAACACGCGCTCCAGGCCACCCACCAGGCAGCGCTTGAGGTGCAGCTCGGTCGCGATGCGCAGGTAGCAGTCCTGGTCCAGCACGTTAAAGTGCGTGGTAAACGGACGCGCGTTGGCACCGCCCAGCGTCTCCTGCAGGATGGGGGTTTCCACCTCCAGGTAGCCCTGCTCCTCCATGTAGCGGCGAATGGCGCTAATAATGCGCGAGCGCTTTACGAACGTGTCCTTTACCTCGGGATTCATGATAAGGTCCACGTAGCGCTGGCGATAGCGCATCTCGCGGTCCGAAAGCCCGTGGAACTTCTCGGGCAGCGGACGCAGGGACTTGGCGAGCAGGCGCACGCCCTGCACCATGAGCGAGAGCTCCCCGCGCTTGGTGCGCGTGATGGTGCCCCACGCCTCCACGATGTCGCCCACGTCGAGCGACTTGGCGAGCTCCCACATGTCGTCGCCCAGGTTGTTGACCCGGCAGAACAGCTGGATCTGGCCCGTGTGGTCCTGCACGTCTATAAAGAGCAGCTTGCCATGGCCTCGGTACGCACGAATGCGGCCGGCCACGTGATACACGGCGTCGTCGGGTCCCATCTCGCCGGGCTCGAGCGCAGCGTAGGTGTTCACCAGCTCGTCCACGTACGCCGTTACCGTGGACGCTATGGGATAGGGATCTATGCCCGCGTCAAGCAGGGCCTGACGCTTTGCCCGGCGCATCGCGCGCTCGTCGTTGGTTTGTACTTCCTCAGCCATGGCCTCTCCTCTTGTCGCAAACGAGGGACATACCTCACCGGCGTGTCCCCCGTCTCCTGTTTCCTGTTGCACTGCACCCGCGTCGCTTGCGTGGCACAAGCCTATTCGTTGCTCAGGCTCACATCCACAATGGTGTACTCGCGCACGGCGCCCGAAGGCGTGACGAACGAGATTTTGTCGCCCGCGACGTGACCAATAATGGACGCGCCCAGCGGGGACTCGTTGGAAATCCTAAACCGAAGCGAGTCGGTGTCGGTCGTGCCCACAATCGAGAAGGTCGAGGCCTTGCCACGGGCATCCTTCAGCGTAACGTCCGTGCCTACCGACGCGACCAGACCGCCTTCGCTGGTAACGATGGTGTCGGCATCCTTGGCGGTTGCCAGGATGTGGCGAATCTCGTTGATACGCGCCTCGTTTTTGGCCTGGGCCTCGCGCGCCGCGTCGTACTCGGCGTTCTCGGAGAGGTCGCCAAAGCTGCGGGCCTCGCGAAGCTGCTCGTCAATCTCTGCCTTGTCCTCGCTCAGGCGCCGGGCCAGCTCGTCCTCGAGCCTCTTGCGCCCGGCTTGGGTGAGAATGTTCTCTTCTGTGGCCATGTTCACCTCGTCAATCCTGCGCGGGCCGTGCGCCCGCCACTCCTTGGGTCATTTACTCTGCGTCTTTGGATTTCTTTTGGGCAGCAGGCTCTTCGTCTGCGTCGTCGTCTTCTGCTTCGGCCGACTCGTCCTCCTCGTCGCCCTCCATGCCCTCGCGCACGTTCTTAACCGTCTTGCCAAGAGCAGAGCCAAGCTTGGGCAAGTTCTTTGGCCCAAAGATAACCAGAACGACAACCAGAACAATAAGAATCTCTGGTCCGCCAAGTCCAAGAATCATGGAACCCTCCAATTGAGTCCGTTGTGGCACCCTGTAGTGCCCGATGCTGCCCCGATAGTATAGCCGAGCACACACAAGGATTCTGTCACTACACAATCTCTCTTCTCATATTATGGAAGTACGCTCACACGAGAGGGACATTTTATATGGATTCAACGTTTTGGATAGCATGCGCCGTGCTGGCGGCCGTGGGCATTGCCATACGAATCGCGTTGCCGCGCGTGCTCGCCTGGCGTGGCGTGTGGTTTACCTGGCACACGCGCTTTGGCCCCGCGCTCGTCTTTGACTCCGCGGATGCCGACGGCACCACGGTGCGCCTGCTCAACGTGCGAGGAACGTATCAGAGCGTGTGCTACGTGGACGACGATTTGCTATGGGTGCCCGTGTGCGCCTATCACCGCACCTGGGGCAAGGCCCTGCGCCAGACGTTTGGACCGGCCGATCAAGGTGAGAAGCGCCGTGCGCTCGTGATGGGTGGGGGCGGCTACTCGTTTCCCAAGTGGCTGGTGGCCTATCGACAGGACTTCTCGTGCGAGGCCGTGGAGATCGACCCCGCGATTACCCGCATCGCCCGCGAGCGGTTCTTCGTGGACCAGCTGTGCGCGGAGTTTGGCACGGACGAGTCCGGCAGGCTGGTGCTGGCAAACGACGACGCCTGGCGCTACCTGCAGGCAGACACCGACGGGTACGACCTCATCGTAAACGACGTGTTCTCGGGAAACCGGCCGCTGGGACCCATGGGCAACGACGAGGGCGCGCGCGTTGTGCACGAACACCTGCGTCCCGGCGGCATGTACATTGGCAACGTGCGCACGGCGCTGGAGGGCCGTGGCGGACGTGTGCTCGCGCGAACCCAGGAGGCCTTCGAGCGCGAGTTTGCCCACGTACAGGTGATTCCCGAACGTCCAGAAGAACCTCGCAAGCGTGGCAACAACACCCTGATAGCATGGGACTCGCCCAACGAGTGAGAGGAGCTACCGATGGCATTAAACAGCATTGACGACGTGAGCCTGGACGCTTGGCTCGCCGAGCCCGACTGCCCGCAGTGCGGCAGCGAGGACGTGGTGTGCCAGGATTCGTACAAGGACAACCTGGGACGCACGGTAAAGGTGTGGTATTGCAACAAGTGCGGCCACACCTGGACCGAGATCACGGCGTAGGCGTTCGGGCGAGGCACTGGGCTCGTGCTCGTCTGCCCAGAATGCGAGTCGTGCCGGGCGCGGCGGGCGAGCCGTCTGCCGAGATTTCGAGTTGTGCCAGGCACAACTCGCGATTCCAGCAGATTCCGTGGCACAACTCGCGATTCCAGCAGAAAACGCCGTCCCTCTGTGGCACAACTCGAAATCTCAGCAGAAGGCGCCTGCGAGAGTCCGGTCCCTGCCAGTCCCCGCCCCAATTGTGCTAAATGTGAAGTTCCCGAGTACGACTTGACGGACAGAACACACAGTGGCATAGTTACTTCTCGCACGCGCTGTTAGCTCAGCTGGATAGAGCGCATGACTACGAATCATGAGGTC
>JAUMWN010000074.1 GCA_030529625.1 Coriobacteriales bacterium
CTTCGCCTTGGCCTCAGCCTGCTCCTTCGCCTTGGCTTCCTGCTCTGCCTTCGCCTTCGCCTCGGCCTTCTTTGTCTCCTGGTCCTGCTCTGCCTGCGTCTCCTCTCCCGGAGTGACGATCACGGAGTACTCGTCCTCGTCGTCAGCCTCGTCGTTCGAGCTCTCCTCGTTGCTTTCCTGGGACTCGGCCTGCTCGGCCGTGTTGGTAGCGTCCGTGGTGTCGTCATCGGCAGCATCGTCTGCGTAGTCGGCCAGCCAATCGTAGTCGTCGTCGGACAGGCCGTAGTCGCTCCAGTCGTAGTCATCGGCCTCGTCGCCAGAGGCAGCCAGCAGGTCGCTGAGGTCGAGATCGGTGGAATCGTCCGCATCGCCGTAGCCGTAGTCGTCGCTGCCGGCGTAGTCGTATCCATAGTCGCCTTCACCGCCGTCGGCGTCCGAGCTGGTCTGGCTGCCGTTGGCGTCCCCGTCTGCGTTTGAGAGGTTCGAGTCGTTGGCGACGTCGGCCGCAGCCACGTCGTCGGCAGACGTTTGGTCCACGAGGGCGGTGCCCCCGCCTTGCCCCGACGCCCGCTGTCGCGTAATGCTCTTGGTGTTGCTGGTGGCTACCGTTACCGCCAACGCGGTGGTGCCGGCAAGTACGACAACGAGCAGCGCGGCAATAACCTTGCGTACGATGGGATTCTGGATGGCCTTCATGGTGTTCCTCCTCGTTTGTGATGGCTCCCTTTGCTGATTCCATCCTATGAGGATTAGGCCCATCAATCCCACGCGCTTGTGTAAGGAAAGTGTCACAAAAGTGTGGGGCCACCATCTGCGCCCAATTGGGGGATGCCCCCGCTGGGGAGCGTCCCTTGCATGCGCAAGAGCGCGGTGCCCCATCGACAATCGTTGCCAATGGGGCACCGCGTTCCTGCGGGCTTTTGCATGCAGATGGTTGCCTACTCGGTGCCGAGCATCTCCTTGGTGGAGGAGGTAAACTGGGCCTCGGCGATCTCCCTGGCCTCGGCGGCCGTGGCCTTGCGGGCAGCGCGCTTGGCCTTGATTTCCTCAAAGTGGGCCTTCACCTTTGCGGAGCGCTCCTCGCGCTTGTCGGCGCGCTCGGCCTTGCGCTCGGCGCGCAGCTGCTCGTGCATCTGGTTGGCCAGGTCTGCCTGCGCGTCGCGGGCGAGGTCGACCTCGTTGATAACGTCGACGGCAAAGTGACGGATGATGGTGGTTTGGTAGTCCTCGAACGCGGCGTCAAACGCGGGCTCCTCCTCCTGCACCAGCGCGATGATGGCAATCTCGCCGTCGTAGAGCTTGGCGGCGGTGACCTCCATCATCGAGAGGCTGTTTACGGCGTCGGCGGAGTCGAGCGAGCTGCCAATAAGGGCGCCAGTGGCCGCGCCCAGCAAAACGCCAAACGGTCCTCCCAAGATGCCCACGAGCGAGCCAATAACCATGCCGGCGGCGGTGTCGTCGGCGGTTACGGCCACGGCGTCGATGGAGTCCACCACAATGATGTTGTCACCCTCGCGCTTGAGCAGGGCGGCCTCGGCAACGCCATAGCCGTTGCCAAAGGGCATGGCGCGAATCTCGGAGAAGGCCTTGTATGCCTCGCTCTCCACGTCAAAGATGGCGGTAACTACGTTTTCCATGGTTGCTCCTTTCCACTGCAGCAGTACCTGCGAATTGGCCGACTGCGCCAGTGCCTGCGCGGCAGGGCAGCCTGTGCAACGAGTGTCAGCATACTGCAATGCATCCCATATGGGGCACCTCCATGTCCTTAACGCAACGACTCGCTGACTGCATATCGTCGGTCCAGTTTGGCGAGCCCCCACTTTTGAGGGAGAACCTGCCCATCTTTAGGTATGCTAGAAGCGTATGCAGTCGGGAGTCGGAGGGTAGCCATGCACGAGAAGGTCAGGCCAAAGCGCACCTCTCAGTACCTCATACTCTTGATTCTCTTCCTGCTCGTGGTCACCGTGTCGTTTGGCTACCTGCTCATGAGCCAGTCGAGGGCTTCGATCATTACGCTCATGCAAACCAGGATGCTCGACGTATCCAACACCGCGGCGGCCATGATTGACGGAGACGTCCTGGAGTCCGTAACACCCGACGACAAGGGGACCGACGGCTACGAGCGCATCATGAAGACGCTCACCTACTTTCAGGACAACATCGACCTCAAGTACATCTACTGCATTCGCGACATGGGGGATGGCACCTTTACGTTTGGCCTGGATCCCACGGTGGAGGACCCCGGGGAGTTTGGCTCACCAATCGTGTACACGGAAGCACTCAACACGGCGAGCAAGGGCACGCCTGCCGCAGACGAGGAGCACTACGAGGACGCATGGGGCGCGTTCTACAGCGCGTACAGTCCAGTGTTCAATTCCAAGGGAGAGGTCGCCGGCATCATAGCCGTGGACTTTAGCGCCGACTGGTACAACGAGCAGATCGCCACGCTCACCCGCTCCACGGTTGTCGTGGCGCTTTTGGCACTGCTCGTGGGCGGAGGCATCGTCGTTACCATCATAGGCAGGAGCGAGAGGCGCATAGGGTTTATTCAGGGCCAGCTCAACGAGATGGGGGGAGACGCTCATGCAGGAGATGGGCAGCTCTTCCGCAATGGGGCAGGCGGGTCACTCGCCTGTGGAAGCGGGCGAGGAGTCCAGCTCTCTTGACTCGCTGGGTAAGCAGATCCAGTCCATGAGCAGCGAACTCAAGACGCATATTGCGCACGTGCATGGCCAAGCGTATCGGGACGGGCTCACCGGCGTAAAGAGCAAGCAGGCCTATTTGGAGATGGAGCAGGCGCTGGACGCAAAGATGGGGATTGGCGAGGTTGACGCCTTTGCCCTTGTAGTATGTGACGTCAATGGCCTCAAGATGATCAACGACACCTTGGGCCACAAGGCCGGAGACGAGCATATTCGCCAGGCGTGCGACATGGTATGCAACGTCTTCGTTCACAGCCCCGTATACCGAGTGGGCGGCGACGAGTTCGTGGCGATGCTCTTTGGAAGAGACTACGAGAATCGGGTGGCGTTGATGCACGCGCTGCACAAGCGCTCCGTTGCCCACATCAACACATAGGAGCCGGTTGTCTCGGGTGGCATGGCAGAATACGTGGCGGGTGAGGACGTCTGCGTCCGCGCGATCTTTGAGCGGGCCGACCAGATCATGTACCAGAAGAAGATGCTGCTCAAGAGCCTGGGCGCGCAGACGAGGGGCAACGAGCCAAACGAGTCGGCCTACGACTTGGACTTTGACGACATTGCCGCGCTTAGCATGAAAAGGCACCTGCTCATTGCCGACGACGTAGCCACCAATCGCGAGATCTTGGGAGCCCTTCTTGAGGATGACTACGAGATCCTGTACGCATCCGACGGCACACAGACCTTGGAGATGCTCAGGCGTTACAAGGACCAGATCGCACTGCTGCTGCTCGACCTGTACATGCCCAACATGACGGGTCGAGAAGTGCTTGCCGAGATGCAGGTGGACGAGGACCTCATGTCCATTCCGGTGATTGTCGTTACCGTAGACGCTGACGTGGAGCTGGAC
Source organism: Coriobacteriales bacterium (assembly GCA_030529625.1). GTDB lineage: Bacteria > Actinomycetota > Coriobacteriia > Coriobacteriales > Atopobiaceae > RUG440. The sequence continues at coordinate 3,550 of JAUMWN010000074.1, forward strand.
TGCCTGCAGATTGGTGCAATGGACTTTATCCCCAAGCCTTATCCCGACATCGAGATAGTCAAGGCCCGCATCTCCCAGTGCATCGAGCTCTCGGAGAACCGCGACCTTATTCGCCGTACGCAGCGGGACAGACTCACGGGACTCTACAACATCGAGTATTTTATCCGTTACGTGGATCGCTTTGATCAAACGTACGAAGGGGCCGCCCCGGACGCCGTCGTGTGCGACGTGGTCCAGTTCCACGAGGTAAACGATCGGTACGGACGCCAGTTTGGCGACTTGGTGCTGCGTAGCATTGGCATGAGCATCGGAAGGTTGGCGCGCAGGATTGGTGGCATTGGCTGCAGGAAGGAGGGGGACACGTTCCTGTTGTACTGCCCGCATCAGGATGATTACGAGCAGCTCTTTGCCAGATTCGTGGACGAGGTGTTTGTGGAGAAGGAGACGGCCGGCAAGGTGAGCCTTCGGTTTGGCGTCTTTGTTGACGCCCGATTGGAGGCCGACATCGAGGAGCGGTTCGTGTGCGCACGGATTGCGGCGGACAGCCTTGAGGACAACTCGAACGGCATGGTTGGGTTCTATCAGTACCAGGGTCGCTAGAAGCTGTCCCTGCGTGCGACCCCGCGTTTGGGCTAGGACGTACGTTTGGGCGGTCACCGCGCCAGGAAAAGTGGACAATTTTTTGCGGACGCTAAAACGCCAACTGGGAAAATGTCACGCCGCGTTGAAAAATTGTCCACTAGGTAAAATACACAGTGGACAATTTTTCCGTAGACATTGGCGTTTCCCCAGTTGGCGACGAGCCGTTGGCAAAAATTGTCCACTTTAGACTTGCCCTGTCTGTTATCCCGCTCGTGCGTATGTCCTACGTTTGGCCACCGTCTCGTACTTGCCCACCTACGGGTTCCGTTACACTAATAAAATGTGCCACGAGGAGGGACCGTATTGAGGAAGCGCGCCACAAAGTCACTGTCTGTTCGGCTGCCCCTGCTGTTTGTTGTGAGCACGATACTCATCATGGCCGTCATGATCCCCGTGGTGTACTATCGCTTCCACAGCCGCATGATCGACCAGTACACCCGCATGGCACAGGGCGTCACGCAGCTCATGGTAAACGCCATCGACGGCGACAAGGTGGACGAGTACATACAAAAGAACACGGACCTTCCCGAGTACGTGGACACCGTCGACTACCTCACCACGCTGAGGGACAACTACCCCGACATCCTCTATATGTACGTGTACCGCTTTGAGGAGGACGGCGGGCACGTGATCTTTGACCTGGACGCGGACTGGTGGGTGAATGGAGAGGGCTATCCCGTTGGCTACGTCTGGTCGCTCGACGAGATGGAGGAACCCTTTGTTTCTCACCTGGACGAGGTGATGGCGGGAGAGCAGATTGCCGGATACTCGGAGCTCACCAAAGAGGACGGTTACCTCTTTACCTACACCCGTCCCATCTTTCGCAGCGACGGCAGCTATGCCTGCACCGCCTGCGTCGACTTCTCCATGGACTACCTGTCGGGCATGGACGTAGCCTTTACTTTGCGACTCTCCTTGCTGCTGCTGGCAATTGGCGCCGTCGTGCTCGTGGTGGACATCCATATCGTGCGCAGGCGCGTGACCCATCCCATCGACGAGCTATCCCGTTGCGCAAACAACTTTGCATACGAGACGGAGGAAGATCGGCAGAACAACATCCAGTTGGTGGACGCGCTCGACATCCACACTGGTGACGAGATCGAAGACGTCTACCACATGCTGCAGTCCGTAACGCACGACAGCTTTGATGCGACGGCAAGTCTTTCCCAGGCGCTCGACGATATCCGTAGCAGGGATGGCCTCATCACGGCCATGGCCGCCGACTACCGCAGCGTCTACTACGCCGACCTGGACAAGGACGAGTGCGTGTGTGCCCGCGCAACGTCACAGATGCCCGACAGGATGTGGGCAGGAAAGACCTTCCCCTTCCAACAGGGCTTTGCGGAGTATGCCCAGCATTGCGTGTGCGAGCAGGATCGGGAAGGCTTCCTCCGGTTCATCGAACCCGATAGCATTCGCGCGGGCCTGGCACACGAGACCATGCTCTCGTATCGCTACCTGGCTGTTATCAACGGCGTCGAGCAGTACGAGATGCTCCGCATTGCGGGCGTCCGTCGCATAGAGGAGCGCGAGGACCACATCGTGCATGCCATTGGCGTGGGCTTCTCGAACGTGGATCGGGAGACGCGCGACGCCATGGCGCAGAACCGGGCGCTTACCGAAGCGCTCACGCGTGCGGAGGAGGCGAACGCGGCCAAGACTGCCTTCCTCAGCTCCATGAGCCACGAGATTCGAACGCCCATGAACGCGATTATTGGGCTGGACAACATCGCCCTGCACGACGAGAGCATCTCCCCGGAGATCCGCGACGACTTGGTAAAGATTGGTTCCAGCGCTCGGCATCTCCTGTCTCTGATTAACGACATCCTGGACATGAGCCGCATCGAGTCGGGTCGCATGCAGCTCAAGGAGGAGGAGTTCTCGTTCCAGGAGATGATGGAGCAGGTGAACACCATCATCCACGGCCAGTGCGAGGACAAGGGCCTCACCTACCAGAGTCAGGTGATTGGGCAGACGGACGAGTACTTTGTTGGTGACGACCTGCGGTTGCGTCAGGTGGTGATCAACGTCCTTGGCAACGCCGTCAAGTTTACCGACGCGCCGGGAACCGTTACGTTTGCCGTGGAGCAAACCGACGGTGACGACGACAGCAGCCGTGTGCTGCGCTTTACCATGCAGGACACGGGCATTGGCATGGACGAGTCGTTTATCCCCAAGCTGTTTGAGCCTTTTGCCCAGGAGGACGCCACCACCACCAACCGCTATGGCGGCAGCGGCCTTGGCATGGCCCTCACCAAGAACATGGTAGACCTTATGGGTGGCACCATCGCGGTCCAGAGCAAAAAGGGACAAGGCACCACGTTTGTGGTTACGGTGCCGCTCTTGCGGGCGCACCACGTGGAGGAGACGGACGCGTCCCCTGAGCCCGAGTCCACCGCAATCGTGGCGGGCACGCACGTGCTGATTGTTGAGGACCAGGAGATGAACGCCGAGATTCTTGCCGAGCTGCTCGACATGGAGGAGATAACCTCCGAGTGGGCGCAAAACGGCCAGATCGCGGTGGAGGTCTTCCAGAACAGCGAGCCCGGGCACTTTGACGCCGTTCTCATGGACATGCGCATGCCCGTTATGGATGGCCTTGCCGCCACACGCGCGATTCGCAAGCTCGATCATCCCGACGCCGAGCGCATACCCATAATCGCCCTTACGGCCAACGCCTTTGAGGAGGACGTGAGGCACTGCCTTGAGGCGGGCATGGACGCGCATCTGTCCAAGCCCGTGGACATCGACCGGCTCACGGACCTCATGGGCAGGCTGCTCGCGTCCCGACCATCGGCGCTGTGACGAGCGAGCCACCAGCGTCCGTCACCTGTGGTAGATGGCGATGATAACGGCTACCCCCTTCCGGCCAGCGTCTTTCGTCGTCTGCCACAGGTAACGGACACTGGTGGCAGATCGCTTTCGCACGTGTCATGAGCGCCCCTTCCTGCCGCTGCGCGTGTCCCCTTGCCAATTGACGTGATGCACGAGAGTGTTTTTGCAGTACACTCAGGCTTATGGGCGTATTGGCAAGGAAGGACGAGCGCGTGGACAAGACAACCATAAATGCCTATCGCGCAATGGCTCACGCGCGTAGCGCGGCGTCTGAGGCGTCAACCTTCGACGAGGCCTTGCGCACGGTACTGAGGATCCTCGCGCGCGAGATGGGCATCTCCGTTGCCGTGCTGTGGTATTTGGAGCCGGACAAAAAGACTCTGCGCCCGTACTTTTGGATTGGCAACGTCGACCTCATGGGCGCGAGTTGCGTCTCGGGCGAAGGCGTCGTGGGCCGCGTGCACAAAACGCAGGCGAGTGAGCGTCTGTGCGCATACGAACCTGGCACCGATCCCGTGCTGGAGGCGTGCATGGGGCAAGGGGCCATAACCTCCATGCTGGTGCACCCCATCACCACCCTTTCGGACAGGCTGTGCGTGGCGCAGCTCGTTAACAAGGACGACGGCAGCGCGTTTACCAGCGAGGAGGCAGACGTGTGCGAGATGCTCGCCATGCTTTCCTTTCGCATAGCTGTCCCCCAGGAAATTCCCAAAAGGCCGTTCGTGATTGGCGACCGCATGCTGCTGGTTCGCAACATCACGCGCGACTACGTGAGCGGCGACACGGTTACCCATGTGCTCAAGGGGGTAAACCTGAGCGTTAACGAGGGCGAGCTCGTGGTGCTTCTGGGCGAGTCGGGCTGCGGCAAATCCACCTTGCTCAACATCATCGCGGGAATGGAGAGCGCCACCGACGGCGTCGTGGAGTTTAGGGGCGAGCCCATCGTGGATGCGAGCGAGGACGACCTCACGGAGTTCCGCCGCCAAAACATCGGCTTTGTGTTCCAAAGCTACCACCTCATGCCCAACCTCAACGCGCGCGAGAACCTCAGCCTGATTGGGGAGCTAGTGGACGACGCGATGACCACGGATGATGCGCTGGAGGTTGTGGGACTCCAGGATCGCAAGGAGAACCTGCCCTCGCAGCTGTCTGGTGGCCAGCAACAGCGTGTGAGCATTGCCCGCGCGCTGGTAAAGCGGCCTGGCCTGCTGTTTGCCGACGAGCCTACCGCCGCGCTGGACTACGATACCTCCATCGATGTGCTGCAGGCGCTCAAAAAGATAGTGGATGGTGGCACCACCATGATGATGGTTACGCACAACGAGGAGATCTGCCGTATGGCCGATCGCGTCGTGCGCATTCGTAACGGCCGCGTGGGTGAGGTCACCATAAATCGCACCATAGCCGCCGTGACCGATTTGGAGTGGTGAGACCCGCATGAAAAAGACCCAACGAAGAGACCTCGTCACTACCATAAAGGGCACGTTCATCTCGTTCTTCTCCATCCTCATGTTCGTGGCGCTGGGCGTGGGTGTGTTTTTGGGCATCATTTGGTCCGGTCCAGCACTGGAAGGTGCTGCCGAGCGGGTGTTTGAGGAGGGGAACTTCCACAACTTCCAAATCCAGTTCCCGTACGGCCTAACCGATTCCGACCTGCAGCAGCTCAGCCAGGTTGATGGCGTGACGCAGATCGAGCCAGCCTTCCAGTCGTTCCAAACGGTAAAGGTCGAGGGCGAGAACGTTACCGTAAAGGTCACATCGCTGGGTACCCACATCAACGTGCCCGTGGTCGTGGAGGGAAAGATCCCCTCCAACCCAAACCAGATTGCCATTAATTACGAGGCCGCAGAAACGCTTGGGGTAGGCGTGGGAGACACCCTCGCGTTCCAAAGGGACTCCGACGAGGATCCCTTGCTGGACCCCGAGGTGGACGATGGGATGGGCTATCTGCGTAGCTCCACGTATGAGGTGTGCGGCTTGGTGCACAGCGCCGAGTACATTTCCGTGGCGCCAGACACGTACGGCATATCGCAATCCCCTTCGGGCATGGTCGATGCACTGGCCTGGGTGACGCCAGAGGCGTTCGACGCAGAGCAGTACTATGACGGCTACCCAATCGTCAACGTAACGTGCCAGAGCTTAGAGGGGCTGAGCACGTATGGGGACGAGTACCAGAAGGTCTCGAAGGAGATCGAGTCGCGCATAGTCGAGCTAGGCGATAGGTTAGGCACAGCCCGCTACGACAGCCTTCACGACAACGTGCAGCGCATCTTGGACGACGGCAGGGCCAAGCTCAACGATGCCCAGGCCAAGATCGACAAGGGCAAGCAGGACATTGCCGATGGCGAGAAGAAGCTCGAAGAGGGTAAAAAGACCCTCGCGCAGGAGCGTGCCGAGGGGGAGGCCAAGCTCGCGGACGCCTACGAGGAGCTCATGGGCTACGAGGATGAGTTCGCAGATGCCGAGGCCGAGCTGGAGGCCGCCAAGGACGAGGTCGCCCTGGCCGAGGACGCCTTGGCCGAGGCCGATGCTGCCAAAGCGGAGATCGACGCCATCATCGACGAAGGGTATGAGTTCAAGGCCGAACTCGACGACGAGCTCAAGCGGGGCGAGATCACCCAGGAAGAGTACGATGCGACGCTCGACGCGTATGGCGACGTAATCAACGACGATATCCAGCCATTCGCAAAAGAGGCTGGCGTCTCGGTGCCATCCCTCAACCACAGCAACTTTGCGACGGCCTTGTCGGCGGCGCGCGCGGCTTCCGACCACTACGAGGACATCCCCATCACCTACGAGGGCCAGCAGTACACGGTGCGCGAGGCGCGGGCAAAGATCGCTGAGGCGAATGGGGAGATTGACGATGCCGAGGCCGAGCTCGAAGAGAAGAGAGCAGAGCTTGACGACGGCTGGGACCTGTACTACGCCGGGCAGGACGAGCTCAACCAGAAGGTGGCCGAGGCCGAGCAGGAGCTTGCCGACGGTGAAGCAAAGCTCGCAGACGCAAGAAAGCAGGTTGCCGACGGCGAGGCTCAGGTTGAGGCCAAAAAACCCGACCTGGAACAGCTCGAGCAGGTGTACGACGACATGAAGCCCTACTATTGGGCCGTTCTGGGGCGTGACGTCAATGCAGGGTCAGCCAATATCTCGGTGTTTAGTGCCGTGACGACCAACCTCAGTCTCTCCATGGCCTTGCTGTTCGTGGTGGTGGGTCTGCTGGTGAGCTACTCTGCCGTAAGCCGTATCGTGAATGAGCGGATGACGCAGATTGGCGCGAAGAAGGCGCTGGGGTTGCGTACGAAGGAGATTACGGCGGGCTTTTTGGCGTACTCGGGAATCGCGGTCATTATTGGCGCCATCCTGGGAGCCCTGCTGGGAACGTTTTTGGTGGAGGGCATCATTGGCGGCGCGCTTGGTTCCATGTTCACCTTTGGTACCTTCCCGCCGCACTTTGGAATTCTGCTGTTCCTCATTGTGACGGCGCTCGAGCTGGGGCTCGTGCTCGTTTGCACGTGGCTGGCATGCAAGAAGATCCTTCGCGAGCGTGCCGTTGTGCTCCTGCGTGGCGAGAGCACGACCCAGGGCAAGCGGCGCTTCTTTGAGGATTGGGCCATCTGGCAGAAGCTGCCCCTGTTTACCCAAACCATCATAAACAACTGCCTTAACGAGAAGCGCCGCGTGTTTAGCACGATCGTGGGTGTTGCGGGCTGCACGGCCCTCATCGTAACGGCCATCACGCTCAACGACGACGTGCTCAAGAGCTACACCGAGCACTACGAAGACGTATACCATTTTAATGTGATGGCCTATGTCAAGCCTGAGCCCAAGGGCGCCATCAACAAAGTGGAGGACATCCTCAAGCGGGAGGGCGCGACGACCACCCAGACGGTGCGCAAGAGCATAGCCTTCGACTATGGTGACGAGACCCGTGGGGTGACGCAGGTGTATGTGCCTGCCAACGAGCAGGAGTTCGCGCAGGTGTATTCGGTGAACTCAGTGTCCGACAATTCTGTCGACCTGTCGCAGGATGGCGTTTGGGTATCTCAGTCCCTCGCCGAGCACGCTGGCGCCAAGGTGGGTGACAAGATTAACCTGTACCCCGATGACGGCAAGACGCACGAGGTTCCCATCCTGGGGTTCTATCAGTTCCGCCTCACGTACTACGAGATGGTAATGGGCTCCGACTACTACAAAAAGGAGTTCGGCGAGTATATACCCAACGTGGTGCTTGCCAACACCGGCGACGTGTCGGTGGACGACGTGCACGACGAGGTTATGGCCGTTCCAGGCGCCTACTATATCGAGGACGACAAGATAGAACAGCGCGGCAACTTCGACACGTTCTCCACGGTTTCGAGTGCAGTGGTCGCCATCTACCTTGTCCTTGCGATCCTTATGGCGCTGGTCATGCTGCTCAACCTCAACATCATGTGCATTGAGGAGAAGAAGCGCGAGCTTATCGTGCTCATGATCAACGGCTTCTCGGTGCACGACGCGAAGCGCTACATATACAACGACACCATCGTGCTCTCGATTCTGGGCATCTTGGTGGGCCTGTTGTTTGGGTGTCTTGTGGGATGGCTCACCGTGATTGCGGTGGAGCCCGAAACGGCCTCGTTCGTTAAGAGCATCGACCTTATCGCCGTTCTGGCCGGCATTCTGGGCAGTGCCCTCCTGTCGCTGATCATGAGCCTGATTGCCCTGCGACGCATCCCGCGTCTCGACCTTACCGACATCAATAAGACCTAAGGGGTAGACAAAGGGGACTGTCCCCTTTGTCTATCGACGATGGCCAGTCTCTTATCCGTGCCGTTTTAGCTCGGCCCGCTTGGCGAGGAGGTGGTTGATAAAGCCGCACGCCAGCAGGACGTAGAAGAGCAGGTACATCCAAAACAGGAGCAGCGCAATCGTGGCAATGCTGCCGTACAGCACCGCGTAGTTGCAGAAGTAGTCAACATAGATGCGAAAGCCAAACGAGAGCAGGCCAGCGGCGAGCGCCGCGCACAGCGCTCCGGGCAGCTGGGCCAAGAAGCGCCTCCTGCCCGAGGGCAAAAACGTGTAGCACGCCGTGAGCGCCAAGACGCCCAACGCCAGCGTCGCCCCCGAGTTGAGCCAGGAGACGACGGTGTCCTGTTCCTGCATGCCGGGCACAAACCCTGCGAGCGCGCGCAGGACGCTGCCGCTAAAGACGAGGTAAATTACCGCGGCGAGCAGCGCCATCATAATGACGGCGGCAATCATGGACATGATGATTACCCGTATGCTGCCCCTGGTCTCCTCCTCTGCGTACACGGCATTCAGGCCAACGCCTATGGCGCGCACGCCTTTGGAGGCCGACCAGATGAGCGTGATGGCAGAGAGGGAGAAGGCGAGACCGGATTGCGCGTAGGCCTCCCCAACCAGTGTTTGTATGAGGCCATCAAATGTGTCGGGAGCGATGCTGCAAAAGAACTCGGTGGTCTCGGACTGACTCACGCTGGTCATCGAAACCAGCGAGATGCAAATGATAAGCAGGGGAACGAGCGACAGGAAGGAGTAATAGCTAATGCTGGAAGCGTGGGTGCCCGCGCGCGCCTTGGAGAACTCTGCCCAGAGGCCCCGTGCCTTGTACCATGCTTCTCTCAACGTATTCCTCCACCTGCTTGGTTTGTGTCTGCCTCTATGGTAGCGGTTTTGCGCGGTTTTGCGACCGTGGTGAGCGGGACAGGACGCGCGGCAAAGCGCCGCATGTTGGGTATACTCTTGCCATGATGAATCGCGCTCACACATACCGTACCCCGCTCGGGGTCGTCCTCGCGCTGTTGTGTAGCCTGCTGCTCTGCCTTGCGGGATGTGGGCTGGGAGCCGGCGACGCCGCGGAGCTGTCGCAAGACGGTGGCCCGTACTTCGACGCGGCTTCCTTTACCCAAAGCGAGGGTCGCTACACCTACGACGACGGCACATCCGTTGCCCGCAAGACGGGCGTGGACGTGTCCGACTACCAGGAGGCCATAGACTGGCACGCCGTGGCGGCAGACGGCATAGACTTTGCCTTTATCCGCGTGGGGTTTCGCGGCAACACCGAGGGTGGGCTCTACCCGGATCGTTACTTTGATGCCAACTATGCGCAGGCTCGAGAGGCCGGCGTAGAGTGCGGCGCATACTTCTTCTCGCAGGCCATCTCCGTGGAGGAGGCTCGGGAGGAGGCGGCCTTCGTGCTGGGCTTGCTCGACGGCAGGCGGCTCGAGTATCCCGTGGCGTTTGACTACGAGGCGGAGCCCGGCACGAGGATAGCCGAGGTGAGCGACCAGATGGCCTCACAGATTGCGGGGGCGTTTTGCGATGCCATTCGCAACGGAGGGTATGAGCCCATCATCTATGGCAACACCTACGACCTCATGCGCTTGGACCGAAGCTACGTCGAGGACTATCGCCTGTGGTGCGCCGAGTACGACGACGGACCCTCCTACGCGCGCAAGGTGAGCGTATGGCAGTACGCCAACGACGGCTCGGTGGCCGGCATCAACACCCTCGTGGACCTAAATCTTGACCTTTCCAACGTGGTCGTGCGATAAGGGCGCGCCGCACAAAAGCGTGGCTGCACAAAAGGGACTGTCCCTCCGAGTACGGCCCGCTCGCGGGCTTTACTCGGAGGACTGTCCTCTTTGTGTAGCCTGACGATGCTTTACGCACAGGAAAAACAGGAAAAGAGCCCCTTTGTTCGGCCAGATTCTCTGTATTCTGATGTCTGTCAAGCTGCTAGGTGTATTATGCGCTCCGAATGCCTATACGCATGGCAAGAAAGGAACGAGCATGGCAGGCTTTGTTACCGCGCTGATGAACGCGCGTAAGAAGACCAAGGACAAGATTGACTACAACGAGCGTGGCAAGGAGATCCTTGGCATCCTTAAGAAGTACGACTACAACGACGGACTCACGCCGCAGATGACGGTGGACATCCTGCAGGACCTTGGCCCCACCTTCGTGAAGCTCGGCCAGATTGCCTCCACCCACACCGACATGCTGCCGCAGGAGTATTGCGACGCCCTGGGTAAGCTGCGCTCGAGCGTGGCGCCCATGGATGCCCAGACCGTCCATGAGCAGATCGAGAAGCACCTGGGCAAGCCCGCAGGCGAGATCTTCTCGTCCTTTGACGACGACCCCCTTGGCGCCGCATCCATTGGTCAGGTGCACAGGGCCGAGCTGGAGGACGGGACCGTGGTGGCCGTAAAGGTCCGCCGTCCCGGTGTCGTTGACACGGTGGCGCAGGACTTTGCGCTCATCGAGAAGATCCTGGGTGCGGCCGAGAAACTGAGCGGCTCCAAGGAGGGCGGCATCGACCTCATGACCATGGTCACGGAGCTCGAGCAGACCTCCAAGATCGAGCTGGACTTTACCAACGAGGCGCGCAACCTGGACCGCTTCTATGCCAACAACGAGGGACGCGAGGGCGTCAAGTCGCCCAAGTGCTATGACGAGCTGAGCAATGAGGCCATCCTCGTTGAGGACTTCGTGAGCGGCCCGGAGGTGGGCGACGAGGAGTACGTTAACTCGCTTCCCGACGAGGAGCGCGACCGCCTGGGTAACCTGCTGGCCGACAACTTCGTCTCCCAGATCCTGGAGGACGGCTTCTACCACGCCGACCCCCATGCTGGCAACGTGCTGCTCGTGGACGATGGCATCGAGTGGATTGACTTTGGCATGATGGGTACCGTTACCACCAAGCAGCGCCAGATCCTGCTTGACATCGTAACGGCCCTGGTCAAGCGCGACTCCTATGGCCTCAAGCGTACCGTGCTGCAGATTGCCAAACCGCGCGGTCCCATCGACCACGGCGCGCTGCTTGCCACGTGCGAGGAGATGACCAGCCAGTTTGCCGACACCGACCTGGAGAGTTTCGACACTGGTGACCTTATCAACTCCATCACGTCCGGCCTTGAGGACGAGGGCTACGACATCGATCCGTTCCTCACCAACCTCGGGCGTGGCCTGATCACCATCGAGGGTACCGTAAAGGCCCTCTCGCCGCGCGTGAACATTATGGACTGCATGACGCGCCACATAAACACGGGATTTGACCCCGACAGCATCCAGCGCATGGTCGAGAGCTTCGTGATCAAGGGCGTGCAGGGCATCGACGACATGGCCGGTCTGCCCACCAAGGCGGTCGAGACGCTCGACATGCTGCAAAAGAGTCAGCTCAAGGTGGGTGGCGACTTTGGCGCCGATGGCAAGACGGTCAAGGCGGCCAACTACATGGTGCGCAACATCGTGCTCACCATCATGGCCTGCACGCTCTTCTTGGGCGCCTGCGTGCTCTGCCTTGCGGGAACCAAAGCAGAGCCCAGCGGCCCGCTCACGGGCGCAGGCTTCGCCTTTGGCGCCGTTGGCTTTATCCTCATGGTCTACGTGTTCTTTACGGTAAAGAACGATAAATAGCTCGGCGAAGATGTACTGGGGGGACAGTCCCCTGTGTTTAGGGGACTGTCCCCTAAACACCGGGGACTGTCCCCCCAGTACATAGTGCTACGCTATCCGATGGTGCAGCGCAGGAC
>JAUMWN010000013.1:0-25245 GCA_030529625.1 Coriobacteriales bacterium
ACGGCCACGGTCCCGCGTGGAACAACTCCCTGTTCGAGGACAACGCCGAGCACGGTCTGGGCATGGCTCTTGGTTACAAGGCCGTCCAGGGCAAGGTAGCCACCGAGCTCAAAGCTTGGGCAGCCACCGACGAGGCCAAGGCTGCCGTCGAGGCTTGGGAGGCATCGCTGACCGATCCCGAGGAGTCCAAGAAGACCGCGGCCGCGCTCATCGAGCTGCTCGAGGCCGACGGCTCCGATGCCGCCAAGGCGATTCTGGCCGACAAGGCATACCTCACCAAGAAGAGCTTCTGGATCTTCGGCGGCGACGGTTGGGCCTACGACATCGGCTTTGGTGGACTCGACCACGTGCTTGCCTCTGGCGCCGACGTAAACGTGTTCGTGTTCGACACCGAGGTGTACTCCAACACCGGCGGCCAGGCCTCCAAGGCCTCCAACATCGGCCAGGTGGCCCAGTTTGCCGCAGCCGGCAAGGAGATCAAGAAGAAGAGCCTCGCCGAGATCGCGATGAGCTATGGCTACGTGTACGTGGCACAGGTTGCCATGGGCGCCAACGCCGCGCAGACCCTCAAGGCCATCCAGGAGGCCGAGGCCTACGACGGCCCGTCCATCATCATTGGCTACAGCCCCTGCGAGATGCACTCCATCAAGGGTGGCATGACGCACTGCCAGGACGAGATGAAGAAGGCCGTCGAGTGCGGTTACTGGAACCTCTTCACCTTCAACCCGGCCGCGCCCAAGGGCAAGAAGTTCACGCTTACCTCCAAGGCTCCGGCCGGCGGGTACAAGGAGTTCCTCATGAACGAGGCTCGCTACAACCGCCTCACCCGCGAGTTCCCCGAGCGCGCCGAGGAGCTGTTCGCCCGCAACGAGCAGGCAGCTATGGATCGCTTCGAGCACCTCACCAAGCTCAAGGACCTCTACGCCGAGCTGTAAGGTCGCCTAACATCTAGCGCAAAGCGCCCTCTGCCATCGCGGCAGGGGGCGCTTTGCGTGGGTACGAATTGTTTCTCTCGAGTGGGTGTCTGCCGTGGGTAGGCTACTGTATCTGGTGGGAAAACCCGCCATGTGTAGTTCGTCCTGGGCGATTCCCCTGTTACCTTCTCTGCCGAGACGGTCTTCTCCGCACCCCGTTCACTCACGAGACGAGGTGAGTGTTTGAAATTTGGGGTTCCGAAATCACGAGGGTCGCATTCCTGGCCCCTCTACCTGCGCAAACGCAGCTGTCGTATCGCCCATGTAGGCGAAGCAGCCCGTTTTTTCAAACACATACCCCCATCTGGCGAGTGAGGGACCCTCTGGAAAACCGACCCCGGCGTGCGACGCCAGCGGAGATTGTCGAGCATGCCCATCGCGGCTTGGTGAGCTGGTGTGGGCGTATGCGACGGGGAATGTGAAGGGTATGTGGACGTGGGGAATCCCGTTTTTTAGACTTCGCGTCATGTTCTGTTGCGTTTTCGCACTACAACGGCTGAATTCTTGTTTGACCTGGGAGTTTGCTGCGCGCTGAGTGTGAGTTTGCTGAGAGATGCCCTCTGTATCGTGGCCCAACACGGGTGTGAGCCAAAGAAAAGGGCACGAGAGAGGAGCTCCCATGGGCGATGCGACGAATCCCACGAGCGCAGCGAACAACGCCAAGAACTTGTTTGTGAGCCATATTTCTGCACTGCGGTACTGGCGGCAACCTGAGGGGACTGCTATGGGAAAACGATCCCGCGCTCGGTCGTTGGCCAAGGCGATTACGAGCGTGAAGGAGGCCCGCAGGCTCATGCCCGCGGAGCAAGGGCTTATCATGAAACCCGACTACCCACTACATGTGTTGGTTCCCGGCGTTGCGAGCAGGCGCTACGCCAAGGGTTTCCAACCGCATGTGTGGCAAGGGGAAGTGCCTTATGGGGCGTTTCTCAAAATCGCACCAAACATATACGTCAGCTCGCCAGAATTCGTATTTGTGCAGCTTGCGTCGCAGTATTCGCTCGTCGAACTCGCGCAGATTGGCAACGAGCTGTGTGGCGGCTACTATCTAAACGCGATTTCTGGTTTCGAGCAGCGACCGAGCAACACGCCCCTCACCAGCCGTCGCAAGCTCCTCGCCTTTATCGACAAGGTGCCTAAAGCGCGTGGCGCTAAGAAGGCTCGCCGCGCGTTGGAGTGGGTTGCCGACCACTGCAATTCTCCGCAAGAGACTATTGGGCTGATGGCTCTTTGCCTGCCGCCGCGCAGGGGTGGGTGGTCGCTTCCCATGCCGGACGTCAACAAGACCGTGCGGGTTGGCAAGCGCATGGCGAAGTACGTGGGCGGCTCCACGTATACACCCGACTATATGTGGAAAGCTGTGATTGGTGGCAAGACCGTGCACGTGGCTGGCGAATATGACAGCAGCGAGCATCACGACGAGGATCAGGCTGCGGAGAACACACGCATTCGGCGCAACGACATGAAATCGCTTGGATATTTGGTCACCTCCATCAACAAGTCTCAGATTGCGCGTGCCGAGCTATTACAGTACCCAGCACGGCAAATCGCGCGAGACCTGGGAATCTATAAGCCACCTCCAAACAGGGAGGCACTCGCGAAACAAAACGAGCTGCTTGCGCTACTGAGGCAGGAGCGGTTTAGGTAACGTGGGGACTCTTCCGACCCCTCCCAGCGGGACAGTTTTTGTGTCCCTCGTTCACACGTGAGATGGGGGTGATTGTTTGAAAAAACGGGCTGCTTCGCCTACATGGGCGATACGACACCTGCGTTTGCGCAGGTTGAGGGGTCAAGAATGTGGCCCGGTGAATGCGGAGTCCCAAATTTCAAACACTCATCCCCATCTCACGAGTGAATGGGTTGCCCAGAAGACCATCCCTTTGGAGTGCTGTTGTATCGCGTGCCATCTGTCTGTTTGGAGGCCCCGCTTTACGTGATTGCGCGCCTATCCTGCCCTTGGCAAAGGTCTGCGTTCCGTGGGAAACAGCCACGCTATAGTGCGCTGGCGCTCGCCACTGCCGCGCATCTATTTGTGCCGCTACGACGCCGTGTATGATTTCGTGCTACAGTAGTCCTTCCTGCGCGAAGGAGGCTGCAGCATGAACGGTTTTACGCTTGGAACGCCAACGCTTGTGTGCCGTTGGAGAATCTACGACAAGAGGCTGCCCATGGAGCACCGTCACATACGGGCGCTCTCCGCACGCGTGGTAAACGGTGCCCCCGTGTCTGTGGAGCTTGCGGCCTGGGTAAAGCAGCACGTGGAATGGACGCTTGCCGACGGCGCTCAGGCAAACCCCAACGGTGTGCTCATGATTGCCGTGGACGAGGAGGGCAGGGCCGCCATGTCGCTGGGGTCGTATCGGCCGCTTGAGCGCGTCGCGGCAAACGACCTGCTGCTGCGTGCCCAAAGCTCTTGGCGTGAGGCGGAGCAAACAGGCGTGTCACCCGAGGACCTGTGGGTCGTGCGCGGAGACGCCCTGGTGTGGGGCACGTCCCCGGAGTTCGCCCCGTCGGGTGCCTCCTCGCTCATAGACGACCTCGCGCGTACGCTGGGCATGCCGGTAAAGCGAGACGAGGACCTGCTGGCGTCCTGCGCGCAGCGCGGGATTGACGCGGACGAAGTGTTCTTGGTCTCCGACGAGCACGGCGTGGTGCCCTCCTCGAATTTTGCAGGGCAACGCTCAACGAAGTTTGCCGCGAGCTACCAAAAGCTGCTCAGCGCCGACCGCCTGCGTCTGGGCGCGTGAGCCGACGAATGTGGGTTTGAGACAGGAGCTTTCTTCCCCTTGTTCGAAAACCGATTGACTCCCGTGTGAAACTGGCGCTCATGCTGTCCCGTGTTTGTTGTAGAATCATATCGCTTGGAAACTGAAAGTAACCGTAGCCGGGGAGGTGCGTGGCTAGGTGAATCCCGTCATCGTTATACCAACCTACTGGGCGGAAGACGACTCCCCGTCCGAGATTGGCGAGGTGGGCACATACGACCACGCCACGCCCATAGCAAAGCCCGTGCCAGAGCTGGAGACCTGCCTCGACTCGCTCGAGCAGGTTCGTGGCGTGCTGCGCGTGGTGGTACTGCTGGTCGCCCCACCGTCGTGCGTGGACTCGGCCCGCGCGCGGGTCAACGCCATCTGCGCCATGCACCCCAACCTCAACCCGCTCATCGTGGGCAATCGCGAGGCAAAGGCCATCGAGAACGCCATTCACGTGGTGGCTCCCAAGATGGAGGGCGAGACCGTCTCGCTGCGCGGCTATGGTGCCATCCGCAACATGGGGCTGGTGGTTGCGGCGATTCTGGGTCACGACGTGGTCGTGTTCATGGACGACGACGAGATCGCTCTGGACGAGAACTTTCTCATAGATGCCGTGTACGGCCTGGGCCTTCTTACGCGTCAGGACTTGCCCATCGCCGCGAAGACAGGCTACTTCTTCGACCGGCAGGGTTCGTGCTACGCCGACGAGTCCACCACGCGCTGGTGCGACCGCTATTGGACCAAGAAGTCGGAGTTCAATGAGTGGATGGAGCGTGCCCAAAACGCAACGCGCATCTCTCGCTCCAACTACGTGTGTGGCGGCTGCTTCGCGATATACGCCGACGCGTTCTGCCACGTGGCGTTCGACCCCTACATCACGCGTGGCGAAGACCTGGATTACCTGTTCAACTTGCGCATGAATGGCCTGGACGTGTGGTTCGACAACCAGTGGGCGGTGCGACACCTGCCTCCCAAGACCCCTTCGTACGCCAGCCGCTTTATGCAGGACGTGTATCGCTGGACGTACGAGGCCGAGAAGATCGACGTGGCCAACCATCGCATTGGCCTTCGCCGCGTGACTGTAGACTCGCTGCAGCCCTATCCCGCACCTTGGATTAGCCCCGGCGTGCACAAGCGCATTTTCTACACGTCGCTGCTTCGCGCGATCGCCGGTCCCGAGCGCTCTGAGTACTTCCACGTGTGGCGGCGCGCTCGCAAGGACGCGCGCGTGTGGGCCCGTCGCATGAGCTCGAGCTACCTCTCGTTCCAAACGTATTGGCCCGGTATGATGTCTGCGCTGTGGAACAACGAACCCCTGGCTGAATCAATCATCAACACGGGAACCCCCAAGGCACCGCGCAGACGCAAGCGCCGTCCGCGCAACGAGGACAACGACCTCAACCAAGGGGCATGGTGAGTCGCGAGTTGAAGAAGGCAAGCATTTCCGACTTCTTTGTTCGCTGGCTGCACGTGTGGCTGGTGGCCGCCATGCTTGCAATGCTCGTGCTGCTGTCGTGGGGAATTGCCGAGAACAACCTGTGGGTCTCTATGTCTGCGGGTGCCTTGCTCGCCGCCATCATCGTAATGGGTGGCTCGGTGGTGCTCATGCCCGACAACCTGCGCTCCCAGGCAACCGAACGTACGCTGCGCATGGCCTCCAACACCTACGGTCATATGCGCGGCGGTCTCACGCCCGAGAACTGCAACGCCGTGTGCCAGATCGTGCTGCCCGAGACCCAGGCGCAGGCCGTGGCCCTTACCGACACCAAATGCGTGCTGGCCTACGTGGGTGAGCAGGCTCCGACCTACCCACCGGGATCACCCAACACCCGACCCACTCTGGAGGTTCTGCAGTCGGGTCGTATGGAGACCTTTACCACGCGCAAGAAGCAGTCCGTCGCCGCCGAGGGTGTTCCGCCAGAGGAGAACGACATGCGCTCGGGCGGGTTTCCCGTGGGCGTTATCGTTCCGCTCATCGTGGCCGACAAACCTGTGGGCACGCTCAAGCTGTACTATTCGAGTGGCGAGCAGATCGACCGCACGCAGCTTACCATCGCACGCGGCCTAGCCACGCTGCTCTCTTCTCAGCTTTCCTCGCACGAGCTGGACGTGCAGGCCGAGCTCACGGCGCGCGCGGAGGTAAAGGCACTGCAGGCGCAGATTAACCCGCACTTTTTGTTTAACACTCTCAATACCATCGCCTCACTCACGCGCACCGACCCCGACAAAGCACGCGACCTGCTGCGGGAGTTTTCCATGTTCTATCGAAGGACGCTGGAAAGCTCCGAGACGCGCATCCCCATCTCGCAGGAGCTCGAGCAAACACGCACGTACCTCACCATCGAGAAGGCGCGCTTTGGAGAGGACCGCATTATGGAGGCGGAGCATGTTGAGGAGGGGCTCGGCGAGGTGCTGGTTCCCTCGTTCCTGGTCCAGCCTATAGTGGAGAACTCCGTGCGACACGCCATGCGCGAGGAGGGTACGCTCAACATAGACGTGCACGTGGTAAGCGACGGCCGGGACGTACTCATTGCCGTTGCCGACGACGGTCTGGGTATGGACGACGAGGCTGCCGAGCGGCTCCTTGCGTCGTCGGAACCACGCACGTCGTCGGGAAGTGGCTCGGGAACGGGTATTGCTTTACGGAATGTTGCTGAGCGCATTGAACGCTTTTATGGTGTAGGCTCTGGAATTGATATAATGTCAAAACCCGGGGAGGGCACGGTGGTCACGCTGCGACTTGCCGACGCGGTGCCAACTGCCCTGCAACGGACTCGAACTGTGTAACGCAAAGGAATGTGGCCCCGAGGGTCGACGAAGGGAGTAGGACAAATGCTTAACGCCATGATCGTGGACGACGAGGCGCCAGCACGCTCGGAGCTGCGGTACTTACTCGAGGAGACCAAGCGCGTGGACTCCATCGTGGAGGCTGCAAGTGCACGCGAGGCAGTGGAGCGCCTTATGGAGAAGCGTGCCGACGTGCTGTTCCTGGACATCTCCATGCCCAAGACGAGTGGCATGCAGCTGGCCGAGGCGCTACGCAAGCTCAAGAATCCCCCCGCAGTCGTTTTTGTCACCGCCTATAGCGAGTACGCGCTGGAGGCCTTTGGCGTGGACGCCGTTGACTACCTCATGAAGCCGGTGGAGACCGATCGCCTTATGCAGGCGCTCGACAAGGTGCAGGCGCGCCTCAAGCCCACGCGTCAGAGCAATCCCACGGCGGAGCGCATTCCCGTTGAGAAGAGCGGGCGCAAGGTGCTGGTGCCTGTGGACCAGATTCGCTACATCGAGGCCAAGGACGACTATTCCTGCATCTATACCGACACGGATCGTTATCTGTCCACGATCTCGCTGGCCAAGCTTGAGGCAAAGCTTACGCCGCATCACTTCTTCCGCGTGCATCGTGGCTACATCGTTAACCTCTCCTACGTGGAAGACGTCGAGACCATCTCTAGCGGCATCCTGCAGCTAGGTATAAACGGCGTGGACGGCAAGAAGATCTCGGTATCGCGGCGTCGCGTGGTGGCGCTCAAGCGCGCACTGGGTTTGTAGGCCGCCATGCGGTTTGACATTGTTTCCGACACGCATGGGCGTCTCTCGGAAGAGTTGCTTGAGGCGCTGCGGGGTGCCGACATGATTATGCATGCCGGTGACTGTTGCAGTTGGAGCGACTACGCAACGCTCTGCGGCATCGCGCCGGTTGCCATGTGCCTTGGAAACAACGACTGGGGCATGGACTACGGTCCCGACGTGCAAAACGTCACGCGTGTGTTTCGCGAGGGTTTGCGATGGCAGCTGTGCCACTACGAGGAGCGCTTGGACCTGGCAACGTGTGACGTGGCAATCTGCGGACATTCTCACCGCCCGTTCGTGAGCTGGGAGTCCAGTCCGGGTGGTTCGAGCCGCATACTCATCATGAACCCTGGAAGCCCCACGTTCCCGCGCTCCAACAAGGGTCCCACCATTGGGCGCATCGTGGCCGAGGGCGGCCAGATTCTCAGCAGCGAGATTGTCCCGCTCAAGCGTCGCGAAGAGGACAAGGGCGGCTGGAGCTTCTCCCGCATCTTTAGGTTCTAAACGAAGAGCTGCGCAAAGGGGACAGTCCCTCCAGTATGGCCCGCTTGCGGGCTGTACTGGAGGGACTGTCCCCTTTGCGCAGCCTGGCTCCCCTTTGTACGGCCAGTGCTACGACGGATCGTCTTCGCGAGGCAGGTGCATCTTCTCCCAGTTAAGATGGCGGGCCTTCATGGTGCCCGTGTCGTCCAGCGCATTGGGCCGCTCGGGCGGTACATATGCCGGGCTGGCTATGGTCTCGGCATGCTGGTCCCGTTCCTCTGGCATAAAGAGCGGACAGAACACCTGCGTGTAGACGCCAATCCAAGCAAGCGACACGCAAAAGCCCGCTATCACGTCCGACGCGTAGTGCACACCCAAATACACGCGGCTCATGCCCACCACCACGATGATGAGGGAGAAGGCGATACAGCACGCCCAGCGCATGATGCGGTCGCGCTCGTAGTTCCACACCATCCAGGCGCACAAGCCATAAAACGCCATGGACACCATGGAGTGACCCGAGGGGAAGCTGTAGCCCGTCTCGGAGATAAGCCTAAACCCGTCGGGGCGGGGCCGCTGCACGATGTACTTGAGCACCTGGTTTATAAGCACGACGCTTACCAGGTTTACGAACGCACACAGGCCGGGACGCCGTCCGGGCGCAAAGGCAATCACCATAAGGAACATGACGCCAATAACGATGGGTGACGAGAGGCTCGAGAAACCCTCCATGATGCCAGTTATCCAGGGCGTTCTCAGCTTTATTACAAAAAAGCTGAACGCTGTGGCGTCAAGACGCAAGATGTCGTCGGAACGAACGTCCTGAAGCACGGCAATGAACACCACCACCGCGGCGGCAATGATGATCCATCGCTTGTTGTCTCGAATGCGCTCCCAAACCTGCACGCGTCACCTCCCGGCTACCAAACGGGAAACACCCTTTGGAGGAGCTGCCTCATCTTGCTGGTAACGGCTTCCCCAAAAGGTGCTCCAAGAAAACCCTTGTCTGTGGTCTACAGGTGCGCCTCAAGCTCGCTCACGAGTGCGGCCTTGGGCATGCTGCCAATCATTTGGTGCGCGATCTCGCCGTTCTTGAACAGGATGAGCGTGGGGATGGACATGATGCCAAACTGCTGGGCGAGGGCACCCTCCTCGTCCACGTTGCACTTGTACACGTCCAGACGGTCGCTCATCTCGTTGGCAATCTCCTCCACGATGGGGCTGAGCGCGCGGCAGGGACCGCACCAGCTGGCCCAAAAGTCAACAAGAACGGGTTTTTGCGCATTCTTCACGGCCGAATCGAACATAGCTGCGGTAAGCTCTTTGGACATGTTGGTTCCTTTCGTGTCACACGGCACAAGGGGCCGCCTTCTGTGTGTTACGACGATGATATACCCAATTATTGGCATGATATGCGACAAGATGGGGGGCGTGGCCAATTGACTATCAAAAGGAGCGATCGCGCGCGGGCGCACCTCAGCAAGACGCGTGCGGAGCTTGCCCGGCTTGAGGCGGATGGCGTGCTCATGGTGGGCAACGCCTTCTCGCCGCTGCTGTTTTGCAAGGGACGTGCCAGTGCCGCCGAGAAGAATGGTGCAGATCCGTTTTGCGGTGCGGACGGAACGGCGTTGCGCGCATCGCTTGTGGCCTTGGGCTATGCGCCCGAGCACTGGGCGGGGCTGGCCACGTGGGATAACGGCGGCGCGCCCTTGGACGCCGAGCTGCTACGGCGTGCCGTCCTTGCGCTGGACCCCGCCACGGTCGTGGCGTGCGACGACGAGGCGGCCCAGGCCCTGTGCGCTGCGTTCGTCACAGGGGACCTGCAGGTGCCGGGGCAGGTGTGGAGCGTGTGTGGCATGCGCATGATCGGCCTGGGCGGGTTTGAGGACGCGCTGGGCGACAGCCGCTCCAAGCAGCTGATGTGGGCTCGTCTCAAGCTCATCCCCCCGCTTGGCGCCCCGTACTAGGCAGCGCCTTGGCGATGCGGGCTGGGAAAAGGGGCCAAACCCCTTTTCCCAAGACGCCATTTGGCTGCGAGGCGGTATTATACGGAAGGAATGGAAGGAGCAACATGCGCATAGACAGCATACTGGCACGCAAGCAGACGTTCTCGTTCGAGATCTTCCCTCCGCGCGGAGACCTGCCGGTGGAGCAGGCGGTTCGCATTGCGCGGGAGATGGGCGTGGACCAGCCCGACTGGATAAGCGTGACTTTTTCGGCAGGTGGCACGGGCAACAGCGCGAACACGGCGGCCATCGCCAGCCACATACAGGATGAGACGGGCACGTGCTCGCTGGCCCATCTCACCTGCCTGGGCTCGAGCTGCGCGGACGTGGACGACTACGTGGGCAAGCTGCGCGACGGCGGGGTGGAGAACGTGCTGGCGCTGCGCGGCGACCGGGCTCCGGGGCGCGAGGTGATTGACTTTGCCTATGCCACCCAGCTCGTGCGCCACCTCAAGGACACGGCGCCGTGGCTGTGCGTGGGTGCGGCCTGCTATCCCGAGGGGCACCTGGAGGCCGCAAGCCTTGCCGCTGACATTGAGCACCTCAAGGAGAAGCAGGACGCGGGCGCGGACTTTTTGGTAACGCAGCTGTTCTTTGACAACGAGCTGTTCTACCGTTTTCGCGAGGCGTGCGTGCGAGCGCGCATAAAGATTCCCATTACCGTGGGCATTATGCCGTTTACCAGCACCAAGCAGATCCAGCGCATGGCGTTTACCTGCGGCGCGACCATTCCGGCAGCCGTGATCAAGCGACTTGCTGCCGCAGGAGATGACCCCGCCAGTCAGGCGCAGGCGGGCATCGAGTATGCGTGTGAGCAGCTGCGCGACCTTGCGGCAAACGGCGTGGACGGCCTGCACATCTACAGCATGAACAAACCGGCAGTTGCCCATGCCACGCGCATGGCGCTTGCGGAGTGTGGCTATCTTGGCGCATAGCGAGCTGCTGCGCTATTTGGGATACTCCGGACAGGAGCTCACGCCTCAGCTGGAGGCGCGTATCGACGCGATGGAGGAACGCTGCCGGGAGGTAGCGCGTCCTGCGTTCGTGAGCAGGGCGTTTGGGCCTGAGACGCTGCCTCTGGAGCTGCCGGGAAACGACATCGCCGAGCATTTGCGGGGTGCTGTGGAGGTGCTGCTGGTTGCGGTAACGCTGGGTCTGGGCGTGGACAGGGAGCTGCGGCGGCTGTCGCTTACCGATCCCTTGGACCAGGTGCTCTTTGACGCGGCGGCAACCTGGGCGGTCGAGCGCGAGACGGACCGCGTGGAGGCTCAGGTGCGGGCGGATGCGGCAAAGCGTGGCCTGTACTGTAGCTGGCGTTTCTCGCCGGGATATGGCGACCTGCCGCTCGACGTTCAGCCTGCGCTGTTGGCGGTGCTCAATGCCTCGCGCAGGCTTGGCATCACGCTTACCCCGAGCAATCTCATGGTGCCCACCAAAAGCGTCACGGCCATCATTGGCCTGCATCCCACGCCGCAGCCAGGGCTCGCGTCATCGTGTGCAGTGTGCTCGCTTTCGGAGTTCTGCGCGCTGCGCACCCGCGGCGTGCGCTGCCGTTAAGCTGCACTGAGGGGACTGTCCCCCGCGTTTGGCCTCGCCAGAGGCTGAACGCGGGGGACTGTCCCCTCAGTGCAGCGACATATCACGCTTCCTCAATCGCTGAGCACCTTGACTCGATACTGCACGTTTTCGCGGAGCGTGTCGGTAAAGCCTTCCAGGTCGGATTCCTGGATTACGCCCTCCAGCATGAGCTGCGTGAGGTAGTGGGGCAGGTCGATGCGTCGGATGTTGTTGATTACCACGCCCATGCCGCGTTTGTCTTTGCGAAGGCGTTTGTCCAGCGCCCAAAACTTCTCGGATGCCAAGCCTTCGCCCTGCAGCAGCTCGACGTATTTGGCAATGAGCTTTTCCATGTGGGCCTCTTGCCACTTGGCGAGCCTCTTCCTAAAGAGCTTCCAGTCGCCCTCAGTGTAGACCTTCTCCATGACTGCGTTCCTTTCTTGCCTGCGCTCGTTGTGTTGCGTCAAGACTATAGTGTGCCAGGCGCCGGCAGGCAACTGGCGTGACACGGTTCGCACATGGGCCGTATCACGGCACAACAGTTGTGCGCTAAACGAGGGCCCGACGCAGAATGGTAGCGTTTGGGGACATATGAGGGGCCAAAACAGCTGGCATGTGTCCCCAAGCGCTACCAACGCGATTATTGCCATGTGCACTTCGTACTCACGCGTCAAGGCGCGCTCGTATCTGCGAGAATGCGGCCGCGGTTTCGAGGCCCGCGTTCTGGTTGACCTCACCAAGACCCCTCAAGAGAGCGTTGCGCAGCTGCTCGTCGGTTATTGCAGCAACGTTGAGTGTGTTTGGCGCCTCAGGCAGCGCAACTTTGAAGGGGATGCCACCCGTGAGTGAGACCTGCCGCAAAAACAGATCTATTGCCGTTGACATGGAGAGTCCAAGTTGGGAAAGCACCGTCTCTGCAGATTCCTTAACCTCCGGATCGACTCGAAGATTGAGCGTGGCAGTTTTTTGCATGACAATCACCTCGTTCAGATAGTAACGCATATGTATGTACAAAAGCAACATAAGGAGCTTGAAATCAGCACGTGGGATGGGTTGGCTTTGCTTTTGCGCAGCCGGAGCCAGTGGCTGTCCATCGCGGAAAGGGGATCGCAAAGTGGTGTACCACTCTGCACGCGGCCGCTCATGGGCGAATGGGGGGCTTCTGCCGTGGGCCTTGGCACGTGATTTGGCAGGCGAGCTCGGCGTAGTCCGTGTCAGGGCCGAACTTATTTGAATACTTAGTGGGGCACAAAAACCGTCCTTCCGATTGTGACCTGCGGACATATGGAATCAAATCATTTTGTGCCCCACTATTCTTGCAGATATCTGAATTCTAGTGAGGCGGGGCAGTGCCGTTCCCCGTCTTTTGATGCGCATTACCAGCGTTCTACACGCCCAAGCACGTAATCGGTAGCACATACACACCGAGATCTCGATCAAAGCGGGCGTATTCGCCTGCGCCTACGACCACCGCGAGAAACGCTGGGGTAGGGTTACGGGCGGCAGGGTTTGCGGCTACTTTTCTTGCCAGACGCCTGAGAGATGCCGCCGCGCTCTCGACCTGATTCTCGCCGAGCTTCACCTCAAATGCGGCCCATCTTCCGTCGCGCAACTCAATGACCGCATCCACCTCGAGCCCATCTGAGTCGCGGTAGTAGTGAACGGGGTCGGCCTGCGCACCTTCGAGCGCCGAGGCATATACGAACAGATCGTGCATACAGAGGGATTCGAACAACAACCCAAAAAGCTGGCCGTCCCCAACAAGCCTTTCGGGGGTCATCTGTAGCAGGGAAGCTGCGAGCGAGGGATCGGCGAAGTAGCGCTTGGGCTTCGTGCGCAGCCTTGTTTTCGATCGGATTGGCGCGTCCCATCCCGTCACCTGTTCCACAACGTACAGCTCCTCCAGTGCGGAGATGTGTTTTGCCGCCCTCATCGTGGCAGACTTTGAGTCGGCCTCCCCCAGGCGCGCGTCGCTGGCAATGGTTGCGAGCTTCGCGGCGGTTCCCAGGTTGCGTGCAAGCGAAAGAGCGACGCGCCGAGACTCCAGTCCGCTCAGACCCTTCCGTGGGATGCTCACGCTAAAGATGGCGTCGAAGTAGGCGTTGAGGTACTCCGCGCTGTCGGTGTCACGTCCCGCGAGCGCGGGCCACCCGCCCTTGCAGATGACGTTCGCGAGGGGAGGGAGGGGTTGCTGGACGAGCTGAGGCTCGAACTTGCCCTCGAAGAGGTCGCCGAGGGAGATCAATCCGGACGATTCCCCGAGCTCAGACAGCGTCATGGTGCGCATGCGCAGCTTTGCTATGCGCCCGGCACCGCTGTGGTGGACCCTATCCTTGCGCGGTTCGGACGATCCCGTGAGGATGAACGAACCCGACTCGTTTCCCGACTCGTCAACTGCCGCGCGCACCTCGTCCCAGATGGCGGGAACGTCCTGCCACTCGTCGACTACGTGTGGCCGAACTCCAAGAAGTGCCACCGACGGGTCTGCCTCAGCAGCCATTCGCGGGCCTGAGAGGCCTATGCGTGTGACACTTTCGCCAAAGGCCAAAGAGGTCCACGTCTTCCCGCACCACATGGTCCCTGCGACCTCCACCGCACCAAAGATACGGAGCATGCGTGAGAGCTGCCCATCCGCGATACGCGGCATGTAGCCGCGCGGCTTGAGTGTCCCGTACTTCATGATTCCCCTCTCGTTTCCTTTTAGAGCCAATTCTATTTACCTTTTAGAGGATAATCAAGTGACCTTTTAGAGGAAATGTGCTTTAGACGTCTGCTGGCTCTGTCATTGCCAAAATGGTGCAGAGTAAAGTTCTCGACGTCCTCGTTCTGATTGGCCTCGCCAAGGTCTCTCAAGAGGGTGCGTTTCTGGCGCATCTTGCCCCTTGGGAACGTGCAAAGTGGTGTACCCCTTTTCTGCGGCCACGTACGGGCAATCGGGGGTTGCTCGTTGTGGACCTTGGCATGTGCTTTGGTAAACGGAAGCGCGCCAAAAACTACTTGCGGACCGTAATGCTGATTTCCCGCATCTCCACCGCGTGTTCCTTTTGTTCGCTGCCTTTGGGCAGAGGAACGTTCTGGGGCGTCCAGCCGTTGTGGGTCCACATGGGGATGGCATCCAGGAAGTCCTTGAGAGGATCGAGCATCTTATCAAGCTGCTCCTGGGTGGGGACGAATCCGTACGCTCTGAGGGTTGAGAAGATGCCCTCAAGATCGCCCATCATCCGGCAGCAGCGCACGATGGCCGCCATGGCGTCGTCGGCAAATCGGTAGTCGTCGTATCCATCGGGCACGTTCTTGTCGAAGAAGGCGACAAGCGCCTGCACCTGGGATATCCGCAGCGTCGCCTCTACAACGCCCAGTTCGAGCTGTGCCTTGTTGGGAATGCAGGGCGGTTTGCCCTGCTGTGCGCTCAGCACGTCGTCTATTACCTGGAAATCGCGCTCCGTCTGGGTACGGTCTGCCAGAAGGTTGTGCACTCGTATGTCACGCATGTCTTGTATTGCCCGTTCCAGATACTCGCCGAACACGACTTCCTCATCCACCAGATAGGTCGTGCCCCCTTGCTCGATGGGGAACAGTGCGAGGGTCATCATGTGTCCGCGCTGTGCCATTGCGTCGTCCAGCTCCTTTGCCGTTACGCCCCTCGCGTACTCAAGCGCTTCCTCGAATATCTGGTCCTTGAGCGTAACGCCGCGCAACTCGACGGCAACCTCAACATATCGAACGGCCAAGTCTATACGTTGCGCACGCGCAACGCTATCGTTCCAGTTGACGTGCCGAAGCAAGCCCTGTGCGTCGCGTGGCATGAGGCACACGAACTCGTCGTCGCGATGGTAGAGCAGTGTGGCAGGGGGATACGCATGGGGAACGTCAAGGAGCGCAGGTCCCATGTCGCTCATGCGCAGCACGCCGTCATAGTCGTCCACGCGCTGCACGTCGCGCACCGCCTCTGGCCCCATGAGGATTGCCGGATAGAGCAGGGCCTCGGAGTTCGTGCTCACCACGCGGACACACTCTTGGGCGAGTTCCTGCCCCGCTTTGCGCGAATCCAGACCAACGCGCTTTGCGAGTGCGTACAGGTCGTCCTCGTCCAACGCGCCAACGGCCTGCTCCAACGTCCAGGCAAAGCCACCGTCAACGCATTCCGCGTCTATGTCGTCGCGCAGGGTATCGTATCTGAGCGCACGCTCCTCGCCCGACAGCCCGTCGCGCATGCGTTGGTCGTGGTCCTTGATGGCCTTTTCACGCTCCTGCCCAGTGAGGTCGGCAAGCGCCCCGCAGTGTTGATTCGGTATGGGGCGGTCATCCAGCGCGAATGGGTCGAGCGGCAAGGGTGCTGCAACCGTCACGGTGGGATGCTCCTGCTCCGCCAGCCGGGCGTCTTCTGCCGTCGTGCGCAAGGCCCGCGCCGTTGAGACGCGCCTGCCCGCCTGCGTGGCCGCCTGCACCTGCTGAAGCAGCGAGTCTTGGACAAGGATGCTCTCCACGGGCTCCTGCAGCACGCAGGCGCCATAGGTAATGAGAACATCGCAGGGTAGCAAAACCGAGTAACCGGCCATGGGAAGCGGCGACCCCACCACATCGTCCACCTCTTCGCGAATGCCGCGTACCACAAAGGCATGCCCACCATACAAAAAGACGGTGTCGCGACCATCGCGCACAATGGCAAAGCAACCAAACAGGCCGTCCTTCCATGCCTCAATTTGACGCAGGTCGGTGCGGTTGAACCTGAGGGGATTGCGCGCCACAAAGTCGTCAATAAGGTCTCTGTGCCCAGGCTCGCCCCAAATGTGCATTACCAGGTCGCAGATGTCGTCGTCGCTCAACTCGTCGCATGGGTATCGCGGCGTGCTGCGAAAGCCCAGCTCAGGCGCGAGGTTGTCGAGCAGTCCGTAGAACAGCTTGCAGAAGCGTCGTCCCTGGTTGGATGGCAAGATCATGGCAGCTCCCTAGTCGCTTGCGGCATAGGGACATTCTACGGTGCCGTGCAGCGGATGGCTAGCCCTTGCGGGAGGGTGTGCGGACAGGTGCAAGGATGAGCTGGCCGAAGCGTCGCATGTTGCGCAACGCTAAGCCTCGCCGTTCGTGTAACGTATGCTGTGTGGATGTGGACTGACGCGAGCAACGAGGAGGCCCCATGTATTGCACGAACTGTGGTTCCAAGGCAGATGATCACGACGTCTTTTGCGGCGTGTGCGGAGCACCCCTGCAGGGCAATGCGGCCAGTGAGCCGAGCAATCCGAGCAAGCCGCCCGTAGTGCTCATAGCCATCGTGGGTGTGCTGGTGCTCGTGGTGGTGGGCTTGGTCGTGTGGGGCGCATCCGAAGGACGGTTTAACGCGACGTCGGCGCCACCGTCCGCGCAGATGCCCGAGCAGGCGACTGCGCAGCAGCAGGACGCAACCCAGACCAAGCAGGACGAGGCCAAGCAGGATGCCGCCAAGAAGGCCCAGCAGGAGGCGGAGGCCAAGAAAACCCAGCAGGAGGCCGCCGCTGCCCGCTGGAACGCCATAGCCGACGCCTACGAGCAGGTACTCGATGACCCATCACCGTACTTTGCCGGCGAGTGGTTCGGATCGTATCCCAATGGAGACTACGGGTACCTGCTCACCGACATGACCGGCGACGACGTGCCCGAGCTGCTGGTATCGACGCACTACAGCAACGTGGGGTCTCATGGCTCTGGTGGCCTGCGGTTCGTGCCGTTTGTGTACGACGAGCAGAGCAACACGGTGACGCAGGCCCAGGAGGAGAGCTTTAGCATCTTCCTAGAACCGTGGGTGTCCTACTGCATCTCGGCCGACCAGCACGCGCTGGTATGCTACCAGCGCTCGCGCGGTCAGCAGGTGGACTACGTGGACCGGGTGTATGTGGAAGACGGTGTGATCAAGCGCACCGAGACCGACGAGGAGCAGGGAACCGGCATAGCCGAGCTGGTCACGAGCTTAAGTGACCGCGCTGCCATAAGCGAGCTGCGTGCGCGTGGCGGCGAGACGGTCAGTGCGTCCAGCGAGCCCAGCACCACAAGCGAGGCCCAGGCAAACGCCACGGCCGAGTCTGCCGCGCAACAGCAGCACGCTGACCTGCGTAGCCAGGCAGAGTCGCAGGGTCGGCAGGTCTTTGAGGGCGTGGTGCGCATGGTGGACGGCGAGGAGCTGTCCCAGCTCGACGGCGTGCCCATCAACGCCAACGGTGAGAAGTGCGCCGAGGGCTGGCGCAAGTCCAGCTACGCGTTGCTCATGTTCGACGACGCGCAAACGGTGGATGGCATTCAACTTGCCGAGGATAAGGTCTCCAGGGACGTGGACCACATCTGCCTGGGCGAGAAGAACTTCGACACCTACGGCGGGAGCTATAACCGAGACAACGCCTCGCAATGGGAGGAATACGACGGTCGGCGCGTATGCGTGAGCGCGACGGGCTTTAGCCAGAGCTCTGGGGTGAGCAACGTGGTGGTGCCAAGCCCGCAGGAGGTAGACCTGCTTTACGTCGTCGACGAGTAGACGTGCGCCCGCCATCGACGCCCGCTGCCCGTGACGGGTGCATAACGTAGTAGAATCATCCTCATGCGAATACCACGGCGAGAGGACCTGTCATGCCAGACGATCAATTGCGTGCGGTGCTTGCGGGAGAGGCGTTTTTGCTGTTTGACGGTGGCATGGGCACCATGCTGCAGGCCGCGGGCCTCAAGGCGGGAGCCGCCCCGGAGCTGCTGTGTCTGACCAACCCGCAGCAGATTACGCAGATTCACGCGGCCTACGTGGCGGCTGGCAGCGACGTGGTGACGACCAACACGTTTGGTGCCAACGCGCGCAAGCTCGCCGAGGGTGCCCATGCGGCCGGCATGGTGCGCGTGCCCACGGTGGAGCAGGTCTTCCAGGCCGCCATAGCCTGCGCCCGCGCTGCCCACCCGCGCTATGTGGCGGCAGACATTGGCCCAACCGGCGCGCTACTGCGTCCGTTGGGAACCATGACCTTTGACGAAGCATACGACCTCTTTGCGGAGCAGGTGCGTGCCGCCGATGCCGCCGGGGCCGACCTGTTTATTATCGAGACCATGGCCGACCTGCTGGAGGCCAAGGCGGCGGTGCTGGCGGCCAAGGAGAACTCGAACCTTCCCGTGTTCTGCACCATGACCTTTGGCGAGGACGGTCGCACGTTTTTGGGCACCACGCCCGAGGTGGCCGCCGTCACCCTGAGTGCCCTGGGCGTGGACGTGCTGGGCATCAACTGTTCCCTGGGACCGGCGGACGTGGCGCCGCTCGTGGAGCGCATGGCACGTTGGGCCACCTGTCCGGTGATGGTGCAGGCCAACGCGGGGCTGCCTAGCGTGACTGATGGCGTTACTACCTACGACATTGGTCCCGAGGAGTACTGCGCGGACGTGGCGCCCATGCTGGAGGCGGGCGTTACAGTGGTGGGCGGATGTTGCGGCACCACGCCGGACTACATTGCCGGTGAGCGGGCGCTGCTCCAGCAGGCCGTGCCTGCGACGCGCCGTCCCAGCGACGACTTTGTGGTTGCCAGCGCCCAGCAGGTCTTCTCACTCGCGCCTGGCGAGGTGGGCGTGATTGGCGAGCGCATCAATCCCACGGGCAAGAAGCGCCTCAAGGAAGCGCTGCGTACCGGCAACTACGACTACATAATGGGGGAGGCCATCTCCCAGGACCGTGCCGGGGCCCAGGTGCTCGACGTAAACGCCGGCCTGCCCGAGATAGACGAGGTCGCCACGCTCGTGCGCCTGGTGGAGGACCTGCAGGGCGTGACCACGCTGCCGCTGCAAATCGACTCCGTGAGTCCAGTGGCCATCGAGGCGGCCGTGCGCATCTATCCGGGCAAGCCCATAATCAACAGCGTCAACGGCAAGCGGGCCTCGCTGGATGCCGTACTTCCCATCGCGCGTCACTACGGCTGTGCGATTGTGGGCCTGGCGCTGGACGAGGACGGCATTCCCAGCACAGCCGAGGGGCGTCTTGCGGTGGCGCGGCGCATCGTGGAGGCCTGTGGCGCGCACGGCATTGCCCGGCGCGACGTGCTTATCGACTGCCTTACCATGGCGGTGTCCACGAACCAGTCGGCAGCGCGCGCCATCTTGGATGCGGTGCGTCTGGTAAAGGCGGAGCTGCCCGGTGTGCGGTGTGTGCTGGGCGTGAGCAACATTAGCTTTGGGCTGCCGTATCGCGAGCTTCTCAACGCCACGTTTCTTACGGCGGCGTTTGAGGCGGGACTGGACCTGGCCATTATGAATCCGCTTTCACGGCGGTTTATGGATGCCGTGGACGCGTGGCGCGTGCTCAACGGCCAGGACGCCAATGCTGAGCGCTACATTGCCGCCAATGCCGGGCGCACCGATGCGGCCCCGGCCTTGTCGGCTCCCGCGGGCGAGGGCTCTGCCAGCCCGTCCGGCGCGTCTGCCGTGGCCGCCACGCCCCAGGAGCGCATTCGCGAGGCGGTGCTGCAGGGTCGTGCCGAGCTCGTGGCGGCCGAGGCGCGCGCGATGCTCGACGCTGGCGCGGCGCCCCTTGCGGTGGTAAACGACGTGCTTATCCCCGCGCTCGACGAGGTGGGCAAGCGCTTTGAGAAGGGCACGTTTTTCCTGCCGCAGCTGATGGCATCGGCCGAGGCGGCCAAGGCTGGCTTTGGCGTGGTGCGCGAGGCGTCGAGCGCTGCGGACGTGCCGCTCAAGGGCGAGGTGGCCATCTGTACAGTTAAGGGCGACATCCACGACATTGGTAAGAACATCGTAAAGATGCTGCTCGAGAACTACGGCTACCAGGTGCGCGACCTGGGTCGCGATGTGGAGCCTCAGGTGTTTGTGGACGAGGTGGTGCGCCATCACATCCGGCTCGCGGGGCTCAGCGCGCTCATGACCACCACGGTGCCGGCCATGGCCCAAACCATATCGCTACTACGCGAGCAGGCCCCTTGGTGCAAGGTGATGGTGGGCGGTGCCGTGCTCAACCCCGAGTACGCGCGCATGGTGGGTGCCGACTTCTACGCCAAGGACGCCAGCGAGTCCGCACGCATCGCCGCCGAGGTGTTGGGGTAACGTGAACAAGGGGCGTGAACAGGGGACGGGTCTTGCGTTCAGGCGTGGCTTCCTGTTCATGCTGCTCATGCTGACGGCGATTGCACTGGGTGCGTGTTCGGCCAAGACGACTGATGAGACCAGCGGCAAGACCGTTGACGAGGTTGTCGAAAAGAGTGCAGCCGAGGTGCAAGACGACCTGCCTCGTATCACCATAAGCGACGACATTAGCGGCTGGGGAAGCGAGACGCGCGACGCTCCAAACACGACCGACGGCCCATCGACGCAGGGTGAGGGCGGCACTGCCCAGAACCCCATCGTCGCTGCTCAATCGGCAGGCCTGCCCAGGGAGCCCAAGGAATACACCGTGATGGTGTACCTGGTGGGATCGGACTTGGAGGCCAATTCAGGTCGTGCCTCGCGCGACCTGCAGGAGATGTTGAGTTCGGGGGTCGATGCCTCGCGTGTTAACGTGGTGGTGTTTACCGGAGGAAGCCAGTACTGGCACGCCAACATCCCCAACGACCGCAACTGCGTAATAGACATCACGTCGGGGAAGGGCAACGTTGTCGCTGCCACCAACGATCTTCTCAACATGGGCCAGGCCAGCACGCTCTCATCCTTTGTGAGCTGGGCAACAAGCAACTATCCCGCCCGTCACAGTGCACTCGTGCTGTGGGACCATGGCAAGGGACCCTCGGGAGGCGCGTGCTTTGACCAGCTGCACGACTACGATTCCCTCTCGCTCGATGAGATGTCCCAGGCCATGCGGGACGCGGGCTTTGGGGCAGACCGCAAGCTGGACTGGGTGGGATTCGACGCCTGTCTGATGGCCTCACTCGAGTCCATGCAGACCTGGCAGGACTACGCGCGCTACTTTGTAGGTTCACAAGAGGTCGAGGATGCCCATGGGTGGAGCTACGCTTTCCTGAACGTGCTCAACCGCACCTCGGATGCGTCCCAGGTCGTGCGGGCGATTGTGGACGAGTTTGGTTCCTACTCGTCGCTGCAGGGAGGCGTTGGCAGGTCTGCCTATACGCTGTCGGCCGTCGACCTGTCGCGCGTGGGGGAGGTTGAGCGCGCGCTTGAGGCGCTCTCGGAGACCCTCCTTCTAGACCTCGCCTCCCAAGACCTCGCGTCACTTGCCAGTGCCAGGGAGCAGTGCAGGTCGTTTGGGACCGCTCTGGAGACCGTAGGCGGAGCGGGGCTGGTTGACCTGGTGGACCTGGCCAATCGCCTTGTGGGCGAGCATCCGCTGGTGGCCCAGGCCCTGGTCAGTGCTGCGAATCGTGCCGTTGTGGCAAACGTCACCAACGTGAGCGACGCCCATGGCATCTCGCTGTGCTTTCCGCACGAAAGCGGGCGGGAGGACTTGCCGGTTGTGGAGGGGTCATACGGCAGGATGCTGGACGCCTACGGCACGCGAGGTGAGTATGCGCGTGTGGTTGACTGGACGCTGGGCGAATTCCGCAAGGAAGCAGACACGGCTTCGCTTGCGCTGAGCACGGAGCAGGCGCAAGGGCTGGCGCTGGCCAGATATTCGATTCTGCGTGACCTTGGAGACGGCTCGTACGTGCCCGTGGTTACCAACGTGCACGTGGACGTGGACAACGACGGCGTGGTGCGGGTTCCTCTCAATCCTGCGCTCATCGTGTCGAGAGCAGACCACCTGGCGCTTCCGGTGCGACAGCTACGGGCAGACTCCAGCCGGCAGGAATACGTGTGCCCTATGGCGTATCTGCTGCCGGCCCCAGAGCTCGTAGACGGCCTTTTGGGAGCCTCGCCCATCAGTCTGAGCGTGGTGGTCGATTCCCAAACGGGCGAGGTGAGCAGCACGTGGGCGTCCTATGTCAATGCCGAGCTTGGCCTGAGCGGACACGACGCGGTGGACCTTGGCGAGTATCGGGAGCTCATGCACTACTTTTGGCGACCGCTCACGCCAAAGCGTGACGATGCGGGCTCCTTGCTGCCGCATGCCCAGTGGGAGAGCAAAAAGGGGAAGACGATCTCCTCCACATCGACGCTTTCGGGAGACGTCTCCTTTGCGACGAGGCACACGAGAGACCTGAGCAAGGGGTATGTGCTGCAGGTGGTGCTCACCGACTTGGCTGGCAACCAGCATGGGTCGGAACTGCTTGCCCTCGATGGCATCGAGCGCAAGGAGACCAGCTGTGAAGTGCCTGGCGGCAGCCTGACCTTTGCCCTGTATGGGGACCATGCCGAGTGGACCGGGTGTGTGGGTGAACTGGAAACGATAGTGGTGCCGGAGCAGGTAGAGGGGCTGCCCGTCACTGCCGTGGCGGACGGGACGCTGGAATGGGAAACGCATGCGCTTAGCCTTACGCTGCCCTCCTCGGTCAAGACGATTGGATCGGGTGCGCTCAACCTCATCCGCGCGACTCACATCGACTTGGGTGAGGGTGTGGAGGAAATAGGGGATCGCTCGCTGTGCTACGCAGATGTCCAGGAGCTGCGTCTGCCCTCGCGTCTGAGGCGCATTGGGGACGCTTCGCTCAGGCGCCTTGGTGTTGCCATGCTCCGCATTCCCGCGTCGGTGGAGCATGTTGGTGAGGCAGCGCTCACCGGATGCGAGGATCTTGTCGCTTACGATGTCGACGCATCGTGCAAGGCGGTGCGGGTTACAGACGGCGTGCTGTTCTCGGCGGATGGCGCCACGCTCATGGCGTTCCCTGCGGGACGTACGGGCGCATATCAGGTGCCTGCTGGGACGAAGAAGATTGGCTATGGTGCCTTTAGCAGCACCGTGCTGGAGTCCGTTGTGTTCCCCGAGGGGCTTGTCGAGATTGACAACTGCGCCTTTTATTGGACCGTATTCGAGATTCCCCAACCCCTTGCGTCCATTCGTCTGCCCAAGAGCCTGCAGCGGCTGGGAAGCTATGCCTTTGGGTGCGACACCCACGGTTCGTCTTTGGCCAAAGCGCCACTCATGGAGACGCTGCGTTTGGGGAGCGAGCTGCGAAGCGTGGGAACGGGTGCCTTCTCGGGCATCAACGTGGCGCGCATAGAGGTGGACGACGCGAACCCGGCCTTCTCCAGTCCCGGCGGCTTTCTTGCCAACAAGGCGGGCGACACCATTCTCCAGGCGCCGGAGGGCATGGGTCACACGGTGGTCGTGCCACAGGGAATAACCGCCATACGGTCGGGTGCCTTTTGCAACTATGAGGAGGGCACCGAGTTCGTGCTGCCCAGCTCGCTCACCTACATCTCCGAGGACGCCTTCAACGCGCATTTTGCCCAAGACGGCCGTCAGGTTTGGGACATCTCCATTCATTGCGAGGCGGGAAGCGTGGCCGAGGAGTTTGCCCGGGTGCACGGCATTCCCTGTGACAACCAATACGACCCGCAATAAGGACGTGCATGTCGTGGGTTATACTGCACATGGGATATGATGTGCTTGTTAGGGGGCTTTTGGCGACGCGGAGGGACTCATATGAGGCGTTTAGGCATGATGGCGTTTGTGGCACTGGTTGCCTTGGTGTTGTCGGCGTGCACGGCGGGTGAGGCACCCAAGAACGGCGGTGCGGACGCGACGGCGCAGGAGTCGGCTGCCGCGCAAACGAGCGAGAGCAACCAGGACGCGGGCGAGTCCACCAGCCAGAGTGCTAACGCGAGCCAGAACATCTCCGACGTGATGGACCAGACCCTTCAGGAGTACTACCAGACGCACGGGACGATTCTTGCCGATGATGGCGACGAGGCCGGCGAGGAGGGGACTGGCGAGGACTCTGACGAGCTCACCTTTTCTAAGGACGTGGACGCCTACGCGCCAGATGGCATCGAGCGCAACATCGTGGGCACGGACGACCGTGTGGCCCCGAGCGACCCGTACCAGTATCCCTACTCGGCCATTGCGTACATGACGGTGCACTTCCCCTGCAAGCATGGGGACACCACCGCCACGGGCTTTATGGTGCGACCCAGCATGCTGCTCACCGCGGCACATGCCCTGTACTGCGAGGAATGTCAGACGCGCGCCGCGCATGCGGAGTACTACTTTGGCTGCTATCCGGATGGCAGCTACGGCTACAAGTACGACGGGATGACCACCGTTGCGTTTGGCACCAAGTATCCCAGCCAAAACCGAGGCTGGGACTACGCCATCGTCCGCTTTGATGACCAAAACGTGGGAGACGAGACGGGCTACTTTGGATGCACAGCCGCGTCCAACTCCCAGCTTGAGGGCAAGAACTATGCGGCTGCGGGTTATCGCGATGGTGTGATCAAGTACGACGTAAACAAGACGTACGTGCGCGACAATGGCTCCGTGTGGCTGTATGCCGACACGTTGCCCGGCAACAGCGGCGGGCCTATCTACGACAGAGACATGGCCTGCGGCATCATTGTGGCCAGTACGGCCGACGGAAAACGTAATGTGGGATGTCGCATCACGCGAGAGGTGATTGATAAGATCTTTGAGGTAGAGCGCGCCAAAACGTCCCAGCCCACCCCCACGCCCGTTGCCCAGCAGCAGACGCCGCTGGTGGTTAAGCCCTCAGAGACCGGCGCGCGTGGCTTTATCCTGCCCTACTCGGCAACGCACGTGTACACGCGGAGCGAGCTGGCGGGCTTGTCAACGTACGAGCTCTACCTGGCACGCAACGAGATTCCCGCGCGTCACGGGTATCTCTTTGAGAACCAGGACCTGCAGGTGTACTTTGCGTCGAAGAGCTGGTATCACGGCACGCTTGCCAAGGACGAGTTTAGGAGCATCGAGGGGATTCTCAACACTACCGAGGAGACAAACGTCGAGACAATCCTTGCCATGGAACGCGAGCAGGGTTCTCCCTACGTGCCGTAGGAAGCGTGAAAACGCGTGTCCGTTTGGGAAGAGGTGCCTTTGGGACAAGCGCT
>JAUMWN010000013.1:25255-40810 GCA_030529625.1 Coriobacteriales bacterium
TCCGTCTGTTTGCCCGGTTCCACCCGCTGTCGGTTTGGGTCAGTGGGGCCGTGGCCCCCCCCCCGGCCCCCCACGCCACCTCTTCCCAAACGGACACGCGCGGGACGTCGATACCGTCGCCCTACGCCGCGGCAAGCGCTCGATACCTTCGGGCGACCAAAAAGCCACCTGCGACAATGCAAACGATGCCGCCTGCGCGCAGGGACAATGTGAGCGCGTCCTCGTGGAGCAGGATGTCCTCGTCTCCCTCAATGAGGCAGCCGCCGCCCGGGTGCGTGGGGTCGTACCTCACGGTTACCTCATCGCCTTCCGCGTGACGGCGACTGCGTGCGACGGCTATGTTGCGTGCCACGAACTCGCGATGGTCGGTGTCCTCAAACCGCACGAACGTGACGTACGTCTTGCGTCGCTTCTTGCCGGAGACCTTCTCTTGGACGCGCGTCACCTCTCCTGTGGCCGTGGCCGTGTATGTCTCGGCCTGCCCGGAGTTGTCTACCAGCAAGGGAACAATGATTCCAATGAGCAGGCAGACAACCCCTATGACGAGCGGCACAATCGTAATGTCGACGAGCAGGTCTTGTGGGGATACTCGTGCGTTGCTCATTGGCCCTCCGTCCCTCAACATGCATGGTGCAGCGGCTGGATAACACCAGCATAGGGCAAGAATTTGTTGCGCAACAGATTTGCCGTATGCGGCGGTAACCTCTCGGTATGGAAACGGAGAGAGGGGATGGGCATGCGGGAGATGAGTGCCGTGTTGGATGTGAAACGTACGTCTGTGGAAACGATCGAGGGTGTAGGATATACCATTCAGCTGCCCGAGGCCTGGGCCGGTAAGGTGACTGTGCGGGCGAGTGGACACGACGAGCTGCGGGGATTTTCGGTGTCTGCCCGCGGCTGGGGCATCGAGGGCGAAGAGGTGGCCTCTTGCTATCCCGTGCCAAAGGAGAACGTTGAGTTCTTTGTGGCAAGTGCACGGCGACTTGGGAGCGTGACGCTGGGGAGCGGCCAGAAGGTCGGCATATACGTTTGGGACGAGACGCGCGTGTTCTTTGATGTCGCCATGCCAAACGGACGGCATCTCTTTGCGTTTGCCCTGCAGGTGGTCGTTGCGAACGCATGCTTTGGTGCGACAATGGGCCGGCGGCAGGCCAACGCGCTTGCCCGCATGCAAACGCTGGGCGAGATGGTGTATGACGACGATCCGTACGGTTACGGCGTGCCTCTGGCTTGCCTGCGCGCGATCGCGCGACGCACGAGTATTTAGATCTTGCAAAAAAAGCTCAGCCCCAGAAACCGTGGGCTGTGGGTCCAACGAAGAGCGGGTAGACAAGGGGAACTGTCCCTTTGTCTACCCGCTCTTTATTAGGCTTGCAGCTCACGGGTTATGGGATGGAGCCAAAAAAGGAGCCCCCTGGTGAAAAGAGCTTCTCACCAGGGGCTTCCCTTTGGTCTGTAAAGACGTTACTTCACGACAACGGAGGCACGGTTGCCGCTGTTGCCCTTGTATGTGGCAAAGATCATGCTCGAGTCGTCCACACAATAGATGTAGTGACCCTTGGAGGATTTGCCTACGTACTTTATGTACTTGCCTCCGCTCATCTTGCTGTTTGAGCTCACGACGGCGCCGCAGTAATAGTAGCCACCACGATTGTTCTTGTAATCCTTGTGGTAGACGTTGAGATAACTACCGCCGTTCTTCTTAACAAACAGCTTGCCCTTGAGGTTGGCGGGAACGGTGATCTTGAACTCGTCATTCTCGTACAGCACCGACTCGTTGGACGACTTCGCAGCCTTCTTTGCGGTCTTCTTTGCGGCCTTCTGGCGGAATGCGCCTTCGGTGGAACCCGGTGCGGCCCCTCCCTTGGGAACGAGGCAGATCTGGATGGCCTCAAGACGGTAGGAGTATCCGGCAGACCCAGACTGCTCGCCGTTCTTGGCCCAGCCCATCCAGCCAAAGCGCTGGCAGTGCACGCGGTAGTACACGTCGTAGCGATTGGCCATGTCGCCGTAGAGGCTCACCTGGATGGCCTCAAGACGCTTGGACTGGTGGCTGGTTCCTGCCATGGCACCGTCGGCACGCCAGTCCTGCCAGCCGATCTTTTGCACGTGAGTGCGGTATCGGATACCACCTGCGCACGGCAGGTCGGACAGCTTGATGTTGATACCCTCGAGCCTGAGGCTGCGTCCGCTCGTTCCGCTTGTGTTGCCATCGGTACGCCAGTCCTGCCAACCGACTCTTTGCACGTGGGTGCGGTAGGAGATGTGCGGTGTAGCGGCCTGCGTCTCCAGTGCTTTCGCGTCACCCGTGGGGTTGGATTGCGTGGTGAGCGCGTTGGCCTTCTCGTTTGCGTCCTTGGTGGCGTTTGCCGTGGCCTCGTCCTCCACGATGACCTCGGACTCGTTGGTGCTCTGCTCGACGACGGTGACCTCGTCACTCTTGAGCCCCTCGGTCCCTGGCTTGCCTTCCACTACCTGGCTGTCCTCCGTTTGACTGGGCGTCTGTGCCGGGGTGGTGTTCTCGGCCTCCGGAACCTCCTCAGCGGTAGGAGCTGTGAGTTGGGGGTCTTGCTGCGTGGTCTCCCCTAGGCCGTCCTGTGTGGCGTTGCCCGGCTCTTCGGCAGTCATCTGTGTCGCAGCATCGCTTGCAACGATTTCCTCTGCGATGGCGGTCGCCGGAATGCATGACACGACCATGCAGGTGGCCAGCATCCACGATGCCAGAAGTCTTGTCCCTGTTGCCTTTTTCATCTTTTCCTCCTTTGTTTGCGCTTGCGTTGTCTAATAGATACCTCGCGGTTTTCGCTTGGTGTTGCGCAACAATGTTTATCGCTGGGAATGGCTTGGTGGATTGCTTGGGGAGCGACATGCGCCGCCAACCGATGCGTAACGTACGCTGCGGCTCTGTTGCGGTAGTCTAAGCTAAATATGAATCTCCAAGGTAAGGAGTCGAACTATGCCTACTCAGCCCGCCGCACCTGTCGACATCACCGCAACCCCTGCGTGGAAGGCCCTCTCCAAGCACTACGCAGAGCTCCAGGACCAAGGCATTAGCCTCAAGGATTGGTTCGCCGCCGATCCCGATCGCGTGGCAAAGCTCTCGTTCGACACGTCCGACCTGCACTTTGACCTCTCCAAGAACCTCGTCACCGACAAGACCGTCGAGCTGCTGCTCGACCTTTGCCGTGCTGCGGGCGTGGAGGAGCGTCGCGACGCCATGTTTGCGGGCGAGCACATCAACCCCACCGAGGACCGTGCCGTGTTCCACACCGGCCTTCGTCGTCCGGCAGACGAGAAGGGCAAGTTTATTGTGGACGGTGCCGATGCCGTGGCCGACGTGCATGAGGTGCTGGACAAGATGTATGCCTTTGCCGAGCGCGTTCGCTCCGGCGAGTGGAAGGGCGTTACCGGCAAGAAGATCGAGAACGTCGTTTCCATTGGTATTGGCGGCTCCGACCTTGGTCCGGTTATGATCTACGAGGCCCTTAAGGCCAACATCTCTGGCCCTGCGTGCCGCTTTGTCTCTAACATCGACCCCAACGACATCGCCGAGAAGGTCAAGGGTCTCGACCCCGAGACCACGCTCATGATCGTCGTGTCCAAGACCTTCACCACGCTCGAGACCATCACCAACGCCAAGATGGCCCGCTGGTGGCTGCTCGACGAGCTGCGCAAGGCTGGCGCCATTGCGGCCGATGGCAGCCAGGACGCCGACGCCATTGCCAAGCACTTTGTGGCCGTTTCCACCAACCTCGAGCTTGTTGCCGACTTTGGCATTGACCCCGTAAACGCGTTTGGCTTCTGGAGCTGGGTTGGCGGTCGCTATTCCGTCGATTCCGCCGTGGGTCTGGCCCTCATTCTCGCCTACGGCAAGGAGACCTTCCAGCAGCTGCTCGCCGGCTTCCACGCCATGGACGTCTACTTCCAGGACACCCCACTGGAGGAGAACGTTATTGCCATCATGGCCATGATTAACATTTGGTACAACAACTTCTTTGAGTTCGAGACGCATGCCGTGCTGCCGTACAACCAGTACCTGCATCGTTTTGCCGCCTATCTGCAGCAGCTCACCATGGAGTCCAACGGCAAGAGCGTGCGCTGGGACGGCAGCCCCG
Organism: Coriobacteriales bacterium; assembly: GCA_030529625.1. Classification (GTDB taxonomy): domain Bacteria; phylum Actinomycetota; class Coriobacteriia; order Coriobacteriales; family Atopobiaceae; genus RUG440. The sequence continues at coordinate 29,371 of JAUMWN010000013.1, forward strand.
TTACCTGCGGCACCGGCGAGATCTTCTGGGGCGAGCCGGGCACCAACGGCCAGCACGCCTTCTACCAGCTCATTCACCAGGGCACCAAGCCCGTTCCGGCCGACTTCATCGCCTTTGTGAACAGCGCCAACCCCATCCAGTGCGACGGCCAGGACGTGCACGAGCTGTTCTTGGGCAACTTCCTTGCCCAGACCAAGGCGCTCGCGTTTGGCAAGACGGCCGACGAGGTGCGCGCCGAGGGCACCGAGGAGTGGATTGTTCCCGCGCGTTGCTTCGAGGGCAACCGTCCCACGACCTCGATCTTTGGCAAGGACCTCAACGCTTACTCGCTGGGCGAGCTCATTGCGCTGTACGAGCACATCACCTTTGTTGAGGGCGTGGTGTGGGGCATCGACTCGTTCGATCAGTGGGGCGTGGAGCTGGGCAAGCAGCTTGCCAAGCAGATCACCCCGGCCCTGCACGACGACGAGGCCTTGGCCGCGCAGGATGCCTCCACCAAGGCGCTCATCGAGTTCTATCGCGCAAATAGGAAGTAGTGTGATTCTCGGCCGCTAGAATTGGACCACAATGTGCGATTCGCGCCCGTTCGCTGCCAACATTGGCGGTGGACGGGCGCTTTTTTGTCGTTTGGATTGCCTCGGCTCCTGTGTTGCGGCACGAATCGGGCGACGGCGGCATACGGGGTTGGGGAGGACAGGCAATTAGTGTACAGTCGATCGCGACTATTCTGAAGAATCCTGCGGATATACGAAACGAAATCAATTGAATGTACACTCGCTATTTTATCTAGTGTACATTCAATTGATTCAAAAACGTATAACCGCAGGTCGCGTGAATTCATGAGCGATTGACTTTACACTAGTTGGACCTGCTCCTCTGTGGTATTGCATCCCAAAATAGATATGAATAAAAGAATTGGCCGTCTTTCGAACCAATCGGCACGTCCGTCGATATGAGAACGCAAGAGTTCGGAGGTCTGGTAGCGAAAGGGCTATTATGAGCGAGTAAGCCATCTGAAAGGCCTGAGCAATCATGGAAGCAAGCATGAAGGATGGCATGCAAGGGGTATGGCAGGCATCGTTTGGTGCGGAAAGAGGGTTGGTATGGTTACGGAGCAGAGGATGATGGCGATTCGCAGGGGCCTGTGTGGGTTGGTTGTTCTCGCGGTGCTGTGGGGTCTTGCTCCTGTTGCTGCATGGGCAGACAGCGGATTGGCTCGGGGGGATTTGTCGGAAGGCGGTGCGCAGAGCCCTTCACAGAATGTGTCCGCCAACGACACGACTGCTCAAGCTCCAGCCGATAGCATGCCACAGCAGACCCCACTTCCCACAGAAGACGTTGCCGTGGATGACTCGGCATCACAGGCAACGGGTGAGGAGGGCAACGCGTCTCAAGCGACCGATCCGTCCAGTTCCTCGAGCTCTACCGAACCGCAGGCCGTTGAGGTGGCACCCGACCAATCGGATGAAGTGACTGTTGAGGCGCAGAGTGTTGATGGGGTGATCGTGGAGGCGCCGGATGCAGTCAAGGACAACGGCATCGCAGATAGCAAGGCATCCGCCAATACGCCTACGCTCTCCACCCAGTCGTTGCAGGTGCCTGTCAACCAGAATCTCAAGTCACGCGCGCACGTTGCTAATCGTGGGTGGTTGTCGTGGCAACAGGGGCCGGTGGCAACCATTGGCGCGACCGACAAGAATCGCAGGCTCGAGGCGTTTAACCTCAGCTGCCCAGGTGGCGAGGGTTCCATCGTGTATCAGGCCCATGTGCAGAGAAAGGGCTGGATGGGCGAGCGCAAAGACGGGCAGATGGCGGGTACAACGGGCAAGTCCCTGCGTATAGAGGCCGTAAAGATTCGGCTTACGGGCAAGCTGGAGGAGAACTACGACGTGTGGTACCGCACGCGTGTGGCCGACTCGGGATGGCTCAACTGGACCTGCAATGGCAACCCAGCTGGCACGCAGGGTCACAGCAGGGTCGTGTGGGAGCTGCAGGTGGCGCTGGTGAGCAAGGGTGCGGGACAACCAAGCGATCCCAGTGACTTTGAGCTGGCATTTGCCCAGGGTGAGGACATCTACAACATTGGCGTCGAGCGCCTTACCGGTGACATGGCATTCGACAAGATGATCGACTCTTTTGTTCGCCACAAGTCGGGTTGGGGCGAGAAGGGCCTGCGTCGTGCATACAATATCATCGCGTCCTACGAGTACGAGGATCAGGACATGTTCTACGAGGGTCGCATGGCCAACAAGTTGACCAAGCGCATGGCCAAGGAGATGTACAACAAGAAGCGCGGCAACTGCTATCGCTATGCAGCGCTCATGTGCTGGGTGGCCCGCAGGCTTGGATACGAGGCCGAGACCGTCTCAGGCCACCACTTTAGCGGCTCGCATCAGTGGCTTCCGCATGGTTGGTGCGAGATAACCTTGGATGGCAAGAAGTACGTGATCGATCCGCTCTACCACAAGAGGTTCCCCAACAAGAAGTTCTATATGGTTACGTACGACAAGACTCCCTTCAAGTACTACACCAAGTAGGCTTTCGTAGATGGTATTCAGCTCGATAGTGTTCCTCTGTGCGTTCCTGCCCGTAACGCTGGTGCTTGACCGACTCATGCCCAGCGTGCGGGCTCGCAATGCCGTGCTCATCGTTGCGAGCCTCGTTTTCTACGCTTATGGCGAGCCCCTGTTCGTGCTGCTTCTGGTTGCAAGCACGCTGTTCGTGTGGGTCTCTGGTAGGGTGGTGGGCTCATGCGAGGGCGTGACTAGGCGGGTGGCACTCTTTGGCGCGGTGGTCGTGAACCTGGGGCTGTTGGTTGTATTCAAGTACAGCGCGTTTTTGGTGAGCAGCGTAAACGCGCTGTTGGGGCTGGGCATTCCCGTGCCAAGCCTCCCGCTGCCGCTAGGCATTTCCTTCTATACCTTTCAGGCGCTCTCATACGTGATTGACGTATACCGTGGCGATGCCGAGCCTCAGCGGTCCTATCCCCGCGTTCTGCTCTATGTGTCCCTCTTCCCCCAGCTGGTGGCTGGACCCATCGTTAAGTATCGCGACATTGCCCAGGAGATGAGCGAGCGGCAGGAAACCGTAACGGACGTGGCACTTGGGTTGCGCCGGTTTTGCATGGGTCTTGGCAAGAAGGTGTTGATTGCCAACACCATGGCTCAAGTGGTGGACGAGCTGCTCGCCCTGCCTGAGGGCAGCCTGTCGGCACCTGGTGCCTGGTTGGTCGCGTTTGCCTACCTCATGCAGATCTACTACGACTTCTCGGGCTACAGCGACATGGCCATCGGCCTTGGACGAGTGTTGGGATTCCACTTCCGCGAGAACTTCGAGCACCCTTACGCCTCGTCGAGCGTGCGTGAGTTCTGGCGACGTTGGCACATAAGCCTCTCCACATGGCTGAGGGATTACCTCTACATCCCCTTGGGCGGAAACCGCAAGGGAACGCGACGCACGGTGGTAAACCGCATCATCGTGTTCTTGTTGTGCGGCCTGTGGCATGGTGCAAACTGGACGTTTGTGGTGTGGGGTCTGCTGCATGGTGCCGCCCTTCTTGTTGAGGAGGCGCTGCCGTTGCGGCGTCTGCCCAAGGCACTAGGACACCTGCTCACGATTCTGTTCGTGATGCTCACCTTTGTGGTGTTTAGGTGCGATACGCTGGCACAATCCGGGGACGTGATCGCCACGATGTTCTGTGGCTGGCAGTTAGACGAGACCTCGCTGATTGCCGTGGCAAGTCAGCTCACCCCGTTCTTCCTAACTGCGGCCGTAAGTTCGATTCTCCTGTGTGGATCTTTGCCTGGTCGTGTAACCATCGCGATGGACGACCACCTTTCCGCAAAGGTGGTAAGCGCCGCGGAGGCGGCCAGCTACTGTGCGGCCCTTGTCCTTTTGGTGCTGTGCCTGGCGCATCTTGCCGGTGGTACGTACAACCCGTTTATCTACTTCCGATTCTAGGCGTGGGGAGGTGCCAAGAATGGAGCCAAACGATACGGAGCGGTCGAGTGACTCAAGCGCGGACATTTGGACAAGGCGCTTGTTCGTGCTGACAGCCATGGCTATCCTGTTCATCCCGCTCGTGCTTACCCTCCTGCATCCTACAACGGGTGGCGAGGTATCGTCCGAGAAGCGCGAGCTGGCACCGGCTCCTCGGCTGGTGGTAAACGACGTCCCAAACCCAGAGGTGCTCGTGGAGGCGGGTAACTACTACGCCGACCACTTTGCACTGCGTGCCCAGCTCGTGGACCTCGACGCTACCGTTCTGCAGTCACTCTTTATCACTTCGGCGGTGGATAGCGTGGTGGCTGGATCCGATGGATGGCTCTACTACACGGGCGAGATGGGTGACTACCAGCGAACTGGGCTCATGAGCGACCATGCGTTGCACAACGCGGCCCACAACCTCTCCCTTGTCCAGGAGGCGATGGAGGCTCGGGGAAAACGGTTCGTCGTTGCCATTGCGCCCAACAAGAGCTCGCTCTATCCGTCGCATGTGCCGTACTATCGCGTGCCTGGCCAAGGCGATAACAACTACACACGCCTCATGCAACTGCTGGCCGAGCATGGGGTGCATACCGTGGACCTGCGATCGGTCTTCTCGAATCGCGAGGGCGAGTGGTATTTACATCGTGACTCGCACTGGACGGACGAGGGGGCGCTCGTGGCTTTCGAGGCCATTCGCACGGCCTTGGGGCGCAATGCGACGATTGACCTGAGCGAGAGGAGTACAGACGATTCGCGCGTGGGCGACTTGGATGCCATGCTCCATCCGGTGAGCGCGAAGCCAGAGTTCCAGGGGCATTGGACGGGTGTGGATCGTTACTCGTACGCCAACGATGCGTCGAGTGTCGAGGACAACTATATCGTAACCAATTCGCTTGACGAGGAGGCGCGTGGTAGTTTGCTCATGTATCGCGACTCGTTTGGCAATGCCTTGCTGCCGCCCTTTGCCACTGCGTACGGCCAGGCCGTGTTTACCAAGTTGGTGCCCTACGACATGAGTCCTCGCATGTGCTCGTTTGCCAACGACGTAGTGGTAGAGCGTGCGGAACGCCATCTTGCGTTCTTTGCGAGCAATCCCCCGTATATGCCCTCGCCCGTGCGAACGATTGCGCAGGAGGGTGAGCCCAAGCAGACCGCAACTACGGTGGCTCAGCTGGTAAACGGCCCGTACCTCGTTGTTGAGGGGACGCTTGTGGACGAAGAGGTGCGCAACGACGAGCGCGTGTTCGTGGAGGTTGCGCTTCCGGGGCGGAAACCGCACACGTACGAGGCGTTTTGCGTATCGCAAACCGATGGTATGGGGGCTGACTTCGAGGGACAGGCATATGAGTCGTCACCTAACATTGTGGGCGATGCGGGATACCGCGTGTACGTTGAGCTGCCCGAGGGGACCCAGGACGTCCCTTCGGGGTGCCGCGCGAGGGTTTTGGTGGGAACCGAGGAGCAATGCGTCGAGGTTGGCTCTACAATGTACGAGAGTGGGGAATCGAAAGAGTAGGAGTGCAAGATGAGATTGTGCACAGTGTTGTCTCGGTGTGTCTTGGGTGTTTGTGCGGCCGCTTTGGGCGTGACGCTGTGGGGTTGCGGTGGTGCGCAGACTGTGCAGCCCGCGCAGGACAGTGGTGCGACAAGCGAGACGTCACAGGACAAAGCCACAGGCGAGGAGCCCAAGCAGGAGGCGAAGACTGAGGCCGAGGAGACGGAGAAGAAGGCCGAGGAGAATAAGGACGATCGTCAGGTCCTGGGCACTGAGTCTGCGGATGCAACCGAGGTTGCGCTCGTAAATGGTCTGGATGGCGAGCTCACATCGCTCAAGCTGCGCGTCTCGGGCAAGAAGTCCTTTGGCAAGAACCTCATTCCGGCCAAGGCGTCTTTGGCCGCCAAGGAAGAGGCACGGCTGTTCTTGGAGAAGACCAAGGACGACGCGACGGCAACCTACGACGTGCAGGTGACCAAACGGGGCAAGGACGGCAAGGAGACGACTGTCGAGTTTGTCAAGGTTCCGCTTGCCAACCTCAAGAGTGCCAAACTCGTTGAGGACAACGGCCTTGCGTACGTGACGTACGTTACGGCGAACGGCAAGGAGGACTCCACAAAGAAGGCTGCCCAAGCGCAAAAGCAGGCCAACGAACAGGCCAAGAAGAAGGCGGAGGAACAGACCAAGCAGGTTGAGGAGCAGGCACAATCCCAGGCTCAGGAGGACTCGTACGAGGAGCCTCAGTACTACGCTGAGGACGATTATGGTTCGTCGGGATACGATGCCGCGCCCGAGGAGGCGCCAGCGCAGGAATCCGCTCCCGCACAGTCCGGTGACACCTGCATGACGGCCGAGCCCGAGTGGCGCTAGCAAAAAGAGGCCTGTGGCACGTGCACCTGGTACGTACGTGCTACCTGAGAGGTGATCGTCTGTGAGCTACACGATTGGGCTTGCGCAGAGCACGTACCCGGAGGACGGGGATGTTGTCGCACAGGGACGCGCCTTTGCGGCACGAGCCGTTAGCGAGGGCTGCGACCTCTTGGTGTTTCCGGAGAACTTCATGTGGTCGCGAAAGCTCTCCTGCGAGGACGTCGCTCGCATCGCAGAGCCTGTGGACGGCCCCTTCGTGCGTGAGATGGCCCGCCTGATGCGCGAGTTTGGCATATGGTGCGTGTTCACCATCAACGAGCGTCGTCCAGACGGGGGCCTGCCATACAACACCGCAGTCGTCGTGGACGATTCCGGCGAGGTGCGTGGGAGCTATCGCAAGTGCCATCTGTACGATGCCCTTGGCGTGCGAGAGTCTGACCGGCTGTCTGCGGGAACCCAGCTCGCAGAGCCGGTGCATACGCCCTTCTGCACGTTGGGTCTGCAGGTGTGTTACGACCTGCGCTTTCCGGAACCGGCAAGAGCCGCGGCGCTTGCCGGTTGCGACCTGCTGGTGTATCCGGCCGCATGGCACGTGGGGCGATGCAAGCCAGACCAGTGGGAGACGCTCCTGCGTGCCCGCGCCGTCGAGAACGAGCTGTTCGTGGCGGGCGTATGTCGGTCGGGTGTGGGGTTCGTGGGACGGAGCTTGGTGGCCGATTCCATGGGTCGCGTGTTGGCGCAAGGTGGCCAGGCCACCAAGTCAGACGGCCTCAACCAGCTGGTGGTATGCACCATCGATTCTGCGGTCTTGCAATCCACCCGACGCAACATGCCCATACTGGAGCACCGCCGTCCCGAGCTGTACGGCGAGGTAGCGCAATGATCTGGTTTACCTCCGACCTGCATTTGGGCCATGCCAACATCCTGCACCACGCCAAGCGGCCCTTCGATGACGTGGGACAAATGAACGACTGGATCATCGACGCAATCAACGACCGCGTCTCTTGGTCCGATGAGCTCTGGGTGCTCGGGGACTTTGCCTATCGCGTGTCGGCTGACGAGGTGCGGGCGTTTAGGGAGCGGATTGTGTGTCGCAACGTGCGTCTGGTGCGAGGAAACCATGACGTTCGCTTCCCCCATGGCGAGTCGCCCTTTGGTGCGGAGCTCGGGTACTACGACGAGCTGCGCACGAACCCTCCAGATCGCAGGCAGCTCGTGCTGTTCCACTATCCAATCTTGGACTGGAATGGCATGAATGCCGGTAGCATCCATCTGCACGGCCATATACACGAGGACCGCGCGTACAACGAACGCAATCGTGCACAAGGCCTCCTTCGCTACGACGTGGGCGTGGACGCGCACGACTTCGTGCCCGTAAGCATAACCGACGTGGAGGAGTTCTTTGCCGGCGTGGAGCCGCGGAGTATTCACCATCGCGCGTGATGCCGAGTGGGGCTGTCCGTTTGGGAAGAAGTACCTGTGAGACATCGGTCGATGTCTCACAGGTACTTCTTCCCAAACGGACACCAAACGGACAGCTGAGACAAAAGCCTGACTCCCGCGTATTGAATATCGAGGAATACGCGGTGAGGAGGGGCAATGCTTAACGACGTTGTTGAGAACAGGTCGCTTGCCGAGGACGAGGACCTCGAGGCGCAACTTGCCTACGAGAATCTCAAGCGTCGGCGTGAGGCGCGCAGACGCAAGCGCATCATTACGATTGTGATGGCTGTCGGGCTGGTGCTCGTGGGCATCATCGTGTTTGTCATGCAAAGCGGGGGACAAGACGCGCAGGCACAGGACCAGAGCCCGCTCGCGGCAACCGCCATGGTGTACTCGGGCGAATTCGCCACCAAGGTGAGCGCCAACGGGGCTACCGAGCCCGTCTCGGCAGTGGTGGTGACGCCGGAGGTGGATGGCATCATAGAGAACCTGAGCGTCGAGGAGGGCTCACACGTGGAGAAGGGCGACTTGCTCTTCACCCTCAAGAACGACAAGCTCGACAAGGCCATTCGCGAGGCGGAGTCACAGCTGCGTAGTGCCCAGCGCACCGTAGAGACCGACGACCAGGCGGTTGATGACGCATACAACGCCTACAACAAGGCCGTGGACGAATGCAACCAGTCTGGTGACTGGTCCGCGTTTGACGAGGCCTCTCTCAGGTCGGCCATCACGGCCGCCGAGAATCAGTACGAGACGGCTAAGGATGCTTTGGAGACTGCACAGGCGACCTTGGACGAGGCAAAGCGGGAGGGTGAGAAGCGCTCCGTGTACGCGCCGGCCTCGGGTAGCGTGGTGGCGCTCAACGCCCAGAATGGCGCAGGCGTTGGGTCGGAGACGGGCAATGCGAGTGGTGCGAGTGGCACGTCGGGCCCACTGGTGAAGATCGCCGACCTCGGCACCATGAAGGTGACCGTGCAGGTGAACGAGGTGGACATCTCCACGATTCAGGAGGGTCAGAAGGCCACGGCGACCTTTGCGGCGCTGCCTGGCGTGTCGCTTGACGCCACGGTGCAGCGCATCGCGTCGAGCGCATCGAGCTCGGGTGCCGGCACAGAGGGTGGCGGAAGCGGTGGTGTGGTTACCTATGCCGTGGACCTGCTCATTCCAAAGCCAGACGAGCAGCTCAAGCCTGGCATGACGGCAACCGTAACCATCACGACCCAAAACGTGCCCAACGCGCTCATCGTGCCCACGTCGGCCCTCAATGGCGAGGAGGGGGCCGAGCAGTACGTCACCGTAGTCGAGGACCAGGAGACGGGTCAAACGCGCGACGTGCCGGTGACCGTGATCCAAAAGAACAGCTCCGAGGCTGCCGTAAAAGGTGAGCTCGCAGACGGCGACATGGTGCTGCTGGGCGGTGCGGAGGTCGCTGGTGCGGAGGCAAGCATGCCTCAAAGTGCCGAGGGGATGGGCTAGCCATGGCAAGCGTGTTGGACGTGCGTGGGGTGCACCGCATCTACGAGTCTGCCGCGGGGTATACCCATGCCCTGCGTGGCGTGTCGCTTGCGGTGGAGCGCGGTGAGTTCCTATGCGTGATGGGACCCTCTGGGTCGGGCAAGTCCACGCTCATGAACATCCTGGGCTGCTTGGACCGACCCACCTCGGGTACCTATCGGCTTGAGGGCATTGACGTCTCGCAGCTTGATGACGACGAGCTGGCCGAGCTGCGCGCCCTGCGTTTGGGGTTCGTGTTCCAGAGCTTCAACCTGCTGCCGCGTGCGACCGTCATGCGCAACGTGCAGCTGCCGTTGGTGTACGGAGACGTGCCTCCGGCCGAGCGCGTGGAGCGTGCGGTGCGCGCACTTCGTGCCGTGAGCCTTCCCGCCGAGTACTACGACCATCGCTCCAACGAGCTCTCGGGCGGTCAGATGCAGCGCGTGGCCATCGCACGGGCGCTGGTAAACGACCCTGCGCTCATTCTGGCGGACGAGCCTACGGGCAACTTGGACTCGGCCACGAGCGAGATGGTGCTCAAGACCTTTGCCCGGCTGCGCGACGAGGGCAAGACCATCGTGCTCATCACCCACGATCCCGAGGTGAGTGCATGGGCCAACCGCACGGTACACATTCGAGACGGCAAGCTGCTTACCGACGAGGAGGAGCGCGCGCTGGTGGAGGCTGCCGTCGCCGCTCGACCGGGGCTCGGTGCGGGAAGGGGGCACACATGAGGGCACGCGACCTTGCGCAGGAAACCTGGAGCGCGCTCGACGCCAACCGCGGACGCAGTGCGCTCACGGTGCTGGGCATTGTCATTGGCATCGCGGCCGTGATTGCCATGACAGCGCTCATCGGCGGCATCAATCGAGCGCTGGTGGGGGAGCTTGGCCTCTCGCAGGCACAGCTCGTGTACATAAACGTTTGGACCGACCACGAGATAACCTACGACGACGTGGACAAAATGTCGCGTGACCTCACGGACTACGACCTGGTCGTTGCCAGCAGCTACGGCAGTGCGTCGGTCACCACGGGCCAAAAGAAGGCGTCGGGAAACCTCACGGGCGTGAAGCCGCAGTACTTTGACGCGCTGGGAACGAAGTTCGTGGACGGGCGTCCCTTTACGGATGCCGAGGAGCGCGCAGGCGCCATGCTCATAATCCTGGACACGGAGTCGGTGCGCGTGTTGTTTGGCAGTGCCGACGCCAAGGTGGTAGGCAAGACCGTGCGGGTGGGCAACGACGAATGCACTATCGTGGGCGTGGTGGAGCAGACTGCAGGGTCTGTGCCCATGGACGGCGAGGAGTCGATAAACGGATTCATGCCCTTCTCCACTATGGCCACGCGCATCAACGGCAGCCGGTCCGTGGGCCAGATCATGGGCTTTGCGCACGAGGGGTCAAACATGGACGAGGTGGTGAGACGTACCCAAGACTACCTTGCGCTCACCTACAACATAGGGGAGGAGCAGCGCGACGACAGCATCTACGTGTACTCCATGAAGTCCATGATCGACTCGGTAAACGCCACCATGGCCTCCTTCTCCCTGCTCATGACTGCCGTCGCCGGCGTCTCGCTACTCGTAGGCGGTATTGGCATCATGAACATGATGCTCACCAACGTAACGGAGCGCATTCGAGAGATTGGCCTGCGCAAGGCGCTGGGGGCGCGCCGCGCAGACATCACGAGGCAGTTTATGCTGGAGAGCATCTGCCTGTGCGTGACTGGCGGCCTCATTGGCATCGTGTTGGGGTACGTGGGGTCCTTTGCGCTCACCGGGCTGGTGGCCGACGCCTTTATGGGCGAGGGCAGCACCATGGCGGTAACGCCAGTCATTGACGTGGGAACCGTGTTGCTCGCCACGGGCATCTGCGTGGTGACCGGCGTGGTCTTTGGCTGGTATCCCGCACGCCGTGCCGCAAAGCTTGACCCCGTGGAAAGCCTGCACTACCAATAGGAGATGGCGGGCCGTGCTGGGGGACTGTCCCCCCCAGCACGGCTTTTCCCACAGGGAATCTTTGCCCTTGCACACCAAAAGGCGATTGGTTATACTATGCCAACATGAGTGCGCTCGATGGGTTCGGGTGACGGCATGTTCCGAACCTGGTCAGGGTCGGGAGACAGCAGCCATAAGGAGCCTCTGTCGGGTAC
>JAUMWN010000014.1 GCA_030529625.1 Coriobacteriales bacterium
CTGGGCATGTAGAAGTAGAGCAGCCAGTTGGACACCACGCCCGACAGCATGGCCCAGCCAAGCTGTCCAATGGCAAAGTTCCTCATGATCCTGCCGTCCGCCAGTTTCCTCTCCGTCATCGAGCCACATCCCCCCTACTGCGCGCCCGCGCTCGCCGCGGGCGCCTTGCTTGACAGGGACCACAGTGCCATGTCTATGAGGCACTGCAGTTCCGTAAATCCTTGAGAAAAGTCATCCGAGGGGATGACCTCCCCTTGCTGCATCTTTTGCGCCACACCCATGAGCGCATGGGCCAAAGCCAAATAGAACGGCCTAAACTCCACCTCGCGCGCAATGGACCCATCCGCGCGCCCCAGGCGATAGGCATCCTCGAATATAGAATAGAACGAGTCCACGTAGCTGCCATACGATGCCAACTCATCGGTGGACACGCCCTGGGTAACCACCATGTGGTCGAACGCGCTCAAAAACGCGACGAAGTCGGCGTGCATGCAGTACGCGTCGCGGTAGCGCTCCAACAGGGAGCGCAAACGACCCAGGCCATCGAGCGCAAGAAACTCAGGTGACTCCACCAGCTCTGCGATTTGAGCGTTGAACCGCTCCCACAACAGCGTTGCCGCAGCCACCGCCACGCGCGACTTGGTTGAGAAGTGCCGATACACCGTGGCAACGCCCACCCCTGCGGCATTGGCGATGTCGGCCATCTTTACCGGCTCGATGCCCTCGCGCAGGAACAGCTCGGCCGCGCACGCAACCACTCGGTCGTCTGCAACCGCGCCTGGCCCCTTGGCCCGCACCGCCTCGTCTCCCACCAAATCCCATGTGTCCCGTGTCATCGCTTGACCTTGTGTTCCCACATCTGATAGTCTGTCTATCAACTTGATAGACAGACTATCAAACAATGCGGCGCGATGCAAGGGGGAACAGCGATGGACGGCACACAGGACCGGGCGAGCAGTATCTTTGGAAACCAGATCGACGAGCGCACGTACAAAAAAGCGTGCGCCAGCAAGAGGCGCTTTGCCAAGCGGTTTGGCGACGACGCATGCGCGACCTATCACCTGCGTGCCGAGGAGTTGCCCGTGATTGGCGAGCGCCTAGGCGTACGCAACCTGGTGATGGCACACGAGGACGCACCGCTCGACCTTGCCCAAGACGCGCGCCGGCATGCATGCGACACCACAACCTCGCGCACGGTGGCGGGTGCGGCAGGAAAGCCCGTGGTGGTGGGCAACATTCGCATGGGGTTTGGTCACTACCGCATATCCATGGCCATGGCATCTGCGGCCCATGCCATGGGATACACCCCCTATTGGTTCGACCTCGCCTCGTTCGAGCAGGCCACAGGCTCCCAGATGATCGCGTCGCAAAACGAGCTCTACTCCCTTGGTTCGCGCCTTTCTCAAAAGAGTGGCCTGTTCAATCGCCTGTATTGGGAGCCGCTCAACTCGGAAGGGTTCCGCAAGCTCTCCTACAACGCGGCGGACCAGAAAAACGCCGAACTCTGCGTGCCGCTTTTTGCCGACTTGCCTGCCGACGTGCCCTTTGTAGGCACGCACGTATGGCCATCACAGGCGGCTGTGCACGCAGGCCTCACGCATGTGGTGAACGCCATTCCCGACAACTGGCCCATGGCACTGCACCTGGCGGAGGGCTCGCTGCACACCGTGCAGACGCCTTCCGCATACCTGGGCTACCACCAACTGCGTGGCATGGACGCCTCTCGCGATCTCAATCCCATGCCGCTGGGGAGCCTGCAGTACACGGGCCACTACGTGGACCACGAGCTCGTCTGTAACATCGAGCAGGACTGCACGGCCCGAAAGAGGCGCCTGCTTGGCGGCGGACCCGTACGCTGGCTCATCTCGGTGGGAGGCGCCGGCGCGCAGCAGGACCTGTTTGCCGCCATCATCAATCGTCTGCTCCCCTACGTGCGCACCGACCAGGCTACGCTGTTCGTTAACGTTGGCGACCATCGGGGTGTGTGGGACGCGCTGTGCAAGGACGTGCCGGAGCTGCAGGAGAACGCCACCTGCCACTTTGGCGACTTCGCGCAGACCGCACGGCTGGCCGAGGACGCGCTTGAGGGCGACGCATGCGGCATCCACGCGTTCTGTGACGAGAATATCTTCTCGGCTGTGTACTCGTCCAACCTGCTCATGCGCTGCAGCGACGTGTTGGTAACCAAGCCGAGCGAGTTCAGCTTCTATCCCGTCCCCAAGCTCATGATCCATCGCGTAGGCGGACACGAGGCATGGGGTGCCATCAGAGCGGCCGAGGTAGGCGACGGCACGTACGAGATCGACGACACGAGCGAGGTGCTCGCCATGATCGACTCGTTCCAATACGACCGTGAGCTGATCGCCTTTATGTGCGACAACATCGTATGCGCCAAGCGCGCCGGCATTTACGACGGCGCCTACGAGGTCGTACGCCTCGCCACCGACGCCTAACACGGCGACCTGTGCTGGGGGGGACTGTCCCCCCAGCACAGGTCGCTACCAGATGCGGCGAATGGCCAGGCCGCTGAGGAGCTTGGGGTCGAACCAGGTGGACTTGGGCGGCATGAGCTCGCCCGCGTCTGCAACCGACATCACCTCGTCCATTGAGGTGGGATACATCCTCACGGCAATGCCGCCTTGGCCTGCAAGCGACTCGAGCTCTGTGACTTCGGCGCCACCCACAAAGGAGATGCGCTCGTCGGTACGCGGGTCGCGAATGCCCAGCAGCGGGTCGAGCACCTCGTTTTGCAGCACCGAGACATCCAGGTTGGCAACGGGATCCTCCGTCGTCTCCCCCTCCCAGCGCAACAGACGCCACGAGCCAAATGCGAAGAGGCCAAAGCAGCCCTTTTGGGCAGGCTCGACCGCCTGGACGCTCGGCTCTCCGCACGCAAAGCCCCGCGCCGCCAGTCCGTCGATTAGCTCTTGCTCGGTAAGTGCACCCACCTCGCTCACCACGCGATCGTAGGGAAGGATACGCAGTTGGCTCGCCGGGAAGAGCGCCGCCAGGAAGTATTCGGCGGGATCATTCTGCTTGCCCTGCTCGCGTCGATCCTGGCAAATGCGTACCGCGGCGGCCGCACGATGGTGGCCGTCGGCAATGTATGCCTCGCCGATGGTGGCAAACACCACACCCAGCGACTCCACGGCAACCTCGCGGGCAATGCGCCACACGCGCTGGCGCACGCCGTCGTCACTCACGAAGTCGTAGATGGGGTCGGCCGCACGGGCGGCGTCCAGAATAACGTTGATGGCCATGTTGTCGCGATACGCCACGAACACGGGACCCGTCTGCGCGCGCACCGTGGTGATGTGGCGCACCCGGTCGGCCTCCTTGGCAGGCAGGGTGAGCTCGTGACGTCGGAGCGTACCGTCCAGGTAGTCGTCGCAGGCTATGGAGCCCAGAATGCCCATCTGCCGGTGCGAGCCGCTGGTTTGCTCGTACAGATAATAGCAGGGGTGCTCGTCTCGCACGAGCGTCTGGTCGAGCTGCCGGTCGCGCAGCACCTGCTGCGCGTGGGCATAGACCTCGGGAGCGTAGGGATTCTGCCCCTCGTCAAAGCCAGTCTCGGGCCGGTCGATGGCCAGGAACGTGCGAGGGTGGTCCTCCACGTAGCGCCTGGCTTCCTCGTTGGTGAACACGTCGTAGGGAAGAGCGGCGAAGTCCTGCACGTGGTGTGGATCGGGCCGAAAACAGGTAATGGGCTCTATGCGCATAATGCCTCCTTGGCAAGCGTTGCAACCGTAATCATACCTAACGGCACCCACCATGTCCCGCATTCACCCACGCTACACACAATGGAGCATGTCCCGATCGAGCATGATTGTGCATAGGGCCATCCGTTTGGGAAGGGGCACCTTTGGCACACGGCCCTCCATGTCCCAAAGGTGCCCCGTCCCAAACGGATGGCCAAAATGGGATAATGGCAAGCCGTTGGTAGCCCACCAAGGATGGGCGGATGCGCATACAAAACCCCAAGCCTGCCTTCTCGCCCGTCGATCTGGTGATACCGGCGGTGTGCCTTGTGGTGTACGTCGCGTGGTCGTGGACGCTACCGGTGGAGATGGCTCCCGACGAGGCCATGCGGCTCCCCGTTCCCTTTTTCATTCTGGAGCACGGCCACCTGCCCATTGGAAACGAGCCGCAGATCGTGCACGAGCTGTGGGGGACGTCGTATGCCTTTGAGCCCTACGGCTCTTCTTTGGTGGGTCTACTGTTTATGAAGGTCGCCTCGCTCTTTACCACCAGCGAACTCTGGCTCATTCGCGCCGTGCGACTGGCGAGCGTGGTGAGTGCGTGCGGAACGGTGCTTTTGTGCGAACGCATTGGCAAGCGCCTGTTTTGCAATCCCCTCTCCCCCTACCTTCTGGCCATCTGTTGCGGGCTGCTTCCCCAGTTCGCCTTTTGGGCCTCATATCTCAACAACGACGCCTTTATGGTGTTTGCGACGGCGGCCACCATCGACGCGTGGCTCGTAGGCATCGAGCGCGAGTGGGACCTTCGTAGCAAGGTGTTTCTGGGATGTGCCGTGGGGCTCTGCGCCATCAGCTACTACTTTGCCTACGGCTACATACTTGCCTCAATCGTGGTGTTCTTCCACACCAGCAGGAAGCTGCGTGGCAAGGACGGTACTTGGCTGCCTCGCGCCCTGCGTGGCGCCTGCGTCGTGTTCCTGGTTGCCATGGCCGTGGGCGGTTGGTTCTTTGTGAGAAACGTGTTCGTCCACGACGGCGACCTGTTTGGTATGGAAGCATCGCGCGAACTCGCAGAGCAAAACGCCGTAGACGAGCTCAAGCCCAGCGTCCACCAAACGCCACAGACCCGCGGGAGGCCCTTCCTGCTCATGGTATTTGGGAACGAAGGCGGATCGTGGCTGCTGGACAGCATACGGAGCGCCGTCGGCGTGTTTGGGTACCTGGACATACCCCTGGGGGCAACCACACTGCGGCTGTACTACCTGTTCTTTGCCATCGGGGCGATTGCCGGCATTCCCTTTGCCCTGCAAGAGCGCCGGGCGGGAAGCGGGTTTGTGTACGGCGTGTTCGTGTGCCTGATGCTCTTTGCCTTTTGGATGGCAGCCTTCTACTCGTGGGCAATAGACTACCAGGCACAGGGCCGATACTTCGCCTCAGGGCTCATTCCCTTCCTCGTGTTTGTGGTGGGGGGATTCGAGATGCTCTCGGGACACCGCACGCATCAGGACCAGCTCGACGCGCGTGCGCGAGCCGTGCCGCTGATCTGCGCGGGCACCTACGTGCTTTTGTTTGCCTACTCCGCGATCACGGTGATCATTCCGCGCTGCACGTAGCCTGTTCCATGCGCGCGACGTCCTGCTCCACCCGCGCGACGCGCGTCCAGCGAATCACCAGGTACGCTACAAACGCCAGCACCGCAAAGCCCTCAACGCTCTTGATCACGTCCACCATAAACAGGTCGCGGGCGTGCGTGTAGGTAAACACACCCACCAGGATGCGCGACGTCTCCATGAGCACCATGCCCAGCAGCGCCACGAGCGAACGAGCAGGCGTGCGCTCCACGTGCGCGAACAGATAGTAAAAGAAGAACGCGCACACGCACAGGATAAGAAAGTCTGTCCCGTTCTTGTAAATCCACACCACCGACGCGGCACAGGCGGGCACGTAAGTTAAAAGCCCCTTGAAGCGACACGGGCGGGAGCGCACCAGCAGCCACAGCGCGACGGTAAACACGACGCCAATGCCCACGTTTGCCGCAAGTATTGTGCTGGGAGCAACGCCTGCGAAGTGCAGGGGGCTAAGCAGACCTAGGTACTGCTTGTTTACCATCACGCCATACTGTCCCATCTCGGACAGTAGTCCCAGCGCAGGGGTACCCGTGAGTACCGAGGCACAGCCCCAGGACACGAGGTCGATTGCCGCCGCGAGTGCGATCGTGCGAAACTTGCCGTTGAGCAGCATCACGCCACAAATGGGTACCGCTATTTGCGGCTTGGTCATGGCAAACGCGACCAGTATGCCCGCCAGCCACGGATGGTCGTCGGCTATGAGCATGGCTTGGATGAGGAAGATGCACAGGGCACCACCCGTGTTGCCGTAACGCAGGGAGTACATGAGGCTAAAGTGCACCACCACGAGCAGGAGCGCCAGCGTGGCGTCGGCGCGCTGCAGCCCCCACCGGGCCCGGCGACTGTGCACGATGTATGCTAGTACCGCCAGCGCGACCACGTGCAAGGCAACCACGTACACCCTGGCCACCTCCATGGGAAGCATGGCGCCATACAGCGCGCTTCCCAGCACAAGCGACCATGGTGCCGTTGAGAAACCCTTGGGAATCGCCCCCACGGCCTCGATGGCCGCGGGCTTGCCAATGAGTGGGAACGGATCGATGCCCATGAGGGAGTACTTGCAGATGCGCCAGTGCCCGGCAAGGTCCCAACTGTCGTAGCCGAGCACCACAAAGCAGTAAATGGTGGCGAGTCCGCAGGCCACGATGCAGGCGACCACGACTCTCATCCTCGTACCGTTTTGCAACACCCGTCACTTCCCTTCTCACAACGTAACACGAAGCCTGGCAATTACGCAGAATTGTGTGCATGCGCCATTCTCTCACAGGGCGATTGGACAACATCCCTATAATTCAATCACTACACCTCAACTGCAAGGAATGATGTGACTACGAGCGAGCAGAAGAACACAGACGGGCACAAGCGGGGGGCGGGCATTGCCCCCTACATCCACATCGCCCGTCCCGACCATTGGATAAAGCAGCTGTTTATCCTCCCCGGCGTCGTGCTGGGCCTGCTGGTTGGCAACGTGAACATGCCCCTTCCCCCTGCCACGCGGCAAATCGTGCTGGTGCTCTTGGCAACGTCGCTGATTGCTTCGGCCAACTACGTGATCAACGAGTGGCTCGACCGCGACTTCGACCGGTTCCACCCGGTGAAGAAGCACCGTCCCGCTGTCGCCCAGGGCCTCAACCCCGTCGTGGTCTATGCCGAATGGGCCACACTCTCGGTGCTGGGGATGGGCACGGCATGGCTCGTCAACGTCCCTTGCTTCGTGGTAGTGGCCACACTGTGGGTTATGGGCCTGCTCTACAATGTAAAGCCCATCCGCACCAAGGACATCCCCTACCTGGACGTCCTCTCCGAGTCACTCAACAACGCACTGCGCCTGCTCATTGGCTGGTTCGCCATCGTGGTGGGCACGCTACCGCCCACCTCGGCGGTAATCGGCTACTGGATGGCCGGTGCCTACCTCATGGCCATCAAGCGCTTTAGCGAGTACCGCGCCATTGGCGATCCCAAGACCGCCGGGCTGTACCGCAAGAGCTTCGCGCGCTACACCGAGCGGTCGCTCTTGGACTCCTCGCTGTTCTACGCCATGTTCAGCGTGTTTTTGCTCGGCGTGTTCCTGGTGAAGTGGCACATCGAGTACGTG
Organism: Coriobacteriales bacterium; assembly: GCA_030529625.1. Lineage (GTDB taxonomy): Bacteria > Actinomycetota > Coriobacteriia > Coriobacteriales > Atopobiaceae > RUG440. The sequence continues at coordinate 7,422 of JAUMWN010000014.1, forward strand.
ATCGCCATGCCCTTTTTGTGTGGCCTGTACGTGATGTACTTTAACCTCGCCTTCCAAAAGGACTCGGCCGTGCAGGCACCCGAGAAGCTCTATCACGAGCGCAGGCTTATGCTGTACGTGGTGTTTCTTATCGTGCTCTTTGCCGTGCTCACCGTGGTGAGCATCCCGGTGCTGCATACGCTGTCCGACGTCGCGCTCATTCGCATGTAGCGCCCACACAAAAGGCAGGCACCGCATGAACGTCTACGACTTTGACGGCACGATCTATCGCGGCGACAGCACCAAGGACTTCTACTTGCATTGCCTGCGCCACAACCCCCGCATGTTGGCCCAGGTTCCCGCAAACGGCGTGGACTGCGTGCAGTTCGCGCTGCACCGGCTCGCGCGGCAGGATTTTAAGGAGCGGTTCATGCGCCGACTGCTGTCGCGCGTGGAGGCCAGCCGCATGGTTGCCAGCTTTTGGCAGACGCACCGCGGTCGGCTGCAGGAGTGGTACCTGGAGCAGCGCGATGCGGGCGACCTGGTTATCTCGGCATCGCCGCAGTTCCTCTTGCAGCCACTGTGCGACGAGCTGGGCGTAAGCCTTATCGCCACGAACGTGGACCCCGCCACCGGCGCGTTTTTGGGACCCAACATGCGCGGGGAGGAGAAGGTGCGCGCCTTTGGCGAGGCCTATCCGCACACGACCCCGGCTGCGTTCTACTCCGACAGCATGAGCGACGCACCCATGATGAGGCTTGCCGAGCAGGCGTTCTTGGTCCGCGGCACAAAGATCACGCCCGTCGACCGCCATGCGCTATCCTAGATGTACTGGAGGGACAGTCCCCTGTGCACGGGGGACTGTCCCCCCAGCACGGGAGGTGTGTCCCCCAAACGCGGGGGACAGTCCCCCACGCACGGGTGAGGGACGAAGAGAACACGGAGTGCGAGATGTGCGACATCCATGAGCGACGCGTGGTGCTGTTCGACTTTGACGGCACGCTCGCCAACACCAAGGACGCGATCATCCAAACGGCCACGCGGGCGCTGCTGCGACACGGGATCGCCCGCGACGAGCTGGGCGACGTCTCGCGGCTCATCGGTCCGCCGTTTCCCCAGGCCTTCTCGCAGGTGTATGGCCTGTCCGCGGAGGAGGCAGACGCCGTTACCAGCGACTACCGCAGCATGTATGCGACGCTTGGCCTGGAGGCGTGGCCGCTCTTTGACGGCATCGCGCAGCTGTTGCAGGACCTCAGGAGCCAGGGCAAAACGGTGTGCGTGGCCACCTCCAAGCTCCAGAGCGTCCTAGACCGGGCGCTTGCAGACGAGGGCATACGCGACGTGCTCCATCTTGCGCAGGGAAAGCCCTCCGACAAGCCGTTTACCAAGGAGCAGACCATTGCCCTGGTGCTCGCTCATGCAGGCGCAACCGCCGACGAGGCGGTGATGGTGGGAGACCGGCACCACGACGTGGAGGGTGCTGCGGCCTGCGGCGTTCCCTGCGTAGGCGTGACCTATGGGGGAACGGGCGACTACGCGGAGCTCAGCGCAGCCGGGGCCTGCCGCGTGGTGGACACAGTTGGCCAGCTTGCCGAAGTTTTGTTGGGCAAAGGGAATTGAACGGCGCATACTGGGGTACAACTATCAAAGCGCACAAGGCGCAAGGCATTGGCAGACCAAGAAAGGGGTCCAATCATGGCAGGATTCGATTTGGGCGAGGGCGCTCGCAAAGTGTTTCTTGTTGGCGTAGGCGCCATTGCCGCAGGAGCCGAGAAGTCCCAGCAGATCATTGACGAGCTGGTCAAGAAGGGCGAGCTCACGGTGGAGCAGGGCAAGGTGCTCAACGAGGAGCTCACGCGCAAGGCCACCCAGGCGGCCAGCGACACGCAGGACGCATTTCTGCGCTCCCGCATGGCAAGCATGACGCCGGAGGAGCGCGAGGCCTACGTGCAAAAGGTAGCCGCCATGGCAACCGAGATCAACGAGCAGGCTACGACCGTGGAGTCTGAGGTCGAGGAGGTCGAGGAGACCCCCGAGGCCGACGCGGAGGCTACAGACGACGAGGCAGAGGCCACAGAGGAGTAACGAGGACGAGTGTCCAGCCAAGACGGGCAAAGGGACAACAGCACCGAGCAGCTGGCAGCAGAGATCGGCCTCGACGCCGAGGTCGATCGTCTGTATACCACTGACTTTGATGCTCAGCGAACGCGGGGGCGCGAGGAAACGATTGGGCTCATGGGCGGACGCCCTGGGAGCAGTCCGGACTACGCGCTCTCGCGACGGTCTCGCTATGCCCGCATCTTGGAGATTATCTCCATCGTGCGCAAGTACGACATCCTGCATGGCCTCACCCCGCGCACGCTCAGAAGCCTGCTCGAGGAGTTGGGACCCACGTTCGTGAAGGCGGGACAGATTCTGTCCATGCGATCGGAGATCCTTCCCAAGTCGTTTTGCGACGAGCTCGCAAAGCTGCGCACCGAGGTCACTCCCATGTCGCTCGAGGTCGTGCTCGACACGCTGCGCGCGGAATACGACGTAGAGTTAGAGCAAATCTTTAGCGTGATCGAAGAGAAGCCACTGGGTTCTGCCTCGGTCGCCCAGGTGCATCGGGCCCGCCTGGTTACTGGCGAGCCCGTTGCCATAAAGGTCCAGCGACCCAACGTGCGCGCCGTGATGGCGCAGGACATACAGATCATGCGCTCCCTGGCCCGTCACGCCAAACGCGTTATGGGCAGCGACCAGGTGCTCGACGTCAAGTCGGTGGTCGAGGAGCTGTGGCAGTCGTTTAGGGAGGAGACCGACTTTATAGTCGAGGCACGCGCCCTGGCGGAGTTCAGGCGCAACAACGCTGAGTGCGCATTTGTCACGTGCCCCAAGCCCTATCCCGGACTGTGCACCCGACACGTGGTGGTGATGGAGTACATAGAGGGCACGCCCATCTCGCGCACCCACACGCTGGTTGAGGACGGCTACGACCTCAAGGAGATTGGCGTCAAGCTCGTGGACAACTATGCGAGCCAGATGCTCGATGACGGGTTCTTCCACGCCGACCCCCACCCCGGCAACGTTGTCATTTCCGACGGCAAAATCGTCTACCTGGACCTGGGCCTCATGGGCAGGCTCTCGGCACACGACCGGCGCGCTCTTGCCGACATGGTGTTTGCCGTTGGCGACCTGGATACGCCGCGCCTCAAGGATGGCCTGCTGCGCTTCTCGGTGGCGACGGACGCCACAGTGGACCACGCCCAGCTCCTCTCGGACCTTGATGCCGTGGTGCAGGACTTTGGCACCGCCACGCTCGCCGACCTCGACCTCTCGCAGTTCCTCAACGCCATAATCACGCTGGCACGCCGCAGCGGCATAGAGCTGCCCGGGTCGGTCACCATGCTCGCACGCTCGCTGGTAACGCTTGAGGGAACGGTGGACGACTTGCTGGCCGACGAGAGCATCGTGCACATTATTGCCCTGCACATCGCGTCGGACATCTCCCCGCTCGACGAGGGACGACGCGAGGTGGAGCAATACACACGCGAGATGCGACTCGCGTCACACGGCCTGCTGCGCGCTGCGTCGCAGGCCCCCCTTGCCATGGACATGCTCACGCGCGGTCAACTGCGGGTAAACATGGACATCCCCGGATCCAAGGACCCCATCGCCGACTTCTCCCACGCCTTCGACCGCCTCACCCTGGGCATCGTGATCGCGGGACTGTTCATTGGCTCCTCGGTAATCTACTTTGCGGGCATGAAGCCCCTTCTGTTTGGCATCCCCATCATGGGATTCGTGGGCTTTGTGGTGGCCTTTATCCTGGGCGTGTGGCTGTTCCTGGACATCATGCGCGAGAGCCGCAGAGGCAGGTAGCCATCTGCACTGGGGGACAGTCCCACCAGCGCAGATGAGACGTGCGTCACTCGCCGTCGCCGGCGTCCAGCCACTTCTTTCGGCTCACGAAGTTCCATACCATAACGACTGCAGTCGCAAACACCTTTACCGCTGTCACCGCAAGCGCGCTGATGCCCAAAAGCGCCACACCGGCCCACATGATGAGCTCATTGATGCCAAGACCAACGGCCGAGAGGACCAGGAAGATCACGAACTCCCGTGTCCTTGACATGTCGTCGCGATGTGTGAACACAAAGCGCATGGACGCAAGATAGTTAAAGGTGAGCGACACGATAAACGAGATGGCCGCCGAGGGCACCGGATTCATGCCAATCACCTGCGAGAGCAACATGAGAAGGCCGTAGTCTATGCCAAAGGCAATAAAGCCCACCACGCCAAACTTGAGTATTTGCTCTATGAGCTTTCGCATTGCAAACTCCCCTCGCAACAGTCCTAGTGGCACATTGTGCCACAACACAAGGCGACCCACGGCGCTTTATAGACGTTCTACAGATTGGCCCGAAGGAAGGACTGATTGGGTAGAGCAACGAGAGACTATAACTGCCTCAAGTTCGTTGGCGAGAACAGGACCGTAACCTCAAGTAGACGGGCAACTGACTCTTCGCTCATGCCCTATTCCCCAGGAGCATCGACAGGCAGAGCAATACCCAAGGCCAGATGCCTCCAATCAGACGAGATATAGTAAAGCCTGAGCAGGATGACCTCCCCAGCCTCTTTGTCTTCGTAATAGATTGCAACGAACGCGCCCAGCTTGCGCCATCTCAGCTCCGTGTCACCGACAAGCGCGCCATACCCAGGAAACACCGCCACCAAGTGACAGAACTCATCGAACGAGGAGAGGAACCGGGAGGCGCTTCTCTCACCCGCCCGTTGCAGGTAGTACGCCGCCGCATTTTCGAGGTCCCGAGAGAAGAGGTCGGTAGCCCTCACGCCAAGCTCACGCAATGCCGAGCCTCTTCCTGATGTCCTCGGAGACTTCTGCCGCATCCCTGAGACTGCCGCTGCGCACGTCGCGCATGGCCAGCTCAATCCCCCGCCAGAATTCGTCCTCGGAGGCGACCTCGTTGGGTAGCACCGGCTCGGCAGTGAGTATTGCCCGCGTTCCGTCCAGCGTCCAGTAGACACGGGAATCCGCATCGATGCCCAAGGAGGTGCGAATCTCCTTGGGGACGGTGGTCTGACCACCGCTCGTCATCTTTGTGCTCATAAGCGTTGGCATAGCAACCTCCTGATTTCATTGGAATCAATAGTATCACGAAACGGGCCGCCATCTCACTGCCCATGGTTTTCTCCGTCCATTTTGTGCACACGGCCGCTCGTGTCGTAGTATTATCTGTTCATCGAAGCAAAAACGTCACACCCACGGAGCACTCCATGCGGCAGACCGCAACACCCAGAGACACGGCAAAGCATCCGCTCAAGCCAAACCGACGCCCCCCGCGCACGCAGCGCCAGAGGTGGTACTTGGTTATGAGCACCTCCATCCTTGCCGCCATCGTGGTGCTTGGTGCCCTGCTGTACTGGATCAACCGACCCGTGAGCATTACGGTAAACGGGAAGCAGACACACGTGCGCATTGGCTCGACCGCCACGGAGGTCTTTGAGGACAAGCACGTGCAAACGACACCCGGCGACGTGGTGTCGGTAAACGACCGCGTGCTTCGTGCGGGAGAGGGACATGCGTTCTCCCTCAAGGTAAACGACCAGGAGCTCTCTCCCCAGGACGGCGAGGCCTACTGCGTGCAGGGCGACGAGCAGTTGGAGTTCTCTGACGGCGCTAACGTTGTGGAGGACTACGAGACCACCACCGAGCCCATCCTGCCCGAGCTGGCATTCTACGGCACGGGCACCACGGTGTCCTACATCTCGCAATGGGGACGCTCCGGCACGCTCGAGCACCGCACGGGCAAGGAGTCGGGCGAGCAGACGCAGGTCGTTGCCGAGGAGCCCGTTCCCTGCATCGTAACGCGCACCGACCTTTTGCTCGACGAGGACCACCCGTACGTGGCCCTCACCTTCGACGACGGCCCGGCCGACCCCTACACCGAGCAGTACCTGGACATACTGGCCGAGCACGGCGCCCGGGCCACCTTCTTCTGCCTGGGCGACAGCGTGGAGCAGTACCCCGAGCTTGCGCAGCGCGTGGTGGGGGCCGGCCACCAGCTGGCCAACCACACCATGGCCCACAACCAGCTCACCTCGGTCCCCGACGCCACGGTGCGAGACGAGATCGAGCGGTCGGCGGCCGTAATCGAGGGCGCCTGCGGCGTGGCCACCACGCACCTGAGGCCGCCCTACGGCGACTTCACCGAGCGCAGCTGGCTGGCCTCGGGCGGCACCATCACGGCCGCCGTGCGCTGGAGCGGCGACTCCCAGGACTGGCGGCTGCCCGGCGCCGACGCCATCGTGGAGAACCTGCTCGCGGGCGTGAGGCCCGGCTCCATCCTGCTCATGCACGACGGGGGCGGGGACCGCTCCCAGGACGTGGAGGCGCTGCCCAAGGTGATCGAGCGCCTCCAGGAGGACGGCTACGAGCTGGTGACGGTGTCGGAGCTGCTGCGCGCCGCGGGCGACATCCCCGAGGAGGTGTGCTCGGGCACCGGGACCATGCCCGAGGGCGCCGTGTGGCCCGAGCAGATCGCGCCGGATGGCTACCTCGACACCTACCTCGAGCAACACCAATAAACCGCCCGATTGCATGCGGTTTGCGCACGACGCGACTTCCCAACCGTCAATTGGGCATAATACGTATATCCAGGCTTTGAGGAGCAAACACCCATGACCGACACGCAACACGACGAAGAGCCCACGGCATCGCACGAGGACAGCCAGTCGTACAACCCATACGAGGCGGCCGACCCCATCCCGGTCCACGGCTACCCCCGCTCGGCGGACACGCCAAAGCAAAAGCCTGGCTTTAGCGCGCCGCGCAGGAGCCGGACCATCCAGTCCGCCCGCGACGCGGTCTATGGCGGCCAGCAGGCGTTAGGCCATGTGGACGAGACGGGCGGAGCGTCCTCCCCCATTCGAGGCGACCAGGAGGGCCCCTACGCGCAGCGCCCCAAACCCCAGCGGGCCACGCTCGTGGGTACGGACACGTCCCTGCCCAAGCTGGACGACTCAGGCAACTCACACAAGCGCAGGTTCCCCATCAAGCCATTTCCTGCCATCCCCATAGCAATCCTGGTGCTGGTGGTTGTCCTGGTAATTGCACGGTGGCCCAAACAGTCCGTCGCCGTGACCATTAACGGTAAGTCCGCTGAGGTGCCGGTGGGCTCCACGCTCAAGGAGGTCATGGACAACCAGGGCATCGTGGTAAATCCCGGCGACTACGTAACCGTCTCGGGCAACCTCATCATCGCCCACAACGGCTATGCGTTCTCCGCACAGCTCAACGGAAAGGACCTCTCGCAGGACGAGATTGACGCGTACCACGTGCAGGGCAGCGAGTCCATCACCTTCTCCGACGGCAAGGACCGCCTGGAGGACTGCGACATCGTTACCGAGACCATCGAGCCCTACCTGAGGATGGAGGGCAACGGCTACGACATACAGTACGTCTCGCAATGGGCACAGGAGGGCACGCTCGAGCACCGCGAAGGCCGCATCTCGGGCGAGAAGGCCGACGTTGTGACCAAGGAGGCGCAGGACTGCATTGTCACCTGCCGCAGAATCGAGCTCGACGAGGACCACCCGTACGTGGCCCTCACCTTCGACGACGGCCCGGCCGACCCCTACACCGAGCAGTACCTGGACATACTGGCCGAGCACGGCGCCCGGGCCACCTTCTTCTGCCTGGGCGACAGCGTGGAGCAGTACCCCGAGCTTGCGCAGCGCGTGGTGGGGGCCGGCCACCAGCTGGCCAACCACACCATGGCCCACAACCAGCTCACCTCGGTCCCCGACGCCACGGTGCGAGACGAGATCGAGCGGTCGGCGGCCGTAATCGAGGGCGCCTGCGGCGTGGCCACCACGCACCTGAGGCCGCCCTACGGCGACTTCACCGAGCGCAGCTGGCTGGCCTCGGGCGGCACCATCACGGCCGCCGTGCGCTGGAGCGGCGACTCCCAGGACTGGCGGCTGCCCGGCGCCGACGCCATCGTGGAGAACCTGCTCGCGGGCGTGAGGCCCGGCTCCATCCTGCTCATGCACGACGGGGGCGGGGACCGCTCCCAGGACGTGGAGGCGCTGCCCAAGGTGATCGAGCGCCTCCAGGAGGACGGCTACGAGCTGGTGACGGTGTCGGAGCTGCTGCGCGCCGCGGGCGACATCCCCGAGGAGGTGTGCTCGGGCACCGGGACCATGCCCGAGGGCGCCGTGTGGCCCGAGCAGATCGCGCCGGAGGACATCGCGGCATCGGGAGGGACGATAGGCTGACCGTATGAGACCAAGGGACACCCGCGATTCACTGCGCATGGACAGGGCCAGGACCCTGCTTGCCATCCTCGTGATTGTTGTGGCAATCGTGGGGGCCTGTCTTATGGGCGTGCTCGAGTCGGTTGTCGTCTGTGGCATTGGAGCCGCGATCTCGTCCCTCGTGATGATGCACCATACTGCCAAGCTGCAAAGGCGCCAGGAGGAGGAGCGACGACACGCGGCCATGGCCGACTCCACCGTCTCGATGCAGGAGCGGGAACTGGAACAAGACGGACAGCCGGCGCAGGAGACCCACGCGCCCGATCCGGTGTCCGAATCCATGCAAGAGCCCGCGGCCACAGACGCAAGCGGGCAAACGGTCACCGGCAGTGAGCCAGAGCGCGCAGGTGCAAGCGACAAGGCGCACGCGACGCTCGATGTGAGCACCGCACGAGAGGCTTCCGCCCCGAGCGACCATGCGCCCGAGCCCGCCGGCACGCAGCAACCCGTCTTCTCGTTCGATGCGTTTCGTCTGGACGTCCTCACCAGCGACGAGCCGCTGGAGTTTCTCCGCGACTTCGTCCGGTCGACGCAAGGCGCGAGCGATGGCGACGCCTCCCCCAGTGCGTTTGAGCAGTACCTAGCCAAGCAGCTCGAAGAGTCGGGCCTGCTCGATGCAGACGAGGAGCTCGGCGAGGTGCGAATGGTGTGGCCCCGGCACAGCCAACTGTTCTACCTGCGCTGTCCGCCCGGCAAGATAACCTATGCCTCCTACCTCACGGCGCTGCGCATAGAGGCGGCGCTCAACATGGCACTCTTCGCCTCTCGCTACTACCACGACACCGCCACGGCGAACCTGGAGGACCTGTACCGCCTGCAGGCGCGAATCCTGCGCTCGGTGTGTTCGCAGGCACCCGACGTGGAGACGGCAGACTGGGGATACCTGGCCATGCCGTGGCAGTCGAGCCATGGCCCGCAGGCCCTGGGCGAGTGGTCGCTACGCCAATCCATAGCCGAGGCCATAGAGGGCGCCCAGGTCCCCTATCGCCTGGAGGCCTCATTTCGCAGCAACGTGTCCGCAGGCGACGTAGCCATACAGACCACGTACGTGCCGCCCCTGGTGTTCCCACGCTCTACGTTTGCCCAGGACCTTGGCATCGTACCCACCACCTCCCAAATGCGCTCGCGAGAGGCGTCACGCTATGCCGCAAGCATTGGCATTCTGCTTGCCGCCAGCGCGTTTCGCGCCAACTCGCGCATCAGGCGCGTATGGGTCTCGTGCGTGGAGGAAACGCCCTCACGCCATGTGTGCCGCTATTCCGTTTGCTTTGACCGACGGGCGTTCTCGCGCTTGCGCCTGGATGCCATCGGCGATCCCGTGCAAGTGCTCGCCGACTTTGGTGCGCCCTCCGTCGACGACGTGGACGGTCTGCTGCCCACCGAGCCGTGCTTCTACCTAGAGGACGAGCGCTTCTGCCCGCACATGCGCCACGACCTGTGGCACCTGAGCGAGCGCTCGCTCAACACCCAGGCCACGCTCATGCTGGGCGCCAACCGCGTGTCCGACCTCATCATCCACGAAGAGCTGCCGCGATCGGTTGCTGCCGACAGCATCCTGAGCAGGCTCGAGGGCTCGCAGCGGGCGAGCTCGGCAGAGCAGAGCGTGCGGGCCATCCTAGACGTGGCACACGCGACGTCGGATTTCTCGGTTCTCGACGCCACCGAGCGGCTCGTTGGCAAGATCGTGGACGGCAAGGTAGACCCCGCCGACGAGCACGCGGTGCGCGACGAGCTCATGCACGGTGACGTGCTGAGCCGCACGGTCGAGCGTGCCCAAAGCCTTGCCCAGGCCGGTGAGCACCGCGAGGCGCTCTCGCTGCTGCAGGCCGAGCTCAGGCGCATAGACCAGAGCGGCTGGTACGACGACACCAAGGTGATTGCCTGCCGCAGCTTTGACAGCTTTGCCGAGCGCTGCCTCTACAACAGGATGCACCGCGGGGACGGCCGCAGCGTGATGCTCGTGCCCGATGCGTACGTGATGGCACATCTGTTTGCCTCGGCGCTTATCGTTGGCTCCCAGGAGCCTTCCGAGGGTTTGCTGCAAGACGCCCAGGCCCATGCGCAACGCGCCCTGAGCGTTGCCCCGCTCTCCCCCGTCGCGCATCTGGGCATGGTGGCATGCCTGGAGCAGCTGGGGGATCTGGACGGGGCCGCGGAGCAGCTCGTCAGCCTGCTGGAGGTGTCCTTTACGCCCCAATCCATAGGCATGGCCTATTACCGCATGGCCGCCATCCAGTTTATGCGCGACGAGTTTGCGGCCTGCCAGGCGTGCTACCTGCAGAGTGCGCGCGTCTTTGCACCGCTTGCCCCGCTCATCGCCGCGGAGTGCCAGATGCTCATCGCCCACGGCATGCCCTTTGACCAGGACATGGACGCTGACAAGATCGAGCAGACGCTCGAGCAGCACCACATCCCCTTTGCACCCACCGAGCACACGTCCTATGCCCTGTACGAGTGCGCGGCCGCGTCGGTGGACGCAGAGGTGTTCCCCGTTGCCAGCGAGCTCCTACGCGTCCTAGAGCAGCTCACCGGAGACGACGTGATCCGCTGCATGCGCCAGTCAATCGAGCGGGAGCCGGACGAATAAATCTGCACTGGGGGGACTGTCCCCCCAGTGCAGGCGGATGCTAGGCCAGCACGTCCATGAGGCGCTGGATCGCGACGATGTAGATGACCAGGGCACGCTTGAGCTCAGCCTCCGAGACACCCTCGTTGGGCCCATGCTCCTGCCCCACCCAGCTCGGTGCGGGACAGGTGGGGTCGTCGGGGCCAAACGCGACGGCCTTGTCAAAGTGGCGGGCATACGTTCCCCCGCCAATGGTGATGGGAGCGTCGTCGCGCCCCGTCACGTGGTTGTACGTGTCCACGAGCACACGCACCTCCGGCAAGTCGGGCGACTGGTAGAAGGGCTCGACGGCATCCCAATCCACCAGCTCACAGCCATGCTCTGTGGCGGTCGCCTCCACGAGGTTGCGTAGGCGCCCGCCCGTCGTGCTCGTGGGAAAGCGCATGTCGATGGTTTGGCGCATGCGCACCTGCCCGTCGCGCTCCTCGGTGCCCACGGTACCGCCAACGCACGTGAGCGGACCAAACGCGTCGTCACTCGTGGACACGCCAATGCCCGTTCCATGGGCGTCTGCCAACAGGCGGCGCTCGAACTCCAGGAAGTCGCGCTCTGGCTCGCCACACAGGTTGTGGTCGAGTAAGTGGCACACCAGCATGCCGATGGCGTTTCTTGTCCCCTCGGGCATCGAGGCATGTCCACCAATGCCCTGCGCGCGCAGCCTATACAGACGGCCTTCCTCGACCTCCTCCACCGCTATGCCATCACACGATGGTGGCATGCATGCGGCTCGCACCAGCGCGCTGGCCTGGCCGGGCACGGCGTTGGAAACCGTCCCGCCCTCAAGCGACACGACGCGCGTCTCAGGTGCGGGAACGGCAGGCGAGGCTACGGCCGCCGTGGCATGTCCCTTCTCACCGCATATGAGCGGAAAGCATGCATCGGGAGTAAAGCAGAATGCCGGCTGCGGATAGTGCCGGAGGTACTGTTCCACGTCCTGCATGCCCGTTTCCTCGTTGCACCCCACGATGCAGCGCAATGTGAGCGGCGGCCGCTCCGCATGAGCCTCCTGCCTCCTTGCAAAGTAGTGCGCGGCATACAGCGACAGGACCAGCGGGCCCTTGTCATCGAGAACACCACGACCAAGCAGATAACCACCCTTGCGCGTCACGCGCAGCGGGTCGAAGTCCCAGCCCGTGCCCACCGGGACGATGTCCACATGGCCGATGGTTGCCACGTGGCGCTCATCGACACCTGCAAGGTCGCCAAAGCCGATGTAGCCATCTAGATTGGTGGTTGTGAGGCCCAGGCGCTGAGCCAAGGCAAGCGCGCGTGTAAGCGCCTCGTGCGGGCCAGGGCCAAAGGGCATTCCGTCCTGAGCGCATGAGGTGTCCTCGACACTTTCCACCTGCACCAGATAGTCGATGTCGGACACCACATCCTCCCACACGTCCTCCACAAACGCACGGGCATCCTGCACCATCTGCTCCACGTCTTGCATGCTCTCCTCCACGATGTCGTATTCTGTGCCGTTGGTATGATACGCTCTTTTATCGGTTTCGCACCGAAGGAGCAAAAGTGGACACAAGCAGTTTGGCCTTGCGGCCCTTGCACCCTCACAACATGAGTGCCGCGATCTTTGACTTTGACGGCACGCTGGCAGACACCGCGGCCTTGTGGCATGAGGTCGACCGGCAGTTCTTCCAACGGCGCGGCATGGTGTGCGACCCAGACTACGCGCAGCGTCTGGCGACGCTTGGGTTTGCTGACGGCGCACGATACACCATCGACCGATACGGGCTTGCCGAGTCTGTGGAGGACGTATGCGCAGAATGGAGAAACGCCAGCGAGCGCCTATACAAGACGAGCGTTACCCTGCGTCCTGGTGCCCGGGAGTATCTGCTTCGGCTTCGGGCCCATGGGGTACCCTGTGCCCTCGCCACGACCAACACGGCCTCAGTATTGGATTCCATGGAGCACGTAAACGTGCGGGAGCTCTTTTGCGAGCGCGTGTATGGGTCCGAGGTGTCGCGGAGCAAGAACCACCCCGACATCTATTTGGAAGCGGCGCGCAGGCTTGGAGTCGATCCGCACATGTGCATAGTGTTTGAGGACATCGCGCCCGCTCTGCGTGCCGCGCAGCGCGCAGGGATGACTGCCTGCGGCGTGCGCGCAAACGACGCCAGCCAACCCGTTGGAACCCTGCGTGCCACAGCCGACCTCTGGCTGGACGACTGGCGCGACCTGGCCGAGTAAGCGTCCGGTATCGTCCACCTGCGGGCACAAAAAAGAGGACGGCGCGATACACCGTCCCCCTTCACAGCCTATTGTGCGTACGACTAGATCTTGCGCACGTTGGAAGCCTGGAGCTTGCCGTTCTGGCCGTTCGTGATGTCAAACTCGACTGCCTGTCCCTCGTCGAGCGTCTTGTAGCCGTCCATTTGGATCTCGCTGAAGTGGACGAACAGGTCGTCGCCGTCCTCGCGAGAGATGAAGCCGTAGCCCTTGTCGCCGTTGAACCACTTAACAGTACCCTGAGCCATTTCGTGCCTTTCTTTCTTTAGCCCCGCAGGGCAAAACGCTGCGCTTGCGCGCCATACCTGTGGCCTGAATAACCACGGGGGATATATTACCCCAAGCGAGACCAATTCATACTGCCAATCTCAACAATTCCGTCCCCGGAGAAATACTTGACGAGAAGCACTCGTTGGTGTTAGGGACCCCAGGAGTTGTGCTCAAGCGACAGTCCCCCGTGCACAGGGGACTGTCCCCTGAGCACAGGGGACTGGCCCCTGAGTACGACTGTGAGCCTGGCGCTAGAACGGTTTCCAGCCGGCAATATGCTGCGGCGTGGGCGTGGTGTCGAGCTGCATGTACTCCTCGGCCTCGGCCGGAACCGTAACGTCGTAGGTAATGTGCAGGGACTCGCCCGGCTTGAGGCGCGTGAGGCCGGAGGCCATCTCGTGGCCGTCGGTGTTGCCGGTATTAAACGTCTTGGAGTAGATCATCTTGTTCTCGTCGTCGATCTTCACGTTTTCCAGCTTACTCTCCACCGGCGCGTACACCAGCACATAGGTGAGCATCTCGCCACGCTGCTTAATCAGGCTGTTGTCCTTGGAACCCACCACGTAGTCGGGGGCATCCTTGGCCAGCTGGTCGGTGAGGTGGTTCTCCAGCGTGGTAGTTACGTGGTAGGTCTTGGTCCCATCCGCGTTTTCCACCGGAGTGCCAAAGTCGGTGTAGGAGTTGAGGTACCAGTCGATCTTGGACCAGGTGAAGTCGTTAAAGTACACGCCCGTGTACGGCTCGACCGGATCCTTCTTGAGCGCACCCGAGAGCCCCAGCGTTTGGATGACCTCCTGCTCGTCCACGTCGCGGAACCACACCATCAGGTCGCGGTTGGCGGCGCCCGTCCCTATCATGTTGCCAAAGTCGGAGAGGTCGATCTTGCCCAGACCATGCGTGAGCTCCGAGAAGGCCAGTTGGGCAATTGCCGCAAACATGGCGTCCTGCTTGGCCACAGGCAGGTCCCAGTACACGCGCGAGAGGATGAACTCCGCGGCGTTGTTGCCGTCAACATGGACGCCCTCTACGTCCACCGAGCCACCCGTGAGCTTGAGGATCTCGCCTAGGAAGATGGGGTCCACCGCGATGATGCCGTCCACCATGAGGTAGCCGTCGCCATAACCTTCCTGCTCGAGCGCGTAAATCTGAGACACGACCTCGGCGACACGCGGGTAGTTGGGGTTGGTGCCCACCGAAGTGACCATGTCCACGGAGTCGGTGTTGTAGATGGACTGCTCGTCCTTGGCGATGTCCACCTCCTGGCGAACGTTTTGGGGGCTGGCAAAGTCGCCCAGCTCGAGCTTGCCGTTGTCCAGGACGAGGCGACCCCACGAGCCGGGGAAGCCGCCAACCGAGCGCAGCTCCGCGTTGCTCTGGGCCAGCACCAGATAGTTGCGCGGCTCACCGTTGGCGCCAAGCATGTCGGGGATGTGCTCGGCGAGCACGTCAGCGTTGTCGGCCACGTTTACCACGGTCTCCAGAATGGAGTCGCCCTGCGTGATGGCATCGTTGAGCTGACGAATCGAGCCGGGCTGCATCTCGTCGAACGACTCGCTCGCACGCTTGAGCGAGGGAGCGAGTTCGCCGAGGAGCAACACGGCGTTTTGCAGGCTTTCCGCGTTTATCTCACCATCGCTCATAAAACTGCTCATGGAGACGCCGGCCAGCTTCTTGGATATGGGCTCCAGACCGTTGGTAACGACGTCGTCGGCCACGTGCACCAACTCGCGGACGTTTGCCACATCAGCACCCACAAACGGCGTGCAGCTCGCAAACTCCCATATTGGCGACTCGGCCTCGTAGCACATGGTCCCGGTAGCCTTGGCGAGGTTGGAGACGCTCTTTCCCACAGCATCCTCGTCACCCGACTTCATGCCTTGAAGCATGCCCGTCGCCGACTCCTTGGCGGCCTTTGCCTGGCCAACCACCGAAGACACCGAAAGGCCCAGCATGAGAACCACGAGCAGCACGCACAGCACCGGCACGCCCACGATGAGCGCATGACGCATGCGCCTGGAGAGCATGAATCGCGGGTACTCGACATCTGCACCCAAATACACGTTCTCGCGCCTTACGGGCGTGGGCACAACGTCGCTCGACGTCCAAAACGACGAGACGTCGTCGAGATGGGCGTCGAACAGCTCGTCTCGACTTGGATCTGCGCCCTGTCCTCCGTCCGGATTGCCTGTCCGGTAATTCGACATGAGGAAACCCCCATCCAGTTCGTTGCGTATCTCTCAATACCTTACCCCATGGCACGCCGTGCAAGCGTCACGCTTTTGTGCACAAACGCATTCTCCACGTGCCCGGCGCAGTCGATTCCGTGCTTGGGGGACTGTCCCCTGTGCCCGGGGGACTGTCCCCCGAGCACGGCATTGGACCGGGAAACTGTGGGGATATCCCCAAATTCTGCAGGCGTAATAAAGAAATCGCACGTTACTGCTAAGATGCCTCATGCAACGTACCCAAAGCTCGAGGAGATTCTTATGTATAGGGTTCACTGCATAAACAACATCGCCAAGGTGGGCACCGATGCCCTTGGTGAGCAGTTCGCGCTCACCGACAACGCCTCCC
Source organism: Coriobacteriales bacterium (assembly GCA_030529625.1). Taxonomy (GTDB): domain Bacteria; phylum Actinomycetota; class Coriobacteriia; order Coriobacteriales; family Atopobiaceae; genus RUG440. The sequence continues at coordinate 23,422 of JAUMWN010000014.1, forward strand.
AGGCCGATGCCATATTGGTAAGAAGCGCCAACTTGCACGAGATGGACTTCTCCAACAAGCTGCTTGCCATCGCCCGTGCCGGCGCCGGCGTAAACAACATCCCCCTGGAGCGCTGCGCCGAGCAGGGCGTCGTGGTCTTTAACACGCCCGGCGCCAACGCCAACGGCGTAAAGGAGCTGGTGATTGCCGGCATGCTGCTGGCGGCACGCGACATTAGGGGCGGCATCGAATGGGTCAACCGCCACTCCGACGACCCCCAGGTGGGCGTGCTCGCCGAGAAGGCCAAGAACCGCTTTGCCGGGACCGAGCTGGCCGGCAAGACCCTGGGCGTGATTGGCCTGGGCGCCATCGGTGCCATGGTGGCCAACGCCGGCCGCAGCCTGGGCATGCACGTTATGGGCTACGACCCGTACCTTTCGGTTAAGTACGCCTGGAGCCTGGATCGACACGTGCGTCACGTTAACGACCTCAAGGACATTTGGGCCAACGCCGACTACATTACCATCCACATCCCGGCCACCGACGCCACGCGCGGCATTATTAGCCGCAAGGCCATCGCGGCCATGAAGGACGACGTGGTGGTCCTCAACTACGCGCGCGACGTGCTTGTGGACGAGCGGGCCATGGCCGAGGCGCTGCAGGAGGGACATGTTTCGCACTACATGACTGACTTTGCCAACGCCAACTCCACGCAAATGCCCCGCGCCATCGTAACGCCGCACCTGGGCGCCTCGACCAAGGAGGCAGAGGACAACTGCGCCATTATGGCCGCCAACGAGATCCGCGACTATCTGGAGAACGGCAACATCACCAACTCCGTGAACTATGGCACCGTGGACCTTGGGCCCATCACCACTCCCATGCGCCTTGCGGTGTTCCACAAGAACGTGCCGGGTGTGATTGGCCAAATCACCTCGGCCATCTCCGCGGCAGGGGTAAACATCGAGAACATGACCGACAAGAGCATGGGCGACAACGCCTACTCGCTCCTGGACCTCTCGGGCGTGATTGACGACTCAATAGAGAGCACCCTCATGGACGTGGACGGCATCTATCGCGTGCGCGTGATCCACGGGAAGTTTGCTTAGCCAGAAAGGAACTGCCATGTACCGAGTTCACTGCATGAACCGCATCTCCCAGGCGGGCGTGGATCAGCTCTTTGGCACGTTCGCGCCGGCACAGGGCCTGGAAGACGCCGAGGCCGTTATGGTGCGCAGCGCCAACATGCACGACGTGGAGCTCCCGCAGGACCTGCTGGCCATCGCCCGTGCCGGAGCAGGTGTTAACAACATCCCCATCGACGAGTGCACCAACCGCGGTATCGTGGTGTTCAACACGCCTGGCGCCAACGCCAACGGCGTAAAGGAGATGGTGATCGCGGGCATGCTCCTGGCGTCTCGAGACATCTTGGGCAGCACCCGCTGGGTGGCCGAGCACGCCGACACCCCCGACATCGCCACCGCGGCCGAGAAGGCCAAGGCCCAGTTTGGCGGGACCGAGCTGGCCGGCAAGACCCTGGGCGTGATTGGCCTGGGTGCCATTGGCGCCATGGTGGCCAACACCGGCCGCAGCCTGGGCATGCACGTGCTGGGCTACGACCCGTACCTCTCGGTAAAGTACGCTTGGAGCCTGGACCGTCACGTGCACGCCGTGCGCAACCTGGGCGACATCTTCTCGCAGGCCGACTTCGTTACCATCCACGTCCCGGCAAGCGACAAGACGCGCAACATGATTGGCCGCGACCAAATCGCGCAGATGAAGCGCGGCGTCGTGGTACTCAACTTCGCGCGCGACATCCTGGTGGACGAGAAGGCCATGGCAGACGCGCTCACCTCGGGCCATGTGTCCCGCTACGTCACGGACTTCGCGAACCCCCTCACCACGCACATGCCCAACACCATAGTCACGTCACACCTTGGCGCCTCCACCGTGGAGGCCGAGGACAACTGCGCAGCCATGGCCATCTCGGAGCTGCGCGACTACCTGCTGAGCGGCAACATCACCAACTCGGTGAACTTTGGCGACGTGGACCTTGGTCCCATCGAGACCGACGAGCGCATCGTGGTGCTGCACCGCAACGTGCCCAACATGATTGGCAGCTTCTCCCAGATTCTCACCGACACCAAGCTCAACATCGAGAACATGGCCAACAAGCGCAGGGGCGAGGTAGCCACCACGCTGCTCGAGACGAGCGGCCCGTGGGATGACTCCGTGATCGATCGCATCTGCGGCATAAACGGCGTATTCCGCGCACGCATGATTCCCGGGAGGTAACCTGCAGGTATGGGTTGTTCGTTTGGGCTCATTCCCCTTGTGGCACTCGTTGCCGAGGTCGCGCTGTGCGCCTGGTATGCGCGCAGCCGCACGTCGTTCGGCAACCCTGTGCCCGTCTCATCGTGGGTCTGGGTCCTGCCTTCCGCCCTCATGCTCTGCTTTCTCACGGTATGGGGCCTTATGGGCCTCGTTGAGGGCGAGACGCTTTGGTACATGGGAACGCTGAGCTGTGCCGGCATCGCTGCCTCAGGCGTGCTGGCACAGCGACGCGACGACGTCTGGCAGCTCGAAGGCCAACAAGGCGCGCGGGCACAACTGGCCATGCGCGTGGGCCTGGTGCTCGTCCTGCTCGTGTTCGTGCTCTTTGCCATAGAGGCGCCGTTCAACGCCCGACTCCCCTTTGGTGGCCCCAGCCACTTCTGGCTCGAGATGCTGTTTGCTGGGCTTTTGCTGCTTGGCTGCTACTTGCTCGCACAGCGCCATACCGGCGCCTGTGTGATACCTGTCGCACTGCTCTTTTTTATTGGTCTGGCGCAGTACTTTATCAAGCGCTTTAAGGCCGCGGCGATTCTTCCCACCGACCTCTTTGCGCTGGGAACCGCCGCGGCTGTGTCTAACGAGTACGTGTTTGCCCTGGACGAGCACGTGTTGGTGGGCGTCGCCTGCACGGCAGCCGCCATCGCCGTGCTCTCGCTCGTTCGCCCGAAAGAGGCCAAAAGCGGCGGCCACACGCTCGCACGCAATCTGGCAGGTGGCGCAGCATCGCTCGGCCTGCTCTGCGTCCTGGTTCTTGTGCCCAGCTACACAGACGTGTATGGCGTTACCATGGAGTATTGGTACACCTTGGACTACTACCAGATGCAGGGATTCTTGCCCTCCTTTTTTGCCGTCATGCAGGACATGCCCATCCACAAGCCCGACGGCTACACCACAGAAGGCGCCCAGCAGCTCACCGAGGAGCACGCGCGGGCATACCAGTCCGATGCAGCCGAAGACCCCAACAACAGGCAGGCACAGGAGCAGTTCTCACGCCTACGGCCCTCGGTGATTGCCATCATGAACGAGTCGTTCTCGGACCTCTCCGTCTTCGATCAGATGCATGCGGGCTACACCGGCCCGCACTTCCTCAAGGAGGAGCTCACCGACGCGCTTGCAAACGGACTGCTCAACGTGTCGGTGTATGGCGGCGGCACCTGCAACTCGGAGTTCGAGTTTCTCACCGGCAATGCGATGGGGTTCATTGGCTCGGGAAAGTACCCCTATGCCATCTACGACCTTTCGCGCGTGGACGCGCTTTCCGCCTACTTTAAGGCGCTGGGATATCGCACCTGCGCCCTGCACCCCAACTACCCGGCCAACTGGAAGCGCGACATCGTCTATCCCGAGTTTGGCTTCGACACGATCCTTTTTGCAGACGACTTTGGCGGCATGCCCGATCCCTCAACCGACACACAGACCCCCAACGAGCCCCACAGCGAGGTGTTCCACAGTGGCGTGAGCGATGCCGCCACCTACGATCGCATCCTGGATATTCTCTCCCAAAGTGACGAGCCCCTGTTCTGCTTTGACGTGACCATGGCCAACCACGGCTCCTACGAGCAGGACAACATCCCCCACAAGTACTATGGCGACTATGAGCCTGAGGACTACGAAGGCGAGGTGTCCAACCACAACCTCAACGAATACCTTGCGTGCATCGAGCGCTCCGATCAGGACCTCAAGGCACTCGTGGAGGCGCTGCGCGAGCTGGACCGCCCCGTTGTGCTGGTGTTCTTTGGCGACCACCAGCCCAGCATTACCAAGGATTACAACGACACGTGGTATGCAAACGAGGACGAGGACGTCCACGCGCGACGCGAGCACGTGGCCTACTACACCATCTGGGCAAACTACGACGTGGCAGGCAGAGAGCAGACCAGTAGGCAGGTGGACACGAGCGTGGATCTTTTGGGCATTCAGATGCTCGACCTCATTGGCGCGCCCCCAACCGACTACCAAGCGGCGGTGCTCGATATCACGAAGCAGATTCCGTCCCTCTCGCTCACCGGGTACCAGGACGCCAGCGGCACCTGGTATGCGCCTGACGACGACGGGCCGGCAGCGCAGGCATACGCCGACCTGGCAACCATCGAGTATCTCAACTTTGCCGAGCGAATCTAGGCCGGTTTTGGAACTGTCCAAGAGGGGCAGACAATGGGGACTGTCCTCCGAGTTTGGCCTCGCCAGAGGCTGAACTCGGGGGACTGTCCCCATTGTCTGCCTTGTGAAGGACCTGCGTCCTACTCTTGATGGAATGCGCCGTACTGCGGTGGGTTGATGTTGCGCAGCAGACGATACCCAATAACCGCCAATGGTATGTACAGGACGATGATTACCGCGTACAGGATCGCGGTCTCGACCCCCTCGCTTCCGCTTGCCACGTACGAGACGTCCAGCGAGTCCCCGCACAGGCCAATGGAGACGATCATCAGCACGAAGTCCCCCAGCCCGTGGAGCAGGGCACAGCCCACGAGGCTCTTGGTGTGCAGGGTGAGCACAGCGAGCAGATACCCCAAAAGACCCGTCTGCACGATTTTGAGCACGGCCTGAAGCAGGGACATGGGGTCCGACACGCTCAGCAGCGCAAAGTCGATGTGGGCCAGCCCAAAGAGCACTGACGTCACGATTATTACCGCATGCACCCTCCGTCGCGTGCGGCCAAAGGCATCGAGCATGCCGTGCAGCAGCAAACCGCGGAACATGCCCTCCTCCGCGACGCCAATGCCCAGGCACAGCACGAACAGGCCCAGCGTGCGCAGCGGCCAGCCATCAGCAACGGTCATCGAGTCGTCGAGCACGAAGTCGACCACGGAGAACACCATCAGGCCGCAGTTGACGACCAAGAACCACCATCCCCGCCTCAACGACTCCTTAAGCACGCCCTTGCGCACGGCAAACAGGCTAATGCCCCCCATGAGGGCTATGGCAACGACCGCCCCCACTGCGCCGCCAAGGCTTGCCCCGTAGCTCTCGTCAGCGTGCAGCAACAGGCATACGATTACGCCGACCACCTCAAAGGCCACGACCAGCACCTGTGCGAGCATGCTCAAAAGAAACGTGGTCCTGCCCTTGCGCGGCCGCCTGCGCGCGCCTGCCACGGGCGCAGGCGACTGGACGTCCTGCGCAGGCACTAAGGCATCCGGCTCGGCTGTCTGTGTGCCCGGAACCGGCAGCTGCATGCGTGCGGGCGTCTCCTGCGCGTCCAGCAACCCGCCGCACTCGGTGCAATAGCGCGCCTGCTCAGCGAGCTCTTTTCCACAATGAGGGCAACGCATGTCCTTCTCCGTTCTCGCCACGTCCTGCATTGCATTATACTGAAACGTACGAGCTGACCTTTTCAGCTAACAAGCCAGAGAACGGAGCGCCCCATGAACGTATTGCTCGTATTCAACGACGGTCTTATTGAGTCCTTCGACACCAAGGACGACATGACGCAGGAGTACACGCACGCGCAGCTCATGACCTATGTGGAAGAGGACGACGACCGCGATGACGTCTACGAGGTAGGCATTGAGCTCATCCCCATCATCCACTCCAAGAGCCGCGACCTGCCCACCATCCGCCGCATCTGCTCGACGACCTTTATCTCGGAGTACGAGCATCACTCTCGCCCGTCGTTTGACGTGGTGTGCCGCATGATGAGCGGCCTCAAGCAGCTCATCGTGGACGGCGCCGTAATTTGGGAGGGCAACCCCGAGCCATACCTCTCGGACGAGTCCTACCTCAACGAGATGCCCGAGGGTCGCGTCTAACTCGCCTCACTTTTCGCAAATCCGTGCACAGGGGACCGTCCCTTGTGCAGGGGGGACTGTCCCAACGCCATTAAGATAAGCGACCTGAACGAACAGGCCCGCAGGTGGCCCCGCCACCCGCGGGCCCTATCCTACCGTTCGCCTAAATGACCTGCGATTATAACCGAAATGTGTTTTCGGCCTCTCCGAGGCCGTCGAAGTAGGGGCGCCCATCGCAGGGCGCCACGAACCGACGGGGGGAGGCCGACATGAGGGTTTCGGAGAGCGTCGCCCGGACGCTGCTGGGCTGCGTCGAGTCGCTTGCGGCGAGGCCGGAGGAGTGCGCCAGGTCGCCGGGGCGCGACTTCACGCGCGACCGCAAGCTGGGGCTGGCGAGGCTGCTGCTGCTTTTGGTGACCTGGGGGCGCGACACGGTGGCCGGCGAGCTGGCAAAGACGTTCGGCTGGGACGGCGCCGCGCCGAGCGGGCCGGCCCTGACGCAGCAGTGGAGGAAGCTCAACGACCGGGCGATGCCCGCGCTGCTGCGCTCGTTCCTGGCGGGGTTCGAGCCGGCCGCGCTCATGGGCCGCTACAGGCTGCTGGCCGCCGACGGCACCGAGTGGCAGCTGCTGCCCGGCACAGGCGGCGCCCGCTGCCGCGTGAGGAACGGCAACGGGGAGGGCCACCACTGGGAGATGCACGCCACCTGCGCCTTCGACCTGCTTCGCCGCACCTTCGAGGACGCCGTGTTCCAGGGTGGGCCGAGGAGGACGAGCCCGGCGCGCTGTGCCGGATCGTCGACAGGCTGTACTGCGGGCGGCACCTGGTGCCGCTGTGGCTCGCCGACCGCAACTTCTGCTGCTGGAACGTGATATGCCACATGGCCGAGGCCGGCGCCTCGTTCTGCCTGAGGGCCTCCGACGACTGGGTCGCCAAGCTGTTCGGCGAGGATCTGCCCGACGGCGAGTTCGACGTGCGCGTCGCGCACTGCCTCGTGAGGACGCGCAGCCTGGCGGCCAGGACCCTGCCCGGCTTCCCGGGGCTCTACAGCGAGTTCGTCGGCGGCCGCGGGCTCGACGTGCTGCCGCCGCGCTCGCGGGCCGAGCACTGGCTCGAGGTGCGCGTCGTGAGGCTGCGCCTCCCCGAGCGCGACGGCGACCCCAACCCCGCCGGCGACCGGTGGCTCAACCTGGTCACCGACCTGGGCGCGGACGAGCTCGGCGCCGCGGAGCTGGCCGCGCTCTACGCCATGCGCTGGGGCGAGGAGGTCGGCCTCATGCACCTCAAGCACGTCGTCGGGCTGGACGCCCCCAGGACGCGCGACCTCGGCCGCGCCGCCCAGGAGCTCTGGGGCCGCCTGGTGCTCTACGACGCCTGCTCGCTCGGCGTCGCCGGCGTCCCGAGGCCGCCGCGCGGGCCCAAGCACGGGCGCGAGACCGACCGCACCGACGCCTTCAAGGCGTTCATGCACATGCTGCGGCACAGGGTCAGGCGGGTGGCCCACGACGTGGAGGCCCACGCCGCGCGCCACACGCACAGCGTGAGGAGGGGCCGCCGGCACGAGCGGCGCAGGAGGCCCAAGTCCCCGCCGAAGTCGTGCGGCAGGCACTGACCGGCGGGGGCTCCCCGACGACGCGCCCCACGACGCGGCGCGAGGCACCGAAACCGACCCCGGGACCGTGAGGAGGGAGGCGGTCGGCTGGACCACGGGACAACCTGGCGCACGTCTTGCGCCCGCGGCGTGAGGACGGCCTCGCCGCGGGACGGCCCCGCATGCGCACCATCTTAACTTAATGGCGTTGGGACAGTCCCCTGAGTACAGCCTCGCCGTGCCGTGCTCACACGTTGCCGTGTGGTTTCGGCTCCACGGTCGCAATGAGCCGCCATGGGGTCCTGCGGTATATTCTTCACGTGTTAGCACTCGGCTGAACGGAGAAGCACATGAAGGTAGGTTGCGTAAAGGAGATCAAGAACAACGAGTATCGCGTTGGCCTTACCCCCGACAACGTACGGAGCTACGTCGCCGCTGGTCATCACGTATACATTGAGATGGGTGCCGGCGTGGGGTCGGGCTTCTTGGACGAGGAGTACGTAGCCGCCGGAGCCAGCCTCATGGAGGACGCGCATGAGGTTTGGCAGCTCGTGGACATGATGGTAAAGGTCAAGGAGCCCCTGCCCGAGGAGTACGAGCTGTTCCATGATGGCCTCATCCTGTACACCTACCTGCATCTCGCCGCGGACAAGGAGCAGATGGACGCGCTGCTCGCCGGCAAGGTGAAGGCCGTGGCATACGAGACGCTGCAGGAGACCGACGGCAGCCTGCCCCTGCTCGCCCCCATGAGCCAGATCGCCGGCCGCCTCGCCGTGCAGGAAGGCGCCAAGTACCTTGAGAGGACCTACGGCGGCCGCGGCGTACTGCTCGCCGGCGTTCCGGGCACGCCCAAGGCCAACGTCGTGGTGCTGGGCGGCGGCACCGTGGGCACCAACGCCTGCAAGATCGCCGTGGGCATGGGCGCCAACGTTACGGTGCTCGACATCAGCCTCAAGCGCTTGGAGCAGCTCGACGACATGTTTGGCTCCCACGTGCAGACGCTCGTCTCCAATGACGCCAACATCGAGCGCGCCGTCCTGGACGCCGACCTGGTTATTGGCGCGGTACTCATCCCTGGCGGCAGCACGCCCAAGCTGTTCAAGCGTGAGTATCTCCCCGAGATGAAGATGGGCGCGGTGTTCGTGGACGTCGCCATCGACCAAGGCGGCTGCGGCGAGACCTCCCACGTGACCACGCACGACGACCCCATCTTTTTGGAGTACGGCGTGGTGCACTACTGCGTGGGCAACATGCCGGGTGCCGTGGCTCGCACCTCCACCATCGCCCTCACCAACGCTACGTTGCGCTACGGTCTGGAGATCGCCAACGCCGGCCTTGAGGGCGCCGTCGCAGCCAGCGACGTTATTGCCTCGGGCGTCAACTGCTACGACGGCAAGGTGTGCTGCAAGAACCTCGCCGACAGCTTCGAGGGCTACGACTACGTGGACGTGCGCGAGCTGGTGTAGGCCAGGTGCCGCGAGGCGCGCAAGTCGCGAGCCTTAGCGGACGACTCTGAGAAGTGGTACTTCTCAAAAGTGGTACACCACTTTTGAGCTCTCCCAGCCCCCAAGATGTGCCAAAATCAACCCTGATTCTGGTACATCTTGGGGGTTTTCTCATATGAGAGTGGTGTACCACTTTTGGGGGCATCGTGCCTGTTGAGAGCCGGGTGTGTAATGCACTCGACAAATGCACTCGACTGCAGTACAGCACGATTCCCATGGTTCCGCGTTAGGATTCCCTATGGCACAGCCCACGATTACCAGGAGAAACGCCATGCGGCTTGTGCTCGCGTTAGGCGCGGGAGCCCTCACCTCGTGCGGCGTTCGCACCAAGGCCGAAGACCCGCACACCGTGCATCTGGCAACCGACGGGGACTTCGCAACCATGGACGTGGCCGAGACGTCGAACTTCTACATGGTTCCCATCAACGTGTTCGACCGACTGTTCGAGACCAGGCGCATCGACGGGGAGGCCACGGTGGTAAACAGCCTCTGCGAGTCCCACACCATGGCCGACGACGCACGGCACTTCGACTTCGTGCTGCGCGACGGCGTGGTGTTCTCCAACGGAGATCCGCTCACCTCGGCCGACGTCAAGTACACCTTCGAGCGCCTGCTCAAAAAAGCCCGCGAGAACACCGACATTCCGCTTGAGGTCGAAGGCGGCCAAGACGTCTTGGACGGCAAGGCCGATTCGCTGGCTGGCTTCCACATCACCGACGACACGCACTTTTCCATTGCACTCGCAGAGCCCAATGTGGGCTTTGTGGCAGAGCTTTCCTCGCCCGCTGTGTCGATCGTGGACGCCAAGTCCGTGGAGCAGGTCGCCTACTTTGGCCATGAGCCCGCCGACACCATTGGGTCGGGTCCCTACGTAATCGAGGAGTGGGTGACCGGCGACCACTACACCCTCGTCTACAACGAGCGCTACTGGGGAGAACCTCCCTCGGTCCGCAAGGCAATCGTGCACATTGTTCCCGATGCGAGCACGCAAAACCTCATGTTCAAGAACAACGAGCTCGACATCATAAACCTTGGCACGCTCAACAGTGCCATCGTGCAGAACGACTACAAGCCAAACTATGCCGACCACATAGTTACGGCCCCCACCGCGAGCATCCGCTACTTTGCCCTGAACGAGAACAATCGCTACCTCAAGGACCTGCGCGTACGTCAGGCGATCGCGCACGCCATCGACGTGGAATCCATCATCGCCCACATCTACTACGGCGATGCGACGCCAGAACATGGCATCATCCCGGCTGGTGTGTGGGGCGCCAATCCAAACCTCAAGGGCTACGACTACGACCCCGACGCCGCCCGCGCCCTCCTGTGCGAGGCGGGTTACTCCGCTGGCGAGGTGGCCTTCGACCTCGCCATGGTCGCCGACGACGGCAAACCACGCCTCATGTGCGAGGCCATACAGTCGGACCTCGCAAAGGTGGGCATCACCATTCGCATAAAGCCCTACGACAGCGCCGCGTTTGTGCAAAAGCGCATGGCAAGCGAACTGGATTCCTTCGTGACGGTGTGGCTGCTGGACTACAACGACCCCGCGAACATCATGGCGCTGTTCTTTGGCAGCCCGCAAAGGACGGCCCAGCGGAGCATGAACTACCCCAACACTGAGGTGATGAAGCGCGTTGCGGCGGCCTCGTCGATTATCGACGACAACGAGCGCAAGGCGGAGTACCAGTATCTGGAGAAGAAGATCGCCATCGACGACTGCGCCTGGGTTCCCCTGCTCGAGGAGAAGCGGGTCTACTGCACAAGCGACCGCGTCGCAAACTTCGTGCCCCACTGGGCCGGATATGGCGACTTCTACGTCTCGGACATTACCTTGGCCGAGCAGGCAACGACCGAGGGGAAGTGAGGGCATGCGCGCCATCCTAAAACGCCTCTTGCAAGCCGTTGTCGTGTTGCTCGGCGTCACGCTTGCCGTATTCGTGCTGCTGCGCATCGTGCCAGGAGACCCCATTGCCACCATGATGGGCGAGCATGCCGACAAGGCGGTCATCGAGCGCATGACGCACGAGTTCGGGCTCGACCAGCCCCTCCATATACAGTTCCTCACCTATATACAGGGAGTCCTCGCAGGGGACTTTGGCACGAGCTATGCGCTGGGACGCCCCGTCTCGTCACTCATTGGCACCGCCTTTGGCAACACGCTGGTGCTCACGATCCTGTCGGCGCTGTTTGCTTGGGTAATGGGAATCGTGTGCGGCGTCGTCTCGGCGCTGCGTAAGAACAGCATCGTCGACAGGCTGTTTATGGGAGTGTCGCTGCTGGGTGTGTCGATGCCCGTGTTCATGATCGCGATGATCATGCAGTACGTCTTTGCCTACCACCTGCACTGGGTGCCCATTGCGGGCGTGAGCGAATGGAGCGACTACCTATTGCCGGCAATCGCCCTGGGCTGGAGCTCCGCCGGAAGCATCGCGCGTCTCGTGCGCTCGTCTCTGCTTGAGGTCAAGCAGCAGGAGTACATCGACACGGCGCGTGCCAAGGGACTGAGGCAAAAAGCGATACTGCTACATCACGCGCTGCGCAACACGATGCTTCCCGTGGTCACCCTCATGGCCCTGCAGTTTTCCAGCCTGCTCTCGGGTGCCGTGATCACCGAGACAATCTTCTCCATAAACGGCATCGGCCGACTGTCGGTGCTTGCCATCGCCAAGCGCGACGTCCCCCTGCTCCAGGGCTGCACGCTGCTTTGCACCATCATTGTGATCGCGGGCAACCTCGTGGCCGACTCCCTGTATGCGGTGCTCGACCCACGCGTGCGAGAGGAGGTGCGCTAGCATGTCCAACACACAGGTCCCAGACGCCCACGCGATGCTTGACGAGGAACTTGCGAGCCAAATTGGCGAATCCGAGACGATTCGCGACCTGCTGGGCCGCATGGTGCGCGAAAACCACCTTGCGGCCGCATCGGCCCTCGTCATCCTCCTGTTTGGCCTGGCAGCCATCTGCGCTGGCCTTTTGGCCCCCTACGATCCCAACGAGGTACGCCTTGACCAGGCGCTCATGGCACCCTGCGCCGAGCACCTGCTGGGAACCGACGACGCGGGACGCGACGTGCTCTCGCGGCTGCTCTTTGGCTCGCGCATCTCGCTGTTGGTTGGCATCGTCCCCACGCTGGTGAGCATGGCCATAGGCGCCGCCCTGGGTGCCGTGTCGGGCTACTTTGGCGGATGGATAGACACCATCATCATGCGTCTGGCCGACATACTGCTTGCCTTTCCCTCCATCCTGCTGGTTATGGTAATCATGTACACGCTGGGCGACGGTCTGCTCAACGTCTTTATAGCGCTCTCCATGCTCAACTGGGCGGTTGTGGCGCGCGTGGTACGCGCCGAGACGCTGCACCTCGAGGGGACCGAGTACATGGAGGCCTCGCGCGTGATTGGCGTGTCGCACGGCGCCTCGATCCTGCGACACATCCTCCCCAACTGCCTACCCATACTCATCGTGCTGTTTACGCTCGCCATCCCCGGGTCGATCCTGTCGGAAAGCGGGCTGAGCTTCCTTGGTCTAGGCGTGCAACCTCCCGACGCGTCATGGGGACAAATGGTGAACGCAGGCAGGCAGTTCCTTTACTACGCTCCATGGATCAGCCTCGCGCCCAGCGCATGCATCATGCTGGTGGTACTTGCCTTCAACTTTTTGGGTGACGGACTGCGCGACGTGCTGGACCCGCATCTGAGAAACCAGTGAGGTGCGACATGGAAACCCCTACACTTCTCGTTAAGCATCTCCAGGTGAGCTTCTTTACCGAGCGCGGAGAGGTGCGCGCGGCAAACGACGTGTCTCTGGAAGTGCGCCCCGGCCAGATCGTGGGAATCGTGGGCGAGTCCGGCTGCGGCAAGAGCGTGTGCGGCCGCGCCATCATGGGGCTTCTCCGCCCGCCGGGAAGGGTGGTGGGCGGCCGGGTCCTTTTGAACGGCCAGGACCTGCTTGGCCTTTCCGAGGACGAGTGGTGCGACGTGCGCGGATCTGCGGTGTCCATGATCTTTCAGGAGCCCATGACCAGCCTCAACCCGCTCATGCGCGTGGGCAAACAGGTGGCAGAGGCCATCAAGGTGCACACGGATGCGAGCAACGACGAGGCCATGCGCGAGGCGGAGCGCATGCTCGAGGCGGTGGGAATCGCGGATGCCCGCAGGCGGATGAGAAGCTACCCGCACCAGCTTTCGGGCGGGCTCAGGCAACGCGTGATGATTGCCATGGCCATGGCGCTCAGGCCGCGTCTGCTCGTTGCCGACGAGCCCACGACCGCGCTCGACGTAACCGTGCAGGCACAGATCCTTCGCCTCATGCGCAACCTCGCGGGCGAGGACACGTCGGTGCTCATCATTAGCCACGACCTTGGCGTGATCGCGCAGCTCTGCGACTACGTGTACGTGATGTATGCCGGACGCGTCGTTGAGCAGGCACCAACCGTGGAGCTGTTCGACCGCCCTGCCCATCCCTACACCAAGGGGCTGCTCGCCGCGGTGACCTCGTTGCGCGACGGCAGCGACGTGCTGGCAACCATTCCCGGCACGGTGCCCAACCTGCTGCACCTGCCACCAGGCTGCAGCTTCTCCCTGCGCTGCGAGCGTTGCGAGCAGCGTTGCCGCGAGGTGGCTCCCGAGCTCGTGGACGTGGGACCAGGACATGCCGTCCGATGCCTGCTCGAAGAAGGAGCCCGCATGCCTAGCGTGCTACTCGAGGCCCGACACCTCACCAAGGAGTTTGCTGCGGGACGCGGGAAGAAGGTGCACGCCGTTTCGGACGTGTCGCTTGAGCTCTTCGAGGGCGAGACGCTCGGCATCGTGGGCGAGTCGGGCTGCGGAAAGTCCACGCTCGCTCGCATGCTCATACGGCTGCTTGCGCCCACCAGCGGAGAGGTGCTCCTTCGCGGGCAGAGCATCACGGGCATGTCGAACCGCGCATTCGCCGCGCATCGACGCGAGCTGCAGCTCGTGTTCCAAGACCCTTATGCGTCCCTGGACCCCCGCATGACCGTACGCGAACTCATAGCCGAGCCGTTGCGAACCCACCACATGTGCCCCACGAAGGAGGCCACGACCCAACGCGTGCTCGAGCTCATGGGCGACGTGGGCGTGCCGTCCGAGTTCCTGTGGCGCTACCCGCACCAGTTCTCGGGAGGACAGCGACAGCGCATTGGCATAGCCCGCGCGCTTGCCGCCGAGCCCTCCGTTATCGTGTGCGACGAGCCCGTGTCTGCGCTCGACGTGTCGGTGCAGTCCCAGATCCTCAACCTGCTCCGCGAGTTGCAGCGCAAGAACAACCTGTCCTTTGTCTTTATCAGCCACGACCTCTCGGTTATTCGACACGTGTCGGATCGCGTGTGCGTGATGTTTTTGGGTCGCGTGTGCGAGATGGGTCCCACCAACGAGGTGTTTGACGCGCCGCGGCATCCCTACACGCGCTTTCTCATAAACGCCATTCCCTCGCCCGACCCCCACGCACGCAACGACGACGTGGAGCTGCTGGAGGGAGAGATTCCCAGCCCCTTGGACCCACCGTCTGGCTGTCCCTTCCGCACGCACTGTCCCCAGGCGAGCGAGCGATGTGCGCACGAGGCTCCAACACCACGCGACGTCGACGGCGTCCTGGTGGCTTGCCACCATCCGCATGGCATGTTGGGGCGAGCGTAGCGTGACATGTGCATACAACTGATGCCGCAAGTCAAATACGACGAACTGCGGATACTGGGCGATGCGTGCCACCAACCCCTAAAGGATGCACGTCAGCTACATACTGCACGGACATATCCACAGCCGACCAAAGGCTTATAACGGGCCCGTAGGGATGACAGAGGGATCCGGACCTGCGGTTTCCCGCGCCAGTTTCCTCTCTTTCGATTATTATCTCAACACGCATTGTGAAAGGAGGAGTCAATGGCACTCACGCTTTCTCATCAAACGGCACTCGATGTTATTCGCACGCTAAGGTCCCAAGGAGACAATCTGCACCAGATGGACACCACGCCCTTCTCAAGCCCAGTCGCGCCGATCGGTCAACGCTGGAATGCGCAGAACTTTAACTCGGACGTGTGGCAATGGCCAATGCCCAGCCAGTTACATCCCTTGCACGTGCTGGTCCCCGCCGACCGTGGACGTATGCGTGGATTGATGATTAAAGAGCACACCACTCGACGTGATTTGCCGGCAGGCTCCATCCTGTGGCTCGACGAGCGCGCATCTGTGGTATGTCCTGAGCTGCTGTTTTTACAGATGGCAGAGTCCTTCTCGCTGCCTGCGCTGGTAATGCTCGGAAATGAGCTGTGCGGTCATTTTTCTCGCTTTGCGACCGAGCCGTTGGCAGGCGATGTCGTCGACGGCATTCCAACTGCCACAAGCGCAGAGTCCTTGAAGAGCTACCTTTGCCATTTTGGAGGAAGGCGCGGTGTAGCCAATGCGCGGGAGGCCCTGCGCTATATTTGCGACCATGCGGTCAGTGCGCCCGAGGCGCTGCTCGCCACCATATACGCGTTGCCGCACACAGAAAGCGGTTACGGATTTGGCCCAGTGCGGCTCAACGATCGGGTTCATGTGGACGACGACGGCTCTTGGGTTAGGGTCAAGAGCCGTTATCCTGATCTGACATTTGGCTTTGCTCCGGTTGGGATAAACTACGACGGCTCAAAACACTTCGATCTCGGCAAGCTGATGCTTAGTGCGGATGCGTTTGCGCGTGCAGATGCACAGTCTCAAGGCAAAGCTCGGGAAACACTAAAGCAGGAGCTCGTCAAGGTAAGGGCAAAGGTGCTGGATGACAACCTGCGGAATCGTCAGCTTGCAGCTCAAGGGCAGATCATTTTTCCTGTCACGAAGGAGGACGTGGCCGATGGAAGGCACTTGGACGCTCTCTCAAGGCAGGTGTTGAGCTGTGCACATAGGGTTTTTGGCGTCAACGTGAGCAAATACCTCAAACCGCTTGATGACACGTCACTAACTCGTGACCGCTGGGAGCTTTTGAGCACCCTGCTGCCGAATGGCGGCTTTGGAAGGTCATCGTATGGCAGGATGTGACATCGCGAGCGTGCCTATCGACGTAATCTCTTGCCATTCGTCGAGGCTCA
The DNA here is from genome assembly GCA_030529625.1 of Coriobacteriales bacterium. GTDB lineage: Bacteria > Actinomycetota > Coriobacteriia > Coriobacteriales > Atopobiaceae > RUG440. The sequence continues at coordinate 39,652 of JAUMWN010000014.1, forward strand.
ATGCTGTGCCAACTGGCTTTCTACCGTTATTGATGCCACGAATGGCAAGAGTCTAAAATAGACTCTTGCCATTCGTGGCATCAATAACGGTAGAATCGCAGGTAAACTCAGAACACACATCATCGAATGGTGACTACTGAGGGCTCTTTCATTGCTATGGGTTTTCCACGTGGGGGACGAGACAGGCCACAAGGTCATGTGGTCCATGTACTAAACCGAAAGGAATTGCGTAACGTCATGTAGCGCGAGAGGGAAAGATGAAACAAAAACAGGCCAGACACCAATTCTGACCTGCTGTTTTTCTGGTGGGCGTTACAAGATTTGAACTTGTGACCTCTTCCGTGTATGACCAGAAGGGCGCGCGCCTTTATGTTGTGAGAAGCGACTTCGAAGATTACACAAAGCCGCAGTCATCCGTGGAGCAGTATTCTGCGCAAGTGTCCTTGCCGCAGTGTCCGGGACACCATCCACCCGAAATGGCTTCGAGTGTCTCGTCACTTAGCTCGTAGCCTTCCTCCTTGGCAAGCGCCAACAGCTCTTCTGGTGATTTCGCTGCTTTCAGCTCCTCCTGGAGCTTGGGGTTCTTCAGGTCTTCGAATTTCATGGTACGTCTCCTTCGGCAGGTTTCGAGTGACTACATATACACAGTGTATCTTCCACGATTCGACAGATGCGCAACGCCATCATCCTGTGAGTTCAAATACAGAATCCCTCCCCGCGACTTACCCCTCAGTTATGAGAATCTGAACAAGACAAATGCCTGCAAGATTGAATGCGGCCTACTTGTATATTGCACTCCTGTGGCCGATAGCGAAGACCTCGATCAAGAGCACGTCATCCTGGATGACGCAGAGTATCCGATAGTCCCCAACGCGATAGCGCCACTCGCCAGAGCGGTTCGCCGTCAGTCCCTTGCCATGCGCTTGCGGGTCTTCGCATCCTTCCAGGTTCTTGCCGATCCACGAGGTGATGAGTCGCGCATCGAAGCGATCCATCTTCTTGAGCTGTTTGAGCGCGGCTTTGCTGTACTCGACCCGATACGCCATCTAGAACCCCAACTCGGCAAGAACCTGATCGTGGCTGTAGCGGGTTCCGTCATCCTCGGCGATGGCGGCACGCAGGGCCGCCAAGTCCTCTTGGTCCTCTATCTTCG
>JAUMWN010000075.1:0-249 GCA_030529625.1 Coriobacteriales bacterium
TGGGGCGGGGGGTCCCGCCCCCCCCCCACGGAGGTGTGTCCCCCAAACACGGGGGACTGTCCCCTGAGTACGACATGTGGTGGAAGAAAAAGGACGGGCCCCGCTCACCACACGTGCGGTGAGCGGGGCCCGTCCCCAAAAGAATCGTCTGCGTTGCCTTATGCCTCGTCAGCCTCGAGGAAGCGGTACACGATGGCGGCCAGCGCGGCGCCCACGAGCGGGCCCACGATCAAGACCCACAGGCAGGCC
>JAUMWN010000075.1:265-15299 GCA_030529625.1 Coriobacteriales bacterium
GCGGCCACGAGGGCGGGACCAAAGCTGCGGGCCGGGTTGACGGAGGTGCCGGTAAGGCCAATGCCCAGGATGTGCACGAAGGTGAGGGTGAGGCCAATCACCAGGCCGGCGAGCGGGGCATGGTTGAACTTGGAGGAGGTGACGCCCAGGATGGTGAGTACAAAGATGAAGGTGAGCACGCACTCAACGAGCAGTCCGGCAAACATGTTGCCGTTGACGCCGGCCAGGCCGTTGCTGCCAAGGCCGCCCGTGAGGTCGGTCACGCCGCCCATGCCAAAGATGCCCAGGAGCAGCAGGGCACCCGCGAGCGCTCCCAGCACCTGAGAGATGATGTAGCCCACCAGGTCCTTGCCGTCCATGCCGCCGCTCATAAAGACGCCGAGCGAGACAGCGGGATTGACATGGCATCCGGAGATGTTGCCAATGCTGTAGGCCATGGCAACGATGGACAGGCCAAACGCAAGGGCAGTGAGCAGATAGCCGCTGCCGCTTGCGGCGTCGCAGCCAACGAGCATGGCGGTGCCGCAGCCCATGGTTACCAGGACCATGGTTCCAATAAACTCTGCGATGTACTTTTTCATGGGTCTCCTTCCATTTAGACCAACAAAAAAACTCTTGCCTTAGCAAGAGCAAGGCAGATTCTACCACTTCTGCGGTTCACATTGCCAAGAACAGTCGCCACTGGGGTAAAATAGGGCGAGAAACGGGAGGGAATAATAATGAGACGTGTTGGTGTTTTTCATGCGATAAGCGTGGTTCTTGCGGCAATGCTATGCGTGTGCCTGCCTGCGTGCGGCAAGGGGCAGCCGGCTCAGGAGAATCCGGTAAAGCAGTCCGACCTGGTAAACATGCCCGCGGAGTCGGAAGAGCTCGTGGGTCGCGACTGCCAGGAGGTTATGGACCTGCTCACCCAGGCGGGATTTACCAACGTGGTCGCCAAGCCTCACGAGGACCTCATGGTGGGTCTGCTCCACAATGACGGCGAGGTTGAGAAGATCACCGTAAACGGAACCACCGAGTTCACCACCGAGACCTCCTATCCTCACGACCAGGAGATCGTGATCACCTACCACACCTATCAGGTAGACATCGATCAACCCGGGCAGTAATAAGGAGCTGCCGGACCGGACGGGGAAGCCATCTCCAGTCCGCAACTACTCCTTGTAGAACTCGTAGCGGTTGCGACCGTTGTTCTTTGCCGCGTACAGGGCCATGTCGGCGGCCTTGTACACGCTGGTCTCGTTGGACACGCCAGAGCCAAAGGCTATGCCAACCGAAAGCGTGGTGCCAGGGAGGTCGTCGCATGGATTGTCCAGCAGCTGGGCAATCTCGTCGAGCTTTGCCGAGACGATCTGGCGACCCACGCCGTGCATCTTGGTCATGATCACGGCAAACTCGTCGCCTCCCATGCGGCAGGCGTAGTCGGTGGTCCTAAAGTGTTCCGCAATGGTGTGCGCGACCCGTTGGAGGACTCGGTCGCCAACGTCGTGGCCGTAGGTGTCGTTGATGTCCTTGAACAGGTCCACGTCCAAGAGCAGCAGCGCCATGTCGTCGCCTGTCTCGCGCTGCAGGACCCGGTCGAATGCCCCGCGGTTGAGCAGGCCGGTGAGCGCGTCGGTTTGGGCCTCCATCTTTAGCGCCTGGGTCTGCCGGTGATGCTCCTCGTACATGAGGTTGTATGAGGCGGCGACCTGGCGCAGCTCCTGTGCGCCCTCCTCCTCGAGCGGCTCGTTGTGCACGATACGTCGCTCCTGCCTGCGCAAGGGCACCACCACCAGGACGTAGTTGGCCAAGGCGGAGAGCGCCGTAATAAGCAGGAGCAGGGCAGTGACTAGGTAGAGCCGGTTGAGCAGGCCGTTGAGCCGCTGCGTGCTGAGTTCCTCCTCGTTGCGCACGTCCTCTACAAGCTCGTCTGTGCAGGAGTCCACGCTGGCCTCTATGCGTTCCTTGGCGCTGCGGTAGGCGTTGTCGAGCATGATCTCCTGTGCCTGGCGAAGCTTTGCCTCGTCACTCAGCTGACGCTCCTCCTCGTTGAGCTTGGCAGACGCGACGACTGGGGGTAGGGGCGTGAGGTTTATGGCGTCACAGGCAAGGAGGATGGCGTGCAGCTCGCGTTGCGAGAGCGCGTTGGACGACTCAAGGGCGTTGGAGAGCTTTGCATAGGCCGAGCTGTTGCCGGTAAGGGTTTGGAGCGTACGCACCGCCTCGTCGCGACGATTGGTTACCGACATCTCCTGCACGTAGCGGTCCAGAGCGTCCGGGTCGGTGGTGAGCACGAAGAGCCGTGCCTCGGCGGTGAGGTAGTTGGACGCGTCCAAGAGGTCCTCCACCGCATTGGAGCAATCCTCATAGCGCTGGTGGATGGCGGTAGCCTTAGCATTCTCGTTGAACACCGCAACGATGTGGAATATGGCAACCACGGCGAGCACCGTGGCAAGGGCAAGCGCCACAATGCTCACGGTGTGTATGCGCAGGCAGAACCTGGAAGGCTTCTTCGTGTCGTGAGCCATGTGCTACGGTACCTCGAATGCTCAAAACCAATATGCACACAACAGAGTATACACCTGTCCATGCGTGGGCAGTCTTGCCCGCGCAGTGACCTATAGCCCCTATGCCCCCGAGCGACCGCGCCTGAGATAGGCCGAGGAGACCGGGAACGAGAAGTACGTGTTGGGGTAGGGCTCGTCCTTTAGCGTGAAGTGCCACCACTCGCATTCGTAGGGCTCGAATCCGTTGCGCACCATCACGCGCTGCAGGAGCATGCGGTTCTCATACTGCTCGTCGGTCACGGCGCGGCAGTCGGGATGTGAGAGCTCGCCAAAGTAGTCGAACGGGCTTCCCATGTCCACCTCCTTGCCCGTAGCCATGTCGAGCAGGGTGAGGTCCACCGTGCTGCCTCGGCTGTGGCTGGACTGTTTGGCGATGTAGCCCAGGGAGATGGTCTCTTCCTTCTCGATGGTGGGGTAGAAGTACGGCTTCATGCGCACGTCGGTGTCCTCGAGCGCCCAGAACACGAACTGCCTAACTGCCGGGGTGGGTCGGTATGCGTCGAAGACCTTGAGGCGAAAGCCCATAACGCCCAGCTCGTTGCTGGCGCCCTTGAGGGCGCGCGCCGCCTCGGCCGTAATGATTGCGCACGGTTCCTCGTACCCGTCGATGCGGTCTCCCACAAAGTTGTAGGTTGAGAAGTAGCGTATCTCCTGGATGACTTGGGGCACGTAGTCGGACAGCAGCACAAAGCCCGAGGGATCGTTGGTGTAGTCTTGCGCGTTCATGTGAGGTCCTCTCTTAAGACGGTCATCCCTACCATACCACCATTTGCCCATTGGTGAGGCCAATGGCGGGACACAGCCCAAAGTGCGCCATGGCACGTGCGAGCCCGTCATCCAGGACGGCCGAGGTCACATAGGTGGCGTGTTCGCGCACGGCCGATTCGCGTGCGTCGCCCATCACGATTGCCTCGTCGCAGGCATCGAGCATCTCGATGTCGTTTGAGCTGTCGCCAAATCCAAAGGTGCGCACCTGGGGCAGCGCGAGGTGGTCGAGCAGGAGCCGTATGGCCGTGGCCTTGTTTACGCCACGACACGATATCTCCCCGCCAACCACGGCCTGGTCGCCATGCGTTGCCGGAACCAGGTAGAAGCGATCCCCAAACATGGCGCTCACGTCCTCAAAGGTGAGACCGCCCTCCCAGGCCCTAAAGCAGAGCTTGTTCACTGACGCCCGGTTGGCCTCCTCGAGCGGTCGGGCAATGGTGTCCCAGTCCGTGCGGTGCGCGATGCCCCACGTGCGTCGGGCATGCTCCATAAACACGGGGTCAAAGAAGATGCCCTCGTTGGACTCCAGGTAGTAGTGTGCGTCGTGGGCCTGCAGGTAGGCCTCAAGCTCGAGGACCGCACGTGCGCCCAGCGTGCGGTGAAAGATGATCTTGTCGCCCACGCTCACCACGCCACCCGAGGCGCCAATGATGCCGTCGATGGCAAGGTTTTGGCCCTCGCTCGTGAGGTTTGCGATAAACCGCGCGTCGGCAAGCGAGCGTCCCGTACACAAATACACCTGCGCGCCGAGCTCGCGCGCCTGCGCCATGGCCCGTATGGCTGAGGGCGGAATGTACTGTTGACCCTCCTTGAGTGTGAGGAGCGTCCCGTCCACGTCCACAAACAACAGGTTCGTCATGCTGGCATCCTTTCGAATTGACACTGGAGGATGCTCTCCTTGGTGCCACGGCTCCCCGCGTCTGGTTGCCATGCTACTATCATAGGCGGTACGGGGGAATCGAGTCCCCATCGTATGACTCATTTGGAGGACGTATGCCCTATTGCAACCATTGTGGCAGCGAGGTGCCCGAGGATGCGCAGTTCTGCGGGAGTTGTGGCTCTCCGCTCAAGCAGACGAGCTCTGCGCCGTCGCGTAACAAAGTGGCGCTGTTGGTGGCCATTGCGGTGCTGCTGTGCGTTGCCATCGTGCTGGTGATCGTGGCACTGCAGCGGCCGACGACGACTGGCCAGAACAGCGTGGCCGCACAGCCCGCGAGCGAGCAGGGCAAGGATGCGGCCGCGAGCGCGTCAGCGACGCCCGCGCCAGCGGATGCGGCTTCGACGTCTGCAGAATCTGCTGCGAAGGAGCCCACCGTGCTCAAGGGTAACAGCTGGAGCCTTGCCCTGCCCGAATACTGGACGAACAAGGTCCAAGTTAAGGAGGAGCAGGATGGCGAGACGGCCTATACCATATATCCCTTGGGTCAGGACACCTATCCCGTTGCGTCCGTGCTCATAACCAGCGAGACCAGAGAGGAGCGTGGCATCGCGGATGAGGTGCAGCTCAAGGATGGCTCGTCGGCCAACGTCGTGCCCATGGGCGGGATGGCGTTGCGTTTTAGCGTTCCTGTGGCCGATGGCAAGTACGTGGCAATCCAAACCGACCATGCCTATGCGGAGGTCGAGGCAGGCCGCTGGCGGGGCCTCTCGCAGGAGCAGGTGGAGCAGATGGGAGACCTCCAGTCCATGGGGAAGTCGCAGTACTCCAGCGACATGAGCGACAACACCATTCCGCTTGCGTGCCTGCAGGAGTTTGCGGGGGCGCTCACGGTTGAGGCGCCAGTTGCCAAGGCGGCAGACGAGGAGACATCGTCCGTCTCCAAAGAGCAGCAGGCCATCGACCTTCTCCAGGGTTACTGGATCAGCGCCGGAGGCATGATGAACGGCGTTCCGCGCACCACCGTGGAGATAACCGGCAACACGGCCACGGCGTACTCGTACGCCGAGGAGCAGGGGAGTGTGACCATAGACCCCAGTCGCGTGGAGCGCGTGCATCTTCTGGACGAGGACGGATGGTACTTCCACGATCTCAACCGGTTTATGCCGGATAGCCAGCAGGGTACCCTCTGGTGTGTCAACGCTGACGGATCTGGCTACAGCGGCACGGACTCGTGGGGCAAGGAGCAGGGTAGGCCGTCGTATTTGCCCTAGGCAAGTACGTCCACGATCTGATTCAGGCTGTTGAAGTCGGTGAAGTCGACCTGCTTGCCGTAGGTCTCGAGCATGGCGCGCACCTCGGCCGTCTGCTCCTCCTCTGGCAGGCTCCGCGCCTTCTTGCACAGCAGGCTCATCATGGCTCGGTGATGGAGGCTGAGCTTGGAGTAGTCGATTCCGCCCCGCAGGTGGAAGATGTGTGCATGGCTCAGCACTTCAGGCGCGAGCTGCCGTGCCATGCTCTGTTTGATGCTGTTGGTGTTTTGCTCGTTGGTGGGGTCTGCAACCCCAACGGTGGCAATAACGATGATCTTGCCCTGGACGTTAGCAAGCTTGGCAAACGTCTTCTTCATCCCCATGACGCCCCCGGCGCACAGTGCCCCAAGATATGCGACCGTCTGGTACTCGTTGATGTCGTCCACATCGCCAAAGGGCCTCGCCTCAAGGCCCGTGCGCCTTGCAAGCTCCTCGGCGTACCGCCTTGTTGTCCCGTACCGCGAACCATAGATGATGCCGTCCATGCCCAACCACCTTTGCGCATCCTGTGAAGAATCCACCGCTTTTGCGGCCACCTTATCACATCGACTTCCGAATGTGCAGTCTTGAAACACCCGTCCCGTTCGTGGTAAGAGGCATTATCCGTATCGTCCGCAGCCTGGGAGGGGTGGTTTGCATGGGAGCCAGAGCATCGTTTGTGATGCCGTATGGCGACGTTGGCAACGAAGCGTTGCTGCAGGCGGCAAACGAGGGACTCGCCGCACGCGGGCTGGTCCTTTCGGCCAACGACATGCGCATGCTGGCGAATCGGCGTGCCCAGTCCCTGTTGAATGCCGAGCGGGTGGAGTTTGGCATGCCAGCCCTCGTCCGCATCGTGGAGGAGATCGCGACGTCGCCATACCTCGCACAGGCAACGCTTGCCATGGACTTGGCCACACTGCAGGATGCCTTTTATGCGGTGCGTACGGAGATGCCCGCCCAGGTACCCGACTCCGAAATCGCGCAGGGCTTGCGCGGCTGCTTCGACGCATGGCATGGCGATGCGGCCGAGGTAGCATCGCTTGCGCCAGAGGAGGTGATGGCCTTCTCGGCTGAGTATCAGCGGGTGATTGATGCCCAGAGAAGCGAAGCGTATCGCATTGCCGATGACCAGGGACGCGTGTACGTCTTTGACCCTGCCGAATGGGACTACGACGAGTGGGCAGACGGCTGGGACGGGGAGAAGTGGGGTGACAACCTTGACTAGAAAAGACGAGGTAGTGCGCTCCGGTGCGTGTGGAGACCGCGAGCTTTCGATGGCCTCGGCACGCTTTGCCCAGCTCATGCGCCACGTGGCGAACCTCTACTGCATGGGGGACTGCTCGACCTTGTCGGCCGGCGAGGCGGCAGAGCTTGCGGCATCTGTCGCGTATGTGCTTGGGATTGACGAGGCATCCGCGAACCAGGCCGCCCGCGTGCTCGATGTCGATGACCCCATAAGGCTCTGGCACGATGCGCTTCGCGTGCTCGATGCGCGCGTGGATGGGGCCTTGGATCTGTGGCAGCGCGTGATTGCCACCATGCCACCCCTGCACAACGTTTCCTTGCGCGACACGCTGGTGAGCCTGGGTGACCTGCGCAGGTGCTACGACACGCGGTTTGCCGCCCACGAGGTGCCCTGCGACATCGACTACCAGCTGAGCTCGCCGATAGATCCACATCTCAAAGGCATCGACTACATTGAGGCATGGCTTGAGCAGCTCATGGCCGAGACGCGCTGGATCGTCCAATTCACCACCCCAAGCTGTGAGCGGGTCCTCGAGCGCGCCTGCCCCGACTACCGGGGCCTGCACGTCAATCTGTACGACCTGCTGCGTATGCACGAGAGCGAACTCGAGCCCCGATGAACTGGGGGGACAGTCCCCTGAGTTTAGGGGACAGTCCCCTAAACTCAGGGGACTGTCCCCCCAGTGCAGGTTTCTCTACGAGCGTTTGCTCAGGTTCGCGAACGCCTCTCCCATGAGCATGTGATCGTAGCTGCCGTCGTTTTCAGTCGGGAGGTACTCCACGTCCACGCCATCCTGGAACACCATGCAAATGTCGCTGCCGCCAAACAGGAAGTAGCCCATGGGATCGCCCTTCTCCACGTGGGCGCCCACCACGACGTTGTCCTCGAAGTTGCATGAGCTCACCTGGCTCATGGCGATGGGCAGTATTGCCACCAGGCCGTTCTCGCCCGTGTCGACGACCACCAGGTCGCGCGTCTCGATGGACTGCCAACCGGGATCTTGGTCATGCAGCTCGTACTTGCCCTCCTTCTCGTTCCACACCACGATGCCGCCCACGGCGTCCTGGGCCGGTATCTTCTTGACCTCCACGACCGTGCCGCTCACGGGAAAGTGGTAGCGGTGGTAGTCGTTTACGTCGAGGAACGTGTGCGTGAACGTGCCGCCGTTAAAGCTCTGGCTGTACGCGCTGGTAGGGCCAAGCAGGTTCTCGATGTCGTTGAAGCGTGCCGACTTGAGTGCAACCCCGTCCTCGTTGAGCGCAAACATCCCCTCCTCGTCGATGTCCCACACGCCCTGGGGCGTGCTGTCTGCCGGGCAGACGACCGAGGCGTCCTTGTTGATGGGATGCGAGGATGGCTGGTCGACGAGCTCGCGCGCGAACCAGTCGTTGAAGTTCGTCCACACATTCTCGCTTGCGTACCAACCCGAATCCATGTTAAAGCGCGCATCTTCACACGCGGCCTTGTAGGCTTCGTCGTTCCAGCTGTCCGGTGACGACAGGAACTGTCCCCAGTTGGACGCGTACTCAATCAGCCAGCTGCGGATGGGCTCGTGGTATTGGAGCGACGGATAGTAGTAGCCCCTGTTCGCAAGCTCGTCGAGGGGTTGGTCAAACAGGAAGTAGAATGCGTCGAGCGACTGGTCGATGTGCTCATAGAGCCCAACGCCCTTTTGCCCCTCAACAATGTTCCATGGCAGGCACCGCTCGGCCCAGTCGGTGAACTCGTAGAGCGAGTCCAGGTCCTTGGCGGGGTTTGTCTGCGGGTCGGGATTGACCTCCCAGGCTTTGGCAAGCGACTTCTCGACAAGCGCCTTGAGGTTGGCGTTGTCGTTGAGCATGTCCATGAGGTCGAGCGTCATTTGACTGTGCTTGGCGGTCTCCTCGCCAGCCGATGCGTTGCCAGCCGCTTCCGACGTATTCTGGCTTATCTCCGTCGTGCTTGTCTCCGTCGCACTTGGGCTCGCGGCGGGTTGCGAGCATCCCGAAAGCGCCAGTGCACCTGCCATGACGCATGCGAGCAGTGTGGCGAGCAAAGACCTTCTGTACGACTTCATGGGCGTATCCTTTCTGTTGTCACGTCCGAGCGTCGCGAGGTTGCACTTAGGGGACAGCCCTCTGAGTGCAGGAACACTACATGAGCGGGGCAATGAAGCGCAGGATCAGCTGGCTGAACTTCTTCATCACGTCCGGATTGGCGTACTCCTCCGTCACTTCGCGGCACTGCGCAAACGTTGCCTCGAAGTCCTCGCGTGTCTGAATTACGGCGTCACAGTCCGCATAGAGGCAGCCGTTCTCAAAGTGGTGGTAGAGGCTGCGGTAGTCGAGGTTTATGGTTCCGCAGGTGGCGATTTTGTCGTCCGCCACGCTCATCTTTGAGTGGTTGAATCCCGGTGACCACTCAAAGATGCGCACGCCGTTCCTCACGAGGCTGTGATAGTACGACCGCGTGATTGAGTACACCAACTTCTTGTCGGGAATGCCGGGGGTTATAACGCGCACGTCCACGCCGCGCTTGGCGGCAAGGCCAAGGGCGTGGGTCATCTCGTCGGTAATGATGAGGTAGGGCGTAACAAAGTATGCGTAGTCCTGCGCGTACTCCGCGACCGATATGTACACGTCCTCGCCAACCTGCTCATCGTCCATGGGGGAGTCGGCATAGGGGACGACGAAGGCGTGCTCCTTTGCCTGGTAGTCGTAGTCTGGCAGGTACTGCGCAAAGTCCGTGTCGTTGGTCACCTTCTCGACGCCCGCGTTCCACATCTCGAGGAAGGCTACCGTAAGGCTCTTTACCGCGTCTCCCTCGAGTCGAATGCCCGTGTCCTTCCACTCGCCAAAGGGGTGGGTGAGGTTAAAGTACTCGTTGGCCAAGTTGTAGCCGCCCGTAAAGCCCACCTTGCCGTCCACGACCGTGATCTTGCGGTGGTCGCGGTTGTTGAGGAACAGGTTGAGTCCCGGCGAGAAGGGATTGAACACGCGGCAGCGGATGCCACGTGACTCCAAAAGGTCCACGAAGTCCGTGTTGATAAACCCAATGCTGCCCATGTCGTCGTAGAACACGCGGACCTCCACGCCAGCCGCAACGCGTTCCTCGAGAATCTCCTGTATGCCCCACCAGCTCTCGGCATTCTCGATGGCGTGGTACTCCATAAAGATGAACTTTTGCGCGCGGCGAAGCTCGGCCTTTTGCGCCTCGAGTCCCGCGGCCGCGTCGTCGTAGTACGTGATGTCGGTGTTCTCGTAGGCGGGGTAGTGCGAGCGCTCGTAGATGTAGTGGGCGATGTTGGCGGCACGCTTGTCCCGCTTCGCGAGGTGCTGCTGGACCTCCTCGTTGCGGGGCAGCAGGGGATAGAGCTGCTCGTCGATGGCCGCATAGCGCTCGCTCATCTTTTTGGTGCGGCCGTTAAAGCCAATAAAGAGGTACAGCAAGACGCCCAGTATGGGTACCGCCAGGATGAGCACCATCCAGGGAACCTTCATGGCGCTCGTCTTGTTTTGGCTGTAGATGCCAAGCACGAGGACGACCGCTGCAAGGCCGATGAGGACGTCGATAATCTTCCAATAGCTCTCCAAATACAGGAAAAGAATAAAGTAGACAATTACTTGGACGACGATGGCAACGATGGCAAATATGAACCTCTTGACGCCGTTCTTTGAGTCGGCTTGCGTCTCTAGGGTTGGAGCGTCGGAGGACGCTGCTGCTGTTGTCGTGTTCGAACTCATGCTCAGCTCCTTGCTTGTGCCATGCGATGCGCCAGTACACGCGCCGTATAGTTGCCTGACTCTTGGATAAAACTCAATTTGTCGGCTGCCCAGAGGATCCAGCCGAGGAGGTGGTGGGGCGGAACGTGCCCGATGGGCCACATATGGAACAAGATGGCATCCAACATAACGTCGTTTGCCCCAAATTCCTCGCGTGCGATGAGGGCGCTCTCCACGGGATGCGTGTGGGCCTTTATCTTGGGATGGCTCTGGAACACGTCGTCGTTGGTCATGCCAAGATCGTGCAGCAGGCTTACGCGTACCGCATCCTCCTCGCTCAACGAGGCGCCATGCCTGTTGAGCCAACGGCAGAGCGCCAAGGCACGCCTGGCGGCGTTGAGGCTGTGGGAGGCAACGTCCACGTCAAAGTGATGCGGGATGGAGCGTGCCTTTCCAAACCGCTTGGACCTCACTATGTCGCTGCCCATACGAAGGAGATCTGCCTGCATCGTCGCCTCGCGCCGCCTTTTTACCTATGACTGCAATTACTATAGCCATAGCATCGTATATAGACAACAGCATGCTATGATGGCTATACAGCAATTGACAATCAAGAGGAGCGCTACCATGGCGGACTGGGTCATTGTGGTGGATGACAACCTTACCAACCTCAAGATGGCTGGGCATGCCCTGAGCAAGAAGGGGATGCGTGTTACCGCACTCAGGTCTGGCCAGGCGCTTCTTGACTACGTTCGCGAGAACGGCAGCCCGGACCTCATATTGCTGGACATTATCATGCCGCATATGGATGGTTTCCAAACGCTCAAGCGGCTGCGCGCGCAAGAGGGCGGAGCGAGCCAGACTCCCATCGTCTTCCTTACGGCGGACGAGAGCGAGGACGCCGAGATGCGGGGACTGTCGCTTGGCGCCATGGACTTTATTCACAAGCCGTTTCTCCCGGACGTCCTTGCGCTTCGCGTGCGGCACATCATCGACCTCAACCACTTGCAGGAGGACCTGTCCGCGGAGGTCGAGAAGAAGACGCGGGAGAACGAGGCGCTCTTCCTTGACGTGGTGTCGGCGTTGGCGGCGTCCATCGACGCCAAGGACACCTACACCAACGGTCACTCCAGCCGAGTCGCAAACTATGCTCGGGAGATTGCGCACCGCTTTGGGTATGCTCCCCAAAGGGAGAAGGAGATCTACATGATGGGCCTTCTACACGACGTGGGCAAGATCGGCATTCCCGATGCCATTATCAACAAGCCCGCCCGCCTGTCCGACGACGAGTTCGCCATCATAAAGACTCACACCGTTATGGGCGCCCGCATCCTGAGCAACATAAAGAAGATGCCCAATCTCGTTACCGGCGCCAGGTGGCATCACGAGCGCTATGACGGAAAGGGCTATCCCGACAGCCTGGTGGGCAAGGAGATTCCCGAGGAAGCACGCATCATTGCCGTGGCCGATGCCTACGACGCCATGACGAGCCGCAGGAGCTATCGCAACGCCCTGCCGCAAGAGGTCGTGAGGAAGGAGCTGGAGAACGGCCGCGGCACCCAGTTCGACCCTGTCTTCGCAGACATCATGCTTGCCATGATGGACGAGGACGTGGAGTTTGCGATGCGTGAGATGTAGCCGGGTCCAATGGGCTCGCTGATTCACCGGCATATGTGACGAGAGCGGAGAGGCTCAAGGCATGTTTGAATTCATACGAGACCACCAGCTGGACATCATGCTCGCGCTCATCAGCGTGTGCGGCATTACCGCGCTGTACGTCATTATTACCTGCAAGTCCAACCCCCGGCGCAGGGCGCTGCTCATAATAGAGATCTGCGCCATGCTCCTGGTGCTGTCTGGCCGCTTTGCGTACATGTATGCTGGCAGCACGAGCGCCGAGGGGTACTGGATGGTGCGGTTCTTCAACTTTATGGACTTCTCCATGGTGCTGGGAACCATTGCGGGTTTTGCCCACTACCTCAAGGAGATGTTTACGGTGAGGGGGTTGAGCCGCAACCTCGTTCGCTTTCGCGTGGCAGACGCACTTCTGGCGATTGGGGAGCTGCTCATCATCCTCTCGCAGTTCACGGGGCTGTACTACACCATCGATGCGGCAAATGAGTATCACAGGGGCCCGGGAATCGTCGTGTGCTTTGCCCTTCCCATGGTTGCCACTCTCATTCTCCTGTCGCTGATCGTGCAGTACTACGGCCGCCTCTCCAAGAACATGCGCCTGTCGCTGGTCCTGTTTGTGGTCTCCCCTTTTATTGCCTCGGTCGCCCAGCTGTTCTTCTATGGAGTCGAGACGGCAAACATCACCATGGCCTGCATGGCGGTGCTTTTGTACATAGCCGAGCTGTTGGACATGTACAAGACGGCAAACCTGTCGGAGCAGGCCATTGCGGCAAACGAGGCAAAGTCCGAGTTCTTGGCGCAGATGTCGCATGAGATTCGTACGCCCATCAACGCGGTGCTTGGCATGAACGAGATGATCCGCCGTCAGACGTCCGAGGCCCTAAGCACCTATGGTCAGGAGGACGTGGGGGACACGCTGCGACGCATCAACGCCTATGCCGACGATGTGGAGAGCGCCGGCAACGGGCTGTTGTCCATTATCAACGACATCCTGGACTTCTCAAAGATCGAGGAGGGGAAGATGGAGCTCGTGGAGGCGCCCTATCGCCTGAGCTCCCTGCTCAACGACATCAGCAACATGATCCTCTTTAAGGCGCGCGACAAGGGTCTGGAATACGAGGTCGACATCGACGAGACGCTTCCCGACGGCCTGTACGGTGACGAGCTGCGCGTGCGCCAGGTGATCACCAACCTGCTCAACAACGCCGTCAAGTACACGGAGCACGGGTACGTGTTGCTCAAGGTGCGTGGGGAGAGGCGCGACAATACGCTCAGGCTCATGGTTGCCGTTAAGGACACGGGCATTGGCATACGGCAAAAGGACTTGGACAAGCTCTTTACCAAGTTCCAGCGCCTGGACATGGAACGCACCAGCACAGTTGAGGGAACCGGTCTTGGCCTCGTCATCACGCAGCGGATCCTGGAGATGATGGGTGGCGGCATCGACGTCCAAAGCGAATATGGCAAGGGGTCGGAGTTTGTGGTGACGATTCCGCAGACGGTGGTCTTTGCCGAGCCCGTGGGCGACTTCCAAAGGCGCTTTGAGGAGAACATGCTGGAGGGCCGGGCCTATCGCGAGTCCTTCCGTGCACCTACGGCCCGCATCCTCATTGTGGATGACACCAAGATTAACCTCACGGTGGCGATTAACCTGCTGAGGGAGACGAAGATGCACATAGACACGGCCCAGAGCGGTGCGGCCGCCGTCACGCTCGCGGAGACGGACGTCTACGACATCATACTCATGGACCAGCGCATGCCCGAGATGGATGGTACCGAGGCGCTGCGCCGCATTCGCTCGAACGAGGACTGCCCAAACCAACGGACGCCCATAATCTGCCTTACGGCCGACGCCGTGATCGGCGCGCGGGAACGCTACCTGTCGGAGGGCTTCTCGGATTACCTCACCAAGCCAATCGACAGCTGGGCGCTTGAGGCGATGCTGGTGCGGTACTTGCCAGAGGAGAAGGTCCAAATGGTGCAGGGGGAGGCGGGCGACTCGGATGGCGGGCAAGCCGCATTGTCCAGTGCCGTGATCGAGGACTTTGCGGCGCTCGTTGAGGCGGGAATCGACCCATCGGTTGGCATACGGTACGCCCAGGGTGATGTGGAGTTCTATCGCCTGCTGATGGCAGACTATGCGCAGGAGGCTTGGGAAAAGACGACGGACATCCAGGCGTGCTATGAGGCGCAGGACTGGAAGGGCTATGCGATCGATGTCCACTCCCTTAAGAGCACGTCCAAGATGCTGGGTGCCAAGGAGCTCTCGCAGATGGCCGAACGTTTGGAGCGGGCGGCAAACGAGGGGGACGCCGCAACGGTGCTGGAGCAGCACGACGCCATGATGGAGCAGTATGCGCGAACCGTGCAGGCGATTGGCAAGGTCGTCTCGCTGGCAGATGGCGACACGGACTCGACGGAAGCGGCTGGGCAGGGGAATGCCAATGCGCCCAGTAGCTATGACGTCCTGGAGTTCGAGCCCGACCAGATTGACGACCAGGACTAGGAATGTCCGCAGGGGTGCGGCGGGGCTTTTTTCTCAAACTGAGGGGTTGCCAAAGCCACGGTAATCCCCTATACTGTCGTTCGTTGCCTGAGCGGCACACATACGGGCGTTTAGCTCAGGGGGAGAGCGCTTCCCTGACACGGAAGAGGTCACAAGTTCAAATCTTGTAACGCCCACCAGAAGCACAGCAGGTCAGACGTGGTGTCTGGCCTGTTTTTGTTTCATAGTTGCAGGCTGCTCGTTGCATAGTGTAGAATACATTGTATTCAGATGCACTGGAATGGAGGGCTGACATGGCAACTATGACTATGCGCATCGATGACGCAGATGCGGCAATCGTGCGGAAGTACGCAAAATTCGAGGGAGTGACCATCTCGGATTTCATCCGCGATGCCGTATTCGCGAAGATAGAGGACCAAGAGGACTTGGCGGCCCTGCGTGCCGCCATCGCCGAGGA
>JAUMWN010000076.1 GCA_030529625.1 Coriobacteriales bacterium
TCTCGCCCTGGGCCTTGAGCTCGGCGATCTCGCCGCGGAGGGACTCCGCCGTCTCGGCGTTCTTGGCGGCCTCGGCCACCTGGCCCTCGAGCTCGGCGATGCGGGCGTCGCGGTCCGCAATCTGCTTCTCCCAGTCGGTCCCGGCGTTGCCGGTCACTTCTTGCTGGGCTTGCGTGCCTTCCTGTTGCTGCTCTTGCGCCTGGTTCTCCGCACCCTGCGAGGTTTCCTGGCTGCCATTCTGCTCACCGTCCATGGTTACCGCCTTTCAATTTCGTCTCGTGGGGCGGGCAGAGACGAACAATGCCCGCACCTGTTACCGGTACGAGCATTGTTGAGCGGTGTCACAAGGTGACCGATTTGAAATGCGTGGTGTTTGCCTGCTAGGTCACCTGATGCCGTCTGAACGAGCGAATTGCGAGCGGGATGAATGCAATGAGCATGACGAGATAAAGCACGGCCAGTGCCATTGGAAGGTCGATGATGATTGAGCCAAATGCATACGAGACCATGGCATCGAATGCGTAGCTGAGACCGCTGAACGGTGTGAGGAGGGCGATCTTTGCAAGAGGGGTAGAGAACAGGCCGATTATCCCTAGGAAGACGATAGCCATGGGAACGACGGCAACGGGCATAGTCGAGCGCATTCTGGATGACAGTAGCAGGGTAAGCGCCGTCATTCCGAGGGCGACCACGTATCCAAGCGCATATGACGCTATGACGGCCTGCCCAATCGTCAGTGGATAGGGATTGTCCAAGCCGAACGTTACCTGCATCGGCAGATCCCACCCGTCGGTGCCGTAGAAGCCCACGTGGATCGCCAGGATGCATACCACGAGCACGAGCCAGTAGGCCGTGGTGAACAGGAAGGCCGCGACGGCCTTGGCGGCGGGCAGCGCCCGCTTCCCGCGTCGTGTGGGCAGAACGACCGCCGCCGTGCGGTCCCGGTATTCGCCCGCGAAAACGCCCGAGAGGGCGATGCAGAGCGCCACTATCGCCAGGCCCGTGAAGCCCCTCCAGGTCAGGGCGTAGTGCCAGCCGCCGTCGTAGCCCCACTCCAGCGGCCATGAGACTTCGTCGACCATATTCAACCAGTATGACGTCTCCGCGTCGGTGTAGGAGTGGTAGCCCCAGAAGCCGTTCTCCAGGGAGGCATCTATCCTCGCCCTGGCACCGTCCTCCAGGCTGGTGGCGCGGGGGCTCGCCGATTCGAGCGTGCCCACTATCTCCATGTAGTAGCCGTCCTCCAAGACTCCTCTAGTCTCCTGCCAGAACGGGAGGCCGTACCTCTCGACTATCTCCTCGTTTGACAGGTCGTATAGCCCTTCCGTCTCCTGTGAAAGGCGGTCGGCGCTGTCGAACGTGGCCACGTCCTCGGCGATTCTATCGTCGTCGAGCGTGCCTGCATGCGACTCCTGCACGTGCCTGTACGCCCGCTCAGCGTCGACGCCATGCACCCATTTCCCGGTCTCGGTGTCTATCGAGTCCATGGTCAGGAGGTTCGCGGCGGCGACTGCCACGAGCATGGCGAGAACGAGCAAACACGCCGCCATGCCCGCCTTATTGCCGAGTATCTTCTTGAGCTCGAAGCGAATGAGCGTTCCCATCTCGGTCTCCTAATGTTGCGCCGTGTCGCGGAACACGAGCAGGTACAGGTCCTCCAAGGTCGCCTCTACGGCAACGGCACCCTTCATGGGGCACTCGTCCGCGACGATTCTCACCACCGCGTGCCCGTCGCTCGCGTAGCGCACGTTCACTGCGGACATGCTCTCCGCTATCGCGTCGGCCTGCCTCGCGCTCACGTGGCATTCCCATACCCTTCCTGTTGCCTGTGCGACGAGCTGTTCCACGGAACCGTCCATCACAAACGAGCCCTGGCGCATGACCAGGATGCGGCTCGCGATGAACTCCACGTCGGAGACGATGTGGGTGGAGAGGATCACGACCTTGTCCTGCGCGAAGCTCGCGATAAGGTTGCGGAAGCGCACACGCTCCTTGGGGTCGAGCCCCGCCGTTGGCTCGTCGAGGACCAGTATCTTCGGGTCGTTAATCATCGCCTGTGCGATGCCGAGCCGCTGCTTCATGCCTCCGGAGTACGTCTTCACCTTGCGGTGGGAATCGTCGGCGAGACCGACCTCCTCGAGCAGCCTCATGCTTCGCTCACGCCCGTCCCGCTTGCCGAACCCCTTGAGCGTCGCCATGTAGCGCATGAAGTCGAGTCCGGTGAGTTCCGGGTAGTAGCCGAAGTCCTGCGGGAGGTAGCCCAGCAGCGCACGGTACTCGTCGCCCATGTCGGCCGTGTCGCGACCGTCGAGCAGTATCTGCCCTCCTGTGGGCCGAAGCACGTCACAAACCATTCGCATGAGCGTCGTCTTGCCAGCGCCATTGGCGCCAAGGAGTCCTATCACGCCCGGCGTGAGCGTGGCCGACACGCGGTCCACGGCGATGCGCGCCCCGAACTGTTTGGTTAGCCTGTCCAAAGTTAGTTCCATGAGTCCTCAGTCCTTATCTAGTTGTAGGTCTTGGCCATGTATGGTGAGAAAGCGTCCAGCCCCTCCCTAACGGAATGCAGGGTGATGGCGACCTCGCGGACGAGCCACGCGAGCGCCAACGCTGCGGCTCCAGCCCAGACGGCGAGCGATGCCTCGGCGTACATCTCGGGGAAGATGCCTGACAGCACCATGAGCGCGGCCGAGCACGAGACGGTCCAGAAGACGCAGAGCGCCGTTGCCGTTGACGGCACCGCCCTGCGAAGCGCGAACAGGCACCCTGCGCAGGAGCAGAAGAACGGCGGTGTTGCCCAGAGCGCCACTGCGAACGCGCCGAGGTCGAGGAACGCCGCCGTCATAGCCACCATGAGCAGCACGACGAGCGCGGACGAGCAACCAAGCACGATGAGCCGCGCCACCATGACGCTTGCCGCGTTGTTGGGGCACGAGTACTCAAGTTCCGCGACGCCGTGCAGCTTGCTCGTGTGTATGGTAGGAATGCCGACAAGCACGGTTGCAGCCGAGAGGACCCCGACGGTAATCTTAGTTGCGCCTACATCGCCTCCCGCGAAGGCAACCACGCACATTACTGCGACGATCGCGACCTGAGCCACCCACGTCCAGGCGGGAACGAAGCCCACTTGGGCCGCGACGAAGGCCGCAAACCCCATGTTTTGATGTCGCACCTTGCCCATACGCGCGTCTTCGGCGAGCATCGCGCGGACGACGTCATCAACTTCCTTGGGATTCACCGCAACCGGCTGGGCTGCGTAGTGTCTGACGAGCATCGCCTCGAGCTCCGTGCGACTGACCTCACCCATCAAGATCACCTTCCTTCAACTCATCCTCGAGCAGCCTCAAGGCCACATTGATTCTTCTGCGTACTGCGAACCTGCTGACATCGAGCGCATGGGCTACCTCGCCCACGCCTAGTCCCGACCCGTAGCGCAGCTCGACGGCCTCGCGAAGGTCGTCCGGCAATTTGGCAAGCGCCTCCTCAAGTTCGGCGCAACGTTCGCTTCGCTCCTCCGCAGGAAGGTCGAAATCGAGTGCCACTGTCTCAAGTCGCTTCTCGCGGCTTGCATCGACACAGACGCTCCTTGCTATCCGCATGAGGTAGGCGATGGGCTTGCCACGCTCGCGGTAGCTGCCCGCTCTCACGAAGCGCAGAAACGTCTCTTGCGCAAGGTCAGTCGGTTCGTGTCCGGCGGGCGCGTGGCGTCTGCAGTACGCCAGCACCTCGCCGTAGCACTCCTCGGCTATTTTTTGCGCCTGTTCCGGATTCAGGCCGTCGCTTTCGTTCCTTTGCAAGCCTCTTCACCTCCTCTACCTATAACAACGTAAAAACAACCTTGTCTGTGCGGCCTACACAAGAAAAATTACCTTATGCGCTACGAGGGCCAACTGGACCAGATCGCGCGCGACGGTGCGCGCACGGCGCAGCTGGTGGAGGAATGCGTTGAGCTCAACGCGTGCTTGGCAAAAGAGGTTCTGGAAGAGGACAACAGACTGCTCTACGAGCAGCTCGTGGAGCTTATAATCAAGGTATCGGATTATCTGTTGCAACAACACGATGACCTACGGGGAAAGGTGAGGCACGCCATGGGCGGAGAAGTACTTGAGCTGATTAACGAGCGTGCCGCGCGCCTGGAGCGTGAGGCGCGAGAGCAGGGCCTCAAGCTGGGCCTCGAGCAGGGAGCCGATCAGCTTGCTCGCGCGCTGAAGGAGCTTGGCGTGGACGCGGCTACGGTTGACGCCGCGCGTGAGAGCATGCGGTACCCCAAGACCACCGATGCGTAGGCAGACACCGCACAATCTGTCAACCTCTGTTTAAATACCGGCACAGGGGCGCGCATATCGTGCACATTGCGTGAACAAATACGTTTCCAGTCGAAAAACTTGACGCAGGATGGGTGCATTGCAGTCGAATAAAGCATACAATTCCTTCCAGTTTGTGTAAGTCCGAGTTATCGATTGGATGTGTCATGCGCAAGATCAAGCAGTTCGACGGCAAGCGTCACGTCTACGATACCGAGAAGTCAACCGAGCTCGGTACGCGTGCCTTCGGCGAGTTTGGCGATCCCGCTGGCTATGAGGAGACCCTCTACCAGAACAAGCAGGGGTTCTACTTCGTAATGGGCAAGGGTGGCGACCAGTCCCCTTACGCCGACGGCGAGGACATTCGTCCCCTCTCCGAGGACGAGGCATCTGCCTGGCAGGCATAGCAGCGCGCTAACGCCTCGCGTTCTGCCAACTACTTGGGCGCATGGCCGCAATGGTCGTGCGCCCAAGTCTTGTGAAGGGGGGATTTGCATGATTGGCGAGGATTGTCCCATAGCCGAGGTTCGTGAGTACTTTGGCAACGATCGCTTTGCCACCGAGGCGTGTGGCTGCGAGGTACTCGAGGCGGCGCGAGGTCATGCGGTATGCGCATTTACGGTGCAACCCATCCATCGCAATGCCCAGGGCAACATAATGGGTGGCGCAATCTTCACGCTGGCGGACTTTGCGCTGGCAATTGCGTGTAACATAGGTGAGCACCCCACGGTGTCGGTCTCGAACACGATCGAGTTTATGAGCGCAACGCGTGGCAAGCGTCTGGTTGCCACGTGCGACGCGCACAAGAGTGGTCGGTCGCTGGGCTTCTACACCGTGGACGTGCGCGACGAGCTCAACACGCCCGTGGCGCGCATGAGCGCCACGTGCTTTAGGCGCACCAACGCATAGCCAGTGCAGGACGAGGCTCGCGGCAATGGCGAGCCAACCATAGCGGAGGGTTGATGGAACCAGACAGCACGTTTTACGAGGAGCAGGAGCACCTCGACGAGGTCTACAACACCATCTTGGCGTTGCGTGACGAGCTCGCCCAGGAGCTTGAGGTACACCAAGCCGAGATGGCTCAGGACCTGCGTGACATGAGCGACGAGCTGCGCCCCGACGTCGCCGGCATCGAGGCCGACGAGGCCATGGAGACCCTTGCCGCCATCGAGACGCTCAACAGCGTGATTGATGCATACAACCAGCGGCGTGACTTTGCCATGGAGCGTATGCAGCGCGTGCTCGCTCTCATCCGCCAGCCGTATTTTGCCAAGGTGCGCCTCCAGATGCGCCCCGGCCGTCCCGCGCGCGACGTGTACATTGGTGCCGTGGGTCTTATGGACAACAGCCGCAACCCCATCGTGGTGGACTGGCGCAGCCCCGTGGCCGAGACGTACTACAAGCAGGAGAACGGTCCCACCTCGTTTGTGGTGGACGGCCGCGTGCGCAATGTGGTGCTCGAGCTGCGACGGCAGTTCGACATCGAGCGCAACGTGCTGCGCATGTACTTTGACACCACGGTGGCCATCCAGGACTCGCTGTTGCTGGGCGCGCTCAAGCGGCATCACACGCAAAAGCTCCAGGCCATCACGGCCACCATCCAAAGCGAGCAGAACGAGGTCGTGCGCCACGCCGACGTGCCGGCGCTGCTGGTGAGCGGCATCGCGGGCAGCGGCAAGACCTCGGTGCTGCTCCAGCGCATTGCCTACCTGTTCTACCAGGAGCGAGAGCACCTGCGTCCCGAGCACGTGAGCCTGTTCACGCCCAACGCCGTGTTCGAGCACTACATCGACTCGGTGCTGCCTAGCCTGGGCGAGACGAACCCACGCGTGTACACCTGGCGCACCTTCGTGGAGGAACAGGGATTGGGTGGTCGCGATGCGGGGGCGCACACCGACCCCGAGTCGCTGCGTGCGCTGGAGGACGGCCTGCAAACGCTTCAGATTGAGCCCGGCGATTTGCACGACATACGTATGGACGGTGAGGTGCTGCTCAAGACGAGCCAGATTGCCAGTGCGCTACAAAAGTTCTCGCAGTTTCCGTTTGGGCCGCGCCGCCTCACGCTTACGCGGGACGAGCTGCACGACCGTCTGGAGCGGCGCTTCTCGACGCTTGCGCGCCGAGAGGACCTGCAGGAGCGTATGCTGCTCCTGGACGTGGACGAGCAGAGCCAGATCTTTGGCGAGACCATAGATCCCTCCACCCAAAAGGAGGTCGTGGCGTGCACCCGCACCTACGTGGAGCACCTGTTTGCGTCCGCACACGATCGCATCGACAGCTGCGAGTGGCTGCGATTCGATCGCATTGGCTCGCGCATGCTAGGCGGCAGGTCCCTGAGCGCGTGCGAGTGGCTGTGGCTGCGTTTGGTCATGTGCGGCTATGGAGCCAAGGAGACGCGTTACGTGTACATAGACGAGGTACAGGACTATACGGTGTCCCAGCTCATGCTGCTGGCCCGGTTCTACTCGCGTGCGCACTTCCTGCTCCTGGGTGATGCCAACCAGGCCATTCGAGAGGGGACGGCCAGCTGGGACGAGATACGCGACGTGTTTGCAAGCGCGTGCGGCGGCGTGGACGAGTGCGCCCTGCGCACGAGCTACCGTTCCTCTCCCGAGATAACCAGCCTGTTTAGCAGCCTGCTTACCGAGGAGGAACGTGGCACGCTGTCGTCGGTGCGCCGGGCGGGCGTGATGCCGCGCATTGAGGAGTTTGGCAACACGGAAGACTACGTTGCGGCGCTGCGCGACGTTGCCGAGCGCGCGGAGGCGGCCGAGGGCCTTACGGCCATCGTGGCGGCAGACGGCAGGCGGGTGAGCTGGCTGTCCAAACAGCTGGGAGACCGGGTGCGCGTGGTGCGCAAGAGCGACGTGCTGCCGGAGTCTGGCGTGGTGCTGCTGGACCTGTCCCTGGCCAAGGGCCTGGAGTTCGACCATGTGGTTGTGCCCGACGCGCAGGAAGAGGTCTATGCAAACGTCCCGCTGGCACGCAGGCGTCTGTATACGGCCATCTCGCGCGCCATGCACGAGGTAACGGTCTTCTCACAGGGGTCGCTCACGCCGCTTTTGGGGGAACGGGAGGGACAGTTGTGAACCTGCCTCAGGCAATAGAGCACGCAAATGCGCTGGTGTTTCCCGCGTTTCTTGCCGACGAACCGGCACGTACGGCCGAGCGCGAGAAGAACGAGGAAGCCATAGGGATTCTGGCGCAGGCATGGATGGAGGCGCCGCTGGGTGCCGAGCCGTTCCACTTTGATCTTGTGCGCGGGCTTGCGGACCGCAATCGGGAGCTGTGTGACCTCATTGGCACCGAGCGGCTACGCAACGTGCGCGGCACGAGCCTAGCGCAGCGCCTGGAGGACGAGGACATCCTGCGTGGCTGTGCGGCCCTGCAGCATCGCGAGGTGTCCGAGGTACGCCGCACGGCCGGGCCAGGACTGCGCGACATGGGCGTGGCCTACGTGGAGGCGCCGGTATCTGGCATGGTGGCCGGCGTGGACATCGAGACCACCGAACGTTATCCCGACCGTGGCTACATCATCAATGTGGGCATGCAGTTCGTGCGTCTGGCCCCCAAGGGCAAGGCGAGCAGTTGGTGCGCGGCCTATTGTGGTCTGCCCGCCCAGTACGAGCAGCAGGGCGTCCCGCTGGCCGAGATTCACCATATCGGCTGGAAGGACCTGGCAGGCAAGAAGCCCTTTAGGGAGAACCTGGAGCTGCAGGCGGCCCTGCTCAAGGCGATGGAGACCTACCCCTACCTGGCGCACAACGCCGCGTTTGAGGACTCGTGGTTTACGTTGCACCTTAACGGCTATGCCGAGGGGCGCAAGGCGGGTCGCATCGTGGTGGTGGACACCCGTGACATCTGTCGACGCATCGATCCGGAGGTGCGCACGCTGCCACACGACGCCAAGCCGGCCGCTCTGGAAACGTGGGCGCGTCGTCGCAAGGTGCTCTCGGCCAAGCAGAAGGAGCGGCACCTGGGCCTGGACGACGTGGACCTCATGTTTCGCACGGTACAGGCCGAGTTTGCCGAGCGTAACATGTTCGCAGACTGAGAAAAGGGGTTTGGCCCCTATGCTTCGGGACAAGGGTGACGGGGACGTTTGTCCCGACGGGATGTGGGACAAACGTCCCCGTCACCCTTGTCCCGCGTTTTCGCGCTTTCTTTCCATTCACGGCACATTTTGTTGCCGTTTAGAGGATAATGTCTTGTGTAGCGCATAAAAGTCCGCAACGGGAGAACGGGAGCTTATCCATGCACGAAGACCTTGCGGCCGTAACTAGGCGCATGCGCGCCCACATCGTTACCATGCTGGCAGAGGCCGGCTCGGGCCATCCGGGTGGCTCGCTGTCCGCGACCGACATCATCGCCACGCTGTACTTTTCTCATATGAACGTCGATCCCAGCAACCCCAGCTGGGAGGACAGGGACCGGTTCGTCCTGGGCAAGGGGCACGCGGCGCCCGCCCTTTACGCTGCCCTCGCCATACGCGGGTTCTTCCCGGAGGAGGACCTGCCCACCGTTCGCAAGATCGACTCGCACCTGCAGGGCCACCCCTGCATGAACACCACGCCTGGCGTGGACATGAGCACCGGATCGCTGGGCCAGGGCCTCTCGGTGGCCAACGGCATGGCGCTTGCCGGCCGCATCGACCACAAGGACTACTACGTGTACTGCGTGATGGGCGACGGGGAGATCCAGGAGGGCCAGGTGTGGGAGGCCGCCATGAGTGCCGCGCACTATGGGCTCGATCACCTCATCGCGTTCGTGGACCACAACGGCCTGCAGATTGACGGTGCCAATGACAACGTGATGCGCGTGTCGCCCATTGGCGACAAGTTCCGCGCGTTCGGCTGGAACGTGATCGAGTTGGCGGACGGCCACGACCTGGACGCGCTCGACGCGGCCGTCACCCAGGCCAAGCAGTGCGTGGGCGCGCCCACCGTTATCGTGTGCGAGACCACAAAGGGCAAGGGCGTCTCGTTTATGGAGAACGAGGTGGACTGGCACGGCGTGGCACCCACCAAGGAGCAGGCGCAGGTCGCCCTGGCCGAGATAGAGGCGCAGAGCGCGCCGGGCAAGGAGTGAGCATGAACTCAGCAACTCGCGAGGCATACGGCGCGGCGCTTGCCGAGCTGGGCAACCAGAACCCCGACGTGGTGGCGCTCGATGCCGACCTGGCTGGCTCCACCAAGTCCGCCATCTTTGGCAAGGCGCACCCCGACCGCTTCTTCGACATGGGCATTGCCGAGGCCGACATGATAGGCACGGCGGCGGGCCTGGCCACCTGCGGCAAGATTCCGTTTGCGTCGTCGTTTGCCGTGTTCTGCACCGGCCGCGCCTTTGAGCAGATTCGCAACTCCGTGTGCAACCCCGAGCTCAACGTTACCGTGGTGGGCAGCCACGCTGGCCCCAGCTGCGGTGAGGACGGCAGCTCTCACCAGGCCATGGAGGACATCGCCATCATGCGCTCGCTGCCCAACATGTGCGTGGTCGTGCCGGCCGACGACGTGGAGGCCTACGCGGCCACCCTGGCGCTGGGCGAGTACGTGGGACCCGCGTACCTGCGCGTGGCGCGTCTGGCTAGCCCCACCATCCACGACGAGGACTACGAGTTCGACCTCATGCATGGAGACCTGCTGCGCGAGGGCGACGACGTTACCGTGGTGGCCTGCGGCATGATGGTGCCGCGCGCGCTGGAGGCGGCCGACCAGCTCGCCGAGCAGGGTATCTCGGCCCAGGTGGTTAACATGCATACCATCAAGCCCATCGATGTCGAGCTCCTGGAGGCCTGCGCCCGAAAGACGGGAAAGGTCATCACCATCGAGGAGGGCTCTGTGGTGGGTGGCCTGGGCACGGCGGTGGCCGAGGCCCTGTCGGAGCGCTATCCGGTGCCTGTGCGGCGCATTGGCGTTATGGACGTCTTTGGTACGTCGGGAAGCGGCGCCGAGCTGCTGGACTACTACGGCCTCAACGCCGCGCACATCGTGGACGTGGCCCACGAGCTTTGCGACTAGCATTACCAGAAGAACTGGGGACGGGCCTGGCGTTTGCCGGGCCCGTTTTCGCTTGCCGTAGGCACCTTGTCCGCGCGGCGGTCACTTGTCTTTAAATCGGTCGCTGTAGTCCGACATCTCGCGCGCCCAGTCGGGCAGGTCCAGTTTGCCAACGTCCGAGATCCAATCGCTCACGTCGCGTCGGAACTCCTTTTGGTATCCCGTCTTGGCCTCGTCCACCACAATGTAGAGGTCCTCCTTGCCGCGCAGCGCACGGGTGGCGCGCACAATGATGTGGCCGCTCATGTATGCCACGCAAATAAACGACCCTGCCGCCACGGTCACGTTGAGCAGGGTGATGAGCGACGGGTTGATGTAGGCCTTAAACTGCGCGAACACCGACGCCTGAAACGCGTACAGCGACACGAGTGCCGTGGCGAGGTTTACCGACTTGCTTGCCGAGATGAGCGGGCTCTCCAACTTACGGTATCGCCACAGGTTGACGATGGAGATAACAAACGTGTAGATGGTAAAGACGCCCACCACAAACACCATGTGCCCAGGATATGCCTTGGCGGGGCTGTTGCCGTTGTTCACCAAGAGGCCAAAGCCAAGGACGAACACCGTGAGGCCCAGCATCATGTAGCCGCACTTCCTGTAGCGTCGCAGCTCCTCTCGACCGTCCTCGGCCTCGTGGCGGATGTAGTACAGCATGAGGACGCGCGTGACGGTGAGCAGGATGTAGTACACGGCCAGGACGTCGAACCATATGGACTTGCGCGTGAGGCCAATGAGTGCCTGGTACATGGAGTAGGTGAGATTGACGCCCGTGGAGATATGCACCGACGCCTCGGCCCTAAACCACAGGTCGGTGCGATAGTCGTTAACGACCTTAAAGATGCGTTTGCGCATCTTGCTCACGACGTCCTCCCATCCGAGCAACATGGGGACAGATATACAAGTATACGTTCTTGCGTCGTCTGTCTTGTTGCGACGGCGGATGGGCGGTAGGAAAAATGGGAAAAGGGGTTTGGCCCCTTTTCCCAGCTTGCTCGGCTATGATGGAGTTCTTTGCGCGAGAGGAGCGAGGCCATGCACGGAATGCACGCACGCCTACCAAAGAACTTTGTGTTGGAGGAGCGTCTGGAGCGCTATGCCAACGTGATTGAGCTGGAGCCCAAACATTTGGCGGGCCATTGGGCCCAGGCATGTGCGCCGTTGGGTCCCACTGGGATGGGCGCTTTTGACGAGGTGAGGCTGGACCTTGGCTGCGGGAAGGGGGCCTTTATCGTTGAGGCCGCCCGACGTGAGCCAAACGTCCTGTTCGTAGGCATGGACTTGGAGCCGCTATGCATTGCCTACGCGGCACAGCACGTAACGGAGGCGGGCCTTACCAATGCCGTTATCGTGCCGGGAAGGGGATCGACCGTTTGCGAGGCGTTTGGCCCAGGAGAGCTCTCGCGCGTGTACGTGAACTTTCCCACGCCGTTTCCGCGCAAGCGCGAGGCGCATAAGCGGCTAATCATCTTGGAGCGCCTGCTGGAGTACCGGCAGGTCATGGCGTCAGGTGCTACGCTGTGCCTGCGCACCGATAGCCAGCTCCTGCGCGACTTTGCACTCACGCAGTTCGAGCTAGCCGGCTATACCGTGGTGTGGTCGAGCGACGACGAGCGAGCCCAGAGACCCAACGAGCCCACGAGCG
This sequence comes from Coriobacteriales bacterium, assembly GCA_030529625.1. Taxonomy (GTDB): domain Bacteria; phylum Actinomycetota; class Coriobacteriia; order Coriobacteriales; family Atopobiaceae; genus RUG440. The sequence goes on from JAUMWN010000076.1 coordinate 12,003, forward strand.
AATACGAGGGCCGCCTGGCCGAGCAGGGCGCAAAGGTCCTGGGGCTGTGGGCAATCCCGGGGCCGGCACCACGCAACCCGCGGCAGACGGCACCGCTCAGTCTGGTGGACTATCTGCCCGATGATCTGTTTGACGGTGGCTACGTGCCCCACGGCATGGAGCGCACGGTGGAGAACCTGCGCAACCAGTACCGCGGGCGGGTGGCCGGACGCTAGTTGAACTTAACGATGCGACTGGCAAGCCGATAGAGCGAGATGGTGATCTTCTCGCCCACGGGCGTGCCCAGGTTGGCACCCAGGCCCAACAGACCCAGACGGCAGCGGCGCCACATGCGGCGGTCGTACTCGTGCAGGTCGTGCCACAGCTGGGCAAGGTTCTCTCGGGCGTCTGGCTGCTCGCTGAGCTTGGCAAATATCGTGCAAATGAGCATCATGAGCAGGAAGTAGTTAACCATATAGCTGCGCAGCTGCGCAATCTGGATGTCTTGGTACAGGTGGTAGGACTCCATCATGATGCGCGTGATGCGCATTTGCTGGTCGATGCGGCTGGCCATGACCTTCTCGTTTACCGACTGGTCCTCTCGGCCAATAAAGTAGCGATAGAGGTCCACGTTGAGGTAGTACAGGTTCTGGCAGCGCGGCAGCGGCTGCCAGGCGTAGATGTTGTCCACGTAGAAGGTGTGGGCGGGCAGCGGTACGTTTGCTTCGCGCAGCACGGAGGTGCGATAGCACAGCGCGTGCATGAGCAGGTTCTGCGAGATAAAGAAGTGGCCAATCTCGTGCCAGCCAAACACGCGGTCCTCGGGCAGCACATGCGCGTAGTCCACCACGTGCCTCGTGTCGTCCACCGTGTGCTCGTACACGTAGTTGGTAATAAACAAGTCTACGTGCGCCTCAGCCGCCTCGGTCTCGCGGATCTTCTGGAGCAGCAGGCGCGTGGCGTCGGCGTCCAGCCAGTCGTCGGAGTCGACTACCTTAAAAAAGGTGCCCTGGGCGTTTGCGAGCCCGGTGAGCACGGCTATGCCGTGGCCGCCGTTCTCCTGATGCACCGCGGTAATGATGTCGGGCAGCTTGGCGGCCCACTCGTCGGCCTTGGCGGGCGTGTCGTCCTTTTGCGACCCATCGTCTACGATTACGATTTGGATGTCGGTTGCGCCGTCGGCGCCATCCAAGATGGACTGGATGCAGTGGTCCATGTAGTCTGCCGAGTTGTAGCAGGGAATGGCAAAGGTGATGATCTTGCTCATGCGCGCCTCTCTGTGGTGGTTCAAGCTCCTGCAAGTATAGCGGTTACGCGAGCTCGGTGGGCCATGCGGCGTCCTCGGGCATCGCACTTCCATTTCCCACGGCGCTAAGGTCGATGCTGCTGTCGGACTTGAGCAGCTCCTCGACCGTAACAAAGGTGTAGCCGGCATCCTTCCAGGCGTCAATCACGCGCGGGAGTGCCTCCAGGTCCTGGTTGCGGTCGCCACCGCCGTCGTGCATAAGAATGACGCTGCCGGGAGCCATGCCAATGGTGCAGTTTTGCACGATGGCATCTGCGCCGGGACGCTCCCAGTCCAGGGAGTCGTGCGTCCAGTACAGCGAGACGGACATGAGGCCGCCCGTCTTGAGCCACGTCTCCTCGTCGATGTCGCCGTATGGTGGACGCGCGTACATAACGTCTTTGCCCAGAATGTCGCGCAAGGCATCTGAGGTGTCGCCCAGCTGGGCCTGCACGTCCTCCGCGTCCAGGGCGGTGTATTGCTGGTGGTCCCATGAGTGCGAGAGGATCTGATGACCGGCATCGGCGACCTGCGCCACCACGGGCCCACCGTCGGCGAGCTGCTCGCCAATAACGCAGAACGACGCCTTAACGTCCTTCTCGTCGAGGATGGAGAGGTAGGGCTCGGTAAAGTAGGTGGGGCCGTCGTCGAAGGTGAGCGCCACGAGCTTTTGGTCGTTGTCGGGATGGATGTTTTGCGCCACGATCACGCAGTTCTGTGCGGGCTGGTCGCTGCCGCCTGCCGCGGTCTCGCCGGTCTCCTGGCCGTGCAGGATTTCGCGCTTGCCCGCCTTGCCCCATTGCTGTACGTACTGCACCACGCCCTGCTGCACGTGGTCGCCCTTCTCGGCCGTGCCGTTTGCCACGCGGTACTCCAGCTTGGGCTGCTCGTCCACCACCTCGGAGGTGTGCGGCTCCATCACGTTGGCGCCGTCGGAAAACGTGATGCTCTCGTTGCCCAAGAGCGTGCGTGACTTTGCCTGCTCGTAGGTAAGCTGGGTACCGTTTACCGTGGCGCTGTAGGGGTCGCCCTCGTCCGCTTTGAGCACCTCGCCGGTAACGGACACGTAGTCACCGGGCTGTACCTGGGGTTTCTCGGCCTGGAACAGGTCGTTTACGGTGGAGTTCTTAAACACCGTGCGCTGCTGGCCGCCAAGCGATACGCTCACGGGCAGACGAGTGTACAGGAAGAAGCCACCCACGCCCAGGCCTGCCAGCACGAGCACTACAAGAATGGCGACGAGCGGTCCCTTGGAACGACGCCTACGCGGCTGCGGTTGGGCCTGCTGCTGGAACTGAGACTGGGATTGCGACTGGGGTTGGGCGAAGTGAGCGCCTTGATGCGTATTGCGCTTGCGTGCCATGATGCATCCTTTGTTCGTTGCTGCTGCGTTTGTGGTGTGCTTGCATTATGGCACATTTGCGGTAAGGTTGCGTCCGGGCGAAACCGGGCAGACAAAGGGGACAGTCCCCCGAGTTCAGCCTCTGGCGAGACCGAACTCGAGGGACAATCCCCTTTGTCTGCCCGGTTTTGAACGCTAATTTGAAAATCGCACGTGGTACTCTTGAGAGACACCCCTCGAGCAAGGATGACGCCATGCCCAACATTTTGCCAGAGCACCAACTCTATCTGTATGCGTTGTTCGTGCGCGAGGTGGGTGTGGGCAGACAGACCATGCTCGCGCGTGTGGAGGAGGTGCTCGAGGCCGACGACGTGATGCCCCAGGACATGGGGTGCGCCAGCGTGCGCGAGCTGCTTGAGTCGCTTGGCGAATGGGCTCGCCTTACGGTGTTCAAGAAGGGTCGCGTGTACGTGACGTTTTTGGCGCAGCCTGAATGGGATGCCTTGCTCGAACGTGCCGAGCAGGGAAAGGAGAAGGGCGGTGTTGGTCGCAAGTCGTGGAAGCGCAAGCGGACGGGAAAGGCGTTGCGCCCGGCAAAGCCCAAACCGCGCAACCGACCGAA
>JAUMWN010000077.1 GCA_030529625.1 Coriobacteriales bacterium
GGAACAGGCGGCTCCACTTGAGCGAGAAGCGCAGGCAGTTGAAGCCCTCCTCGGCACACAGCGCAATGTCCTCCTTGTAGTGATGGTAGAAGTCGCTCGCTATGTGGCTGGGATAGTAGATGTCCGGGTCGTCAATCAGGCACACCTGCGCACCCTCGGGCAAGTCGCGCACCGGACTGTGGAAGCACAGCGGCAGTTTGTCCAGCGAGCCGTCCGGCATGCAAAAGGTTACCTGCCGCGGTACCTTGTGTGCGCCGTTAGTCATGGCGTCGGCCGTGGAGAGTCCCGCACCACCCTCAAAGACGCCGCCCTCGTACTGGTTGGACGCTGTTGCCCCGCCCCAAAAGAAGTCCTTGCTAAACCCCATCGCCTTCTCCTCTCTGTAACATAGGTGAAACTATTGTATGCCACAGGCCAAAGAATTGGCCCGCAAGACAAGCTCAACGACTCATGTGAATCGGCTCGCGGCACATGTGTCCGCGCAAACGAATTTCGGCGCCACAAAAGGGTGCAACCCTCCTGTGGCGCCGCAAAGCGTACGCGCTGTCGCGTTCCTAGTACACCTAGTATAGGATGAGCGCGATAAACTCCAGCGGCTCGCTGCCCGTGTTTACCAGCCCGTGCATCTCGCCGTCGTTGCACACGGTGGTGTCGCCAGGTCCCACCTGCACGATGGTCCCGTTGTCGTTGTACTCGCCGGTGCCCGAGAGGAAGTAGAAGATCTCGTTGTCCCCCTCGTGCTTGTGCTCGCCAATGCTGTTGCCCGGAGCGACCACCATGCGGTTAAAGAGCCTGCCCTTTCCGTACAGTTCCTCAACGCTCTCGCAGATCTTATGCATCTCGACCTCGCCGATGCCGTCGCGAATGCATTTGCTCTCTACAACCTGGTCTGCCTGCTTGCGAATCATGTGCGTTCCTCTCCTCTAGATTGCCGTCTACACGAACATACTATCCAGCATCTGGCGGATCATGTCCACCGACACGTGGGTAATCGTATTGAGAACCGATCCGTTGCCATCCCACCTGGGCAGCGCGTCGAGTACCTCACGCTCGCTCATGCTCACCGTCTGCTGGGGCAGACACCTCTCGATGAGCTTTACGTACTCTTCCCGGCTCATGCCGATAAGCGCAAAGAACTCCTGCGAGTATCCAGGGTGGCTCTGGCTCGCCCACTCCAGCATCTGCGGTAGGAAGACGGCACTGGCAAACCCGTGCGGCACATGGTAGTTCTCGGTGAGGTAGTACCCCACGTTGTGCGGAAAGCACGTCCCCGTGGTGTTGATGGCAAGCCCGCCCAGGATGGAGGCCTCGTAGAGCGCGTCGCGCTGCTCGTCCGTGAGCTGGTCACCTCGTGCGGCAACGCCGAGCGGACCTGCGGCAAGGCGAATCGCGCTGATGGCAAACGCCCGGGAGATCTGGTCGGCCTTGCGGCTAAAGTAGCTTTCGGTGGCATGCGCGAGCACGTCCACGCCGCACGAGAGCGTTACCGCGTGCGGGCAAGTGCGCGTGTAGGTGCTGTCTCCAAACGACAGGTTCGCAAACAGCCGGTCATCGTGGATGCTGTGCTTGCGCGCCTTGCTGTCGGTGAGCACCGACACCTTGGTAACCTCGCTGCCCGTTCCGGCCGTGGTGCCCACCAGCACGATGGGAAGCGGCTCCTGTTGCCAGTCGAAGCCGTAGAATCCGTCCTCGTCCAGCGTTGGGTTCGCCGCGAACACGGAAACGGCCTTTGCCGCGTCGAGCGCCGAACCTCCTCCAATGCCCACCACAAATGTGGCACCCAGCTCGTTTGCCTTGAGGCCCGCCTCAAGGCACGATCGTACGGGGGGGTTCTCGCTCACCCCGTCCCAAACCGCGAAGTCGATATGCGCCGTATCGAGCACGCTCGTCACGTCCGAGAGCGCGCCGCTGGCCTTGGCCGCCACGCCGTCAGTCACAACAAGGCAGCAATCACCCAAAGACGAGATCTCATCCAAATGCTGCGCAATGCAGCCAGACCCCACATACAGGCGTGCGGGCATGTAGAAGTTCATGGCAAAGCCTCCAAAGAGAATGTGTGTTCAACCACGGCGTGCGCCGGATGACCTATTGGGTTCTCCCAATACCACCCACTATAATACGGAACAGCTGCGAGGCAAAGGCATCTGTGGAAAGGCCCTCCTCGTTTATTCCAGCAGCCGCAAACGCAAAAGCCCCGCACACGGCTATGGCCGTGAGGTTGGCGTCAATCTCCTGGCGCACGACACCTTCCTCCTTGCCTTGCTCAAGCAAGTCGGCAATCACGCGCACGATGTACTGCAGGCGCATCACGCCCGCCTCGTCTGCGTACTCGCGGGAGCGTATGAGCTCGTGCATGAGTGCCAGTGACAGCGGACTGCCCTCGCGCACGCGGCTCGCGTACTCGCTGCACACAAACATGAGTGCCTCTTCGGCCGACGCGGCATCGGCGATGGTCTTGTCTATCGCCTTTACCAGATCGTCCAGCGCGTCGTCAAAGATCGCCTGGATAAGATCCTCCTTGTCGGCAAAATAGTAGTAGAGGGCGCCCTTGGACATGTTGCAGCCGCGTGATACCTCGCTCATCTGAAAAGAGGTGTTTCCGCGCTCCACCATAATCTCGGTCGCCATTGCCATGATCTTCTTGCGTGTTTGGACGCTCTTGCGCGTCTTGTCACCGGCACGCTTGCGGTAGCGTTCGTGTATGTCGCTTCTTGCACGCCGTACTCCGCCCACGACTTCCACCGACACATCGTTGGCGTTTCTCATTGGTATCACTCCCTCTATGAGAATAGTCCTGCATAAAGCTGAGTCTATCATGGGAAATATGCCGAATCGTTGTTTCGGCTGACCGTTCCACGAGGGAAGGGAGCGGTAGACCAAGGCGGGCGAACGGCAGGAAACGGCAGGTAAACAGGCCAGCGCCAAGGCGTTACGGAGAAAAAGTGATTGCGTTGGATCAGGCGCGGTCGTACTCGGGGGACACACCTCCGTGTTTTGGGGACTGTCCCCCGAGCACGCGTCTGCTGCCCTGTGCCTACAGGCCCAGAAGATCCTCCACGAATCCCACCCGGTAGTCAACGAACATGGCGCTGCCCGCCTCCTGCGTCGCATCCAGGTCGACGTCTGCGGCAATGCCAAAGTCCCGGTCTCCCTCGGGGTCGCAGAACGTCTGGCGCACATGCCACACATGGCCTTGCTTCTCGTCGCTCTGGTCTATGTCCAAGTAGGCGATCGATCGGGCGTCTGCATTGAGCAGGACCTCCTCGTGCTGTTCGTAGTAGGAGTCCAGCGCCGCCTTCCAGCGCGGCATGCGCCAACCCCAGTCCGCGTCGAGCTCTCCCAGCGCCCTCGCATCGTCGTGTGCAGCCAGCCGCACACGTGCGAAGAGCGCGTTGCGCACCAAAAGCGTTACGGCACGACGGTCGCGCACCACCTCGTCGGCGGGCAGTGGCGGCGCACCCGCCTCCTCGCTCAGCTCCCCCGTGCGCGACCACTCGTCCACAAGGCTCGAGTCCACCGAGCGCACCACAAGGCCCAGCCAGGCCACGATGTCTTCCAGACGATCGTCGCGCTTGTCGTATGGCAGCGTTCTATCCAACGCCCGGTAGGCCTCCGACAGGTAGCGCAGCAGAATTCCCTCGGCACGCGCGATCGCACAGCGCTGTATGTAGCCCTTAAAGTCCGACGCCGTCTCCAGCATGTCTCGCAGCACGGACTTGGGACGCGGCTCGTAGTCGTTGGCCCACGGCACCTTTTGGCAATACTGCGCGAATGCCGCCTCTATCAGCTCCTCCAACGGCTTGGGGTAGGTCACCTCCTGCAGCCGGTCCATCCGCTCGTCGTAGTCCATCCCCTCCGCCTTCCAGCGGGCCATGGCCTCGTTACGCGCCGCACGCTCCTGCGCGCGAAGAATCTGGTAGGGGTCCTCCAGCGTCGCCTCCACCAGCGAGATAACATCAAGCGAGTAGGTGTCGCTCTCGCGGTCCAAGAGCTCCAGAGCCGCGAGCAAAAACGGTGAGAGGGGCTGGTCGAGCGCAAAGTCGTCCGGCACGTCCACCGTCGTGTAGTACTCCACGTTGCCAGTCTCGTCTTCCTCCCTCACTACCACACCGGCATCCATGAGCGTCGCGAATATCTCGTTGGCACGCGTGCGCAACGCCTCCTTTTGCTCGTCAGTCTGCGCTGACGCGTCCACCAGGGCAAGCACACGAGCATACGCGTCGCCACCTTGGCCCACCTCGGCAAGCACCATGGAATGCGTTATCTTCATGCGCGGGCGCAGCGGCTCCGGCTCCGCCGCCAGCAACCGCTCGAACGTCTGCCGGTTCCAACCGACAAATCCCTCGGGAGGCTTGCTCACGCGAATCCTTCGGGCCTTCTTTGGGTCGCCACCCGCCTTTGCCAGCGCCTTGGCCTTCTCCACGTCGTATTCGGTGGCCTGGGCTATAACCACACCCTCGGTGTCGAACCCAGCCCGGCCGGCCCGGCCGGCTATCTGATGAAACTCACGCGCGTTGAGCCTGCGTTGGCGCCGTCCGTCGTACTTTGCCAGCGCTGTGAGCAAGACCGTGTGGATGGGCACGTTTATGCCCACGCCCAGCGTGTCGGTGCCGCAAATCACCGGCAGCAGTCCCTGCTGGGCGAGCTTCTCCACGAGCAGGCGGTAGCGTGGCAGCATGCCGGCATGGTGCACGCCCACGCCACACGAGAGCAGGCGCTGGAGCGTCTTGCCAAAGGCGGTGGAAAAGCGCGTACCCCTGCAGGCCTCCTTTATGGCGTCGCGCTGCTCGCGGGAGGACACACCGTAGCTCGCGAGCGCCTGCGCACTCTTGAGGGCGGCGTCCTGGGCGAAGTGCACGATGTACAGCGGTGCATCGCCGGCACGAAGCGCCAGCTCGACCGTCGCCTCCAGGGGCGTCTCCACGAAGTCGTACGACAGCGGGACGGGACGCGGTGCGTCGAGCACGAGGTCCACGTCGGTGCCTGTACGCTCCTGCAGCGACGCCGCGATGCTCGACACGTCCCCGAGCGTGGCGCTCATTAGCAGGAACTTGGTGTGGGGCAGTGCGAGCAGCGGCACCTGCCAAGCCCAACCGCGATCGGGGTCTCCGTAGTAGTGGAACTCGTCCATGGCAACCCAGGCCACGCTGGTGTCCTCGCCCTCCCGCAATGCCTGGTTGGCAAGGATCTCGGCCGTGCAGCACACCACCGGAGCTGTGGGGTTTATGGCAACGTCGCCGGTAATCATGCCCACGTTATCCTTGCCAAACACCTCAACCAGATCGAAGAACTTCTCGCTCACCAGCGCCTTTATGGGGGCGGTGTAATAGGAGGTGTAGTCCGCGCACAGGGCGACAAAGCACATGCCCAGCGCCACCAGGGACTTACCGGATCCCGTGGGGGTCCCAAGGATCACGTGGTTGCCCATGGCCAGCGACAGGAGGGCCTCCTCCTGGTGGTCCCACAGGCTCAGGCCACGCGACTCGACCCATTCCATAAAGCGCTCGAGCGCCTCCTCGCCCTCTATGGGCGAGTCGCCCGCCTCGAAGTCGGGGGCAAGCGCCCCCAGCGAACCGTGTGCAAAGGCATCTGTTAGCATCATTGGGATGGCACCCCCATACAACGTCGTGGCACCATTCTACGTCACCCACGCGTCTGGGTGGCGCCTGGCCCGAGAAAACGGTCCTATGCGCTCTTCATCACCACCGAGCGTACGACGCCGGCCGCCTTGTCTATGGCATTGAGGCAGTTCTCCATGCGGTCGAAGATGCGCAGCCAGGTAACGACCTCCTTGCCGCCTTCCTCCTCCGCAAACAGCCTGCGCAGCGCGTTCTGGTACACGCGGTCGGCGCCGTCTTCGATGCGACTCACGGTTATGGCGTGGTGCATGAGCTCATCGTCCTTCTTGTAGCGCGGCAGCCGGTATATCACCTCGCACAACTCCACCACCGCGCGATGGGTGAGCTCGGCCATCTCTACGGCCTCAGGCCGCATGCTGTCCATGCCAAACAAGTCCAGGCGCATGCAGACGACCTCCATGAGGTCCACCACGTCGTCCATGCGCAGGGCCAGATCGCTTATGTCCTCCCGCTCGATGGGGGTGATAAACGATGTGTACAGCTTCTTGTGTATCTCGGCGACCTGCTCGTCGGTCGTGGTCTCGTGCACCTTCATGCGTGGTATTCGGGCAACGGACTGGGGAAAGTCGCGCATGATGGACGCGTACTCCTCCGAAGCCTCCACCAACTGGTCGGCCAGCTGCTTGAGCATGGTAAAAAAGACGTCTTCCCTCTTTGGCATGGCAATCCTCCCATCACGATGCATGCCCCGCATGCACGGCGTTTGCTAGAACACGAACAAGAAGAGCTTGGCGAGCAAAAAACCTATGAGGCCACAGCCCGGGAAGGTGCACACCCAGGTGAGCACCATATCCCGGGCAATGCCCCAGTTCACGGACCTCACGTCCTTGGCGGCCCCGGCGCCCATGATGGCCGCCGTCTTTGCGTGTGTGGTGGAGACGGGCAGGCCGGAGAGCGTGGAGACCAAAAGCGACGCCGTGGCGCTGGCCGAGGCGGCAAAGCCCTGGTACTTCTCGAGCCTCACCATGCTCGTGCCCACGGTCTTAATAATCTTCTTGCCGCCCACCGCGGTACCTATGGCCATGGCCACCGCGCAAATAACCTGAATCCACAGGGGAAAGCCATTCATCTCGCTCACGCCGATTCCCTGGGCGAGCGCGATGGCCATGCAGGCGGTGGACATGAACTTTTGTCCGTCCTGCGCGCCATGCATAAGGGCCACACCAGCCGCACCCAACACCTGCATACGACCAAAGAACTCGTTTGTGGCATGTCGCTCCGCATTTCTGCACACGATGGTTATCACGCGCGATATGAGCCATCCCGCCGCAAATCCCAGCACCGTTGAGAAAACCAGGCCGTAGATGACCTTTACCCACTCGTCCATGTTCACGCCACCCAGGTCTCCGTGCACGGCTATTGCGGCGCCCGTGAGCCCGGCTATGAGCGCATGGCTCTCGCTGGTGGGGATTCCAAATGCCCAGGCGCCCACGCCCCAGGCCACGATGCCCACGGTCGCGGCCGCCAAGGCGATGAGTGCCGCACGGTTGTCTCCGCCAAAGTCCACCATGCCGCTCATGGTGTCGGCCACGGCAGTCGAGACAAGGCTCATGCCCACAAGGCCCACAAAGTTGCACACGACGCTCATTACGATGGCTGGGCGAATGCCAATCGATCGCGTGCCCACTGGCTCGGCGATGGCGTTGGCGGCGTCGGTCGATCCGTTCACGAATATGGATCCAAGGATGAGGACCATAACAAGGGCAAGGAACGGGTTGGACGTCAACGCTTCCAAAAACTGGGGGAAATCGACCATGGATCGTCCTTTCTCTCAGATTTTAAAGCATCCTACCCACGAGCGGCGATTCTCAACATGAGCTTGGTCTGCATTGCGCCGCGGACGGCAAACGGTGTCTGTGGTGTGCCGAGCGGCTATGGACAACCAACACCCGCGCCGCGTGGGTCCACCAAGCGTGCAGGTTATTCTGTGACGTTTCCTATATACTGGTACGGCACGCAAGGCACAAACGAAAGGCAACAATGAGCACAACCAACCAATCCGCGCCCGTGCGCGTTCGATTTGCGCCATCCCCCACCGGCAAGCTCCATGTGGGTGGCGCACGTACCGCCATTTACAACTGGGCGTTTGCGCGCGCCAACGGCGGCACCTTTATCCTGCGGATAGACGACACGGACCCCACGCGTTCCACCGAGCAGAACACCCAGGTGATCCTGCGCGCCATGCGCTGGCTGGGGCTGGACTGGGACGAGGGCCCGGAGGTGGGAGGCGACTTTGGCCCCTACTTCCAAACGCAGCGCATGAACCTGTACCGCGAGGCGGCACAGAGGCTCGTAGACCAGGGCAGGGCATACTACTGCTTTTGCACTCCGCAGCAGCTCGAGGAGGCCCGAAAGGCGGCTGCCGAGCGCCACGACTCGTTCCAGGGGTACCAACGCACCTGCCGCGGCATAGACCCCGAGCAAGCACAGGCACGCGTGGATGCCGGCGAGCCCTACACCATCCGCATCAAGGTGCCGGCGGATCGCGGCGACGTGGTGGTCCACGATGCCGTCCATGGAGACGTTGCCTTCAACGCCAAGGAACTCGACGACTTCATCATCTTCCGCTCTGACGGCACCCCCACCTATAACTTTGCCACGGTGGTGGATGACGCGTCCATGGGCATCACGCACGTGATTCGCGGTGACGACCACTTGTCCAACACCCCTCGCCAGGTGGTCGTGTACGAGGCGCTTGACGCCCCCGTGCCCACCTTCGCGCACATCTCCATGATCCTGGGAGCCGACGGCAAGAAGCTGTCCAAGCGCCATGGCGCCACCAGCGTGGAGGAGTATCGCGACGCGGGGTACCTCAGTGATGCGTTCGTGAACTACCTCGCCCTGCTTGGTTGGGCACCGGACGGTGAGAGCACCATCGTGTCACGAGAGCGCCTGGCACGCGAGTTCTCCCTGGACCACGTGTCTAAGAATCCCGCGATCATGGATCCGGCCAAGCTGGACTACGTGAACGCGGAGTACCTGCACGCACTCTCCAACGAGGACTTCGCCCACGACATCCTGCTGCCCGAGCTCGTGCAGGCCGGCCTCGAGGATGGGGACGCTCCCCTGCACGACGAGTCCTGGTACGAACTGGCGGCTTCCGCATTCAAGCCGCGCACGACGCTCTCGCACGATGTGGTGGGCCAGGCGCGCTACCTCTACACGGCCGACGAGGACCTTGAGCACGATCCCAAGGCAGTCAAGCGGTGGCTTGCCAAGCAAGGCGCTCGAGAGGCCCTCGATGCGGCCGAGCAGGTCCTATCGCAAATCCCCAACGACCAATGGCATGCCGCTGCCATCGAGGCTGCGCTCGATCCGCTGCCTGGCGAGCTGGGCATGGGCAAGGGCAAGGTGTTCCAGCCCATTCGCGTGGCCGCGGTAGGCGGCTCTGCCTCCCCCGGCATCGGCGAGACGCTGGAGCTTTTGGGCAAGGCACACACCCTCGCCCGCATCGAGCGCGCAAAGCCGCTCGCAGGCTAGCAAGCACATATGTGGCTGCACTCAGGGGACAGTCCCCCGTGTGCAGGGGACAGTCCCCTGCACACGGGGGACTGTCCCCTGAGCACAGATTTTCTCTTAGGCTATTTCTTACGCTTGGGATGCACCGTCGCCGCGGCGCTCAGCGAGCCCTTGCCGGTACCGAGCAACCGACCCTTCACGCGCTCGACACGCTGGTAGATGCTCAACGAGCGGTTGCGCGAACGCAGCCCCAGCAGCGGCGCCGAGAGTACGGTGGGCGCAAAGAACGTAAGGATGCGCCACACGATAAAGCCCGCGCTCATGCTGGCCGCACCAAACATGGGGCCATAGAACATAAAGAAGCTGCCCTCGGTGCCACCGGTTCCACCAGGCAGGGGAACGGCGGTAGCGACCATCTGCACCATGGAGCCGGCCGCAAGGCAGTTGAGGAAGTCAGCCGTAATGCCAAACGCGCGCAAGACGAACCACGGAATCATGTAGAAGCTGGCAAGCTGCAGCATGGTTACCAGCAGTGTGAGCCCCATGGAGGGCAGGTCCTTGGCCGCCGTCATAAACGCGTTTGAGAACTCCATCACCTGGACGTTTACCACCTCGTTCCAGTGGTCGACATTCTTGAGCCACCCGCGCTTAGAGAGGAACTTGATAAGGCCATTGCCCACACGCATCACAAAGCCGGGGCACAGGCAAATCACGAACAGCCCGGCAAGCTCCAAGAAGTGCACGGCAAACACGACGAGGTTGAGAATCACGATGTCGCCGTACGTCTGGAAGAAGAACCCCAGCTTAGCCACCAGCATGATGGCGGCAAAGAGTACAACGCCAAACTGGAACATGATAAAACGCGTGAACTGCGTGGCCGACGCCTCGCCCACATCCAAGCCGGTTCGTGTGAGCCGCACGATCTGCGAGGGCACGGCACCGGCCATCATGGGCGTGAGATTGCCAAAGAAGATGCCGGAGGCCTCCACGCTCATGAGGTCTCGCACGCCAACGGGTGAGTCGTGGTCTATGTACACGGCAATGGCATATGCCATCACGCCAAAGAAGAAGTATGCGAGGTAGCAGACGGCTCCCAAGCCGACCCAGCCCAGGTCCACCCTGCCCAACGCATCCACAAACATGCCCATCTGGCCAGAGAAGATGAGGTACAGCAAATAGAGGATAACGACGGCACCCAAAAACAAAGCGCCCTTGCGCGCCTTTGCCTTGTTCTCGGCCTCTTCGTCTCCAGAGCGGATGGAACCCTTGCTGCCACCCACCTTGAGCGCGACGTGTCGCTTCTTCTCGTGCTCGGACCGCTTGTCGCTTTGCGTAGCCATGCCTCTCCTCGATAGTAAGCCGTTTTTAGCAAGGCCATACGTTCATCTTCGCTTGCATCGCTTGATGGTCTACTATATTACCTGCGAAACTGGCAATTGTGGCAAATGTCCATCGTATACGCTCGAAATACAGACTTCTGGGAGGCTAAGAGCATGCAACCCGATACCGCACCCAACGTGTCCACGGCACAAGAGCCCTACGTGCACAATCATAAAAAGCTTATGGAGGTGCTGCAGGGAGGCGAGACCACCAAGGCAGAACAGCTCAGCATGCGTCCGTTGGGCATAACCATAGAGCGCGTGCTCTATGACCACGCGACGAAGTCCATGGTAGGCTTTGGCGGGAAGCTGGGAATCGAGGCCGTGCTGGCTCAAATCGCAAGGCAGTTGCACGGCTGCGTCGAGGAATGGCACGACGGGCACCTCATGGGTTTCTCCTCGCCGCGCGGGGAGCATAGCACCCAGTGCAAGCTCGTCGTGACCCTTGGGCCAGGTGGCCAGATCGTGTGCACGGTCGGGCCCTCGTGCAGCGTCGTGGAGATGCTCGAAGCCATTGATGGCTTCGACCGCGAGGTGCATGTGGCCTCTCGCGCGCTGGGATGCGATTACGAGCTTTTGGCCGAGGGCTACAACTCGTTCGTGGACTCCCCTCTGGACGTACCCCTTATACCGCGCACCAGATGGACCCTGGTCTCGGCACACCTGTCCCAGACGGGCCGCTACGCACGTGACGCCATGCGCTGCTCCTGCGCAACACACATAACGCTAGGCTACGAGTCGGAGCGCGAGGCCTTGGCCACCTACAGGCTGTGCGTCGCCCTCACTCCCCTGCTGATGTTCCTCACTGACAACGTGCGCAGCTTTAGGGGGTCGGGCGCCAGGCGATGCCCGGTCATGACGCGCTCCATCGTGTGGAACGAGGTCGATCCGGCCCGCTGTGGCATCGTGCCCGGTACCTTTGAGACGGGTTTCTCGTTTGAGCGCTATGTGGACTGGCTCGAGGGTCTCATGCCCATCCTTGCAACCACAGAGAACGACGAGGTTTCCTCCACGGGCAAGAGGACGCTGCGCGAGCTTATGAGCGAGCGCGACCTCACCAGCCCCGAGATCCTGGACGCCTTTGGTATGGCCCTTCCCTTCGTACGCCTGGGAACCACCATCCAGATACTGCAGGTCGACGCGCTGCGCCCCCGCATGGCAGCGAGCCTATGCGCCTTTGCCAAGGGACTGCTGCGCAACGACCTCAACGCCGATGCCGCCATCACGCTCCTGGGCGACCTCAACGAAGACGCGGTCCTCGACGCCATCTACGAGCTCAGGCTGCGTGGCTGGAACGCCATCGTGTACGGACGTCGCGTGGACGATCTCGTGCAAAGGCTCGTCGCCATCGCACGCTCCGGCATCAACGATCCGCGCGAGCTTCGGCTTCTGGATGAGCTCGCAGAGCTGTGGGACTTCAACATGGTGCCGCGCGACGCGTTCGTGCACCAGGAGGTAAAGCAGAACCGCGGCTGGTAGCAACGAATCCCTATCGGCAAAGGTACGGCCCAGCTCGCAGGATTTATTCCTGCGAGCTGGGCCGCTTACGTTAGCGCCGCGATGCGACGCGCAATCAATCGTCTTTTCCTAGCGCTTTGGGGCGACCGCTATTACGTCGAAGTCCGAGATCACGTCCATCGTGCAGCCAACGGGCAGCCCAATTCCCTCTATGGTGAAGTCCTTTGATGCTCCGGGCTCCAGGTTGGCAACCGAGTCGCTCGCGACGCCCAGCATGTGTCCCTCGTTATCGGTGAACATGGCCGTAATCTCGATGTACTTGGCCTTCTCGGTGTCGTCGTTGGTTACGGTACCGGTAACCATGGGTAAGTGTTGGGCATCCTCGGAGATGCTTTGGTTCTTTATGGGATACTCGTAGACCTCCTTGCAGGCGGTGAGTTCGGCAGTTCCCTGCGCTAGGTAGTCCGAACCCGCCGAGTAGCCATCCGGCAGGGTAAGCGGTCCACTGGTGTAGACAAAGCCGATGTCGCCGGGACGCAAGAACGAAGGGCCGGTGAATATGCCATTGCCCGACTCGTCCACAAGGACGTTGCCGTTTGCGTCGGCGATGCGAATGGTGCCCGAACCCAGCACGAGCGGCACATCGCTGGTGTTGATGACCTCGATGACCACATCGGCGTTTGCGCCCGAGTCGGTGTCGTGCGTGTCGATCATGCTCAGCTCGCCCATCGAGATCTGCGGCGTGCCCTGCGCGCTCGTCTCGGACGGTGTGGAGGTCGACTCCGTTTGCGACTCGCTCTGGGGCTTCTCGTTGGACGGCTTGCTCTCCTGCGTACCCGTGGACTCTCCTTGCTGCTGCTGGGCGGGAGCGGGTTCTTTTGCCGAGTCATCGGCCACCGGCTTCGTCGCCCCACAGGCAACGAGCCCCAGCGAGAGCGAGAGCGCACAGCACCCTATGGCCAAGCGGGCCAGCAAGCCTACGGTACGTTTGCTCGCTGTTCCGTCCTCGTGCATGTTGCAACCTCCTCAATTGCGTTTCTTATAGCCATTCACCTACACGTTAGCGCAACTGTTGATGGAAGAGAAGCGAGACCGTCACCGAGTGGTGCGATAGCGCTGCAGGTGGCGCAGATAGCCCTGGAACTCGTCCGAGCAGTCCGAGTTATCCAGTTTGTAGTCCTTGTGCTGCAGAATCGTCGCATGGAAGCCGTAGTAGCGGTCGATGTAGTCCACAAGGCGGTCGATGGCGTCGAGCTGCGCCTTGGGATACGGGCGCCCGTCCTCCACGTGGTCTATCTCTATGCCAATGGAGCACTGGTTCATGGCACTGCCCGCGCCCGCCTTGTGCTGCACCACGTTGAACTGCGCGTCCAGATATCCGTACGTAGCACCACCTACGTGCCAACAAATCTGGTTCATGTCCACGTACTGGCGGATCTCGCCCTGCTCGTTAATCATAAACTGCGTACCCGACCCGCCGCGGTCGATCCAGTTTTGGATCCAGTAGTCGAACCCGCGGTTCTCGGTCGTGTCGTGCATCACGATGCAGCGCTGGTAGAATGGCGACTTGTAGCCATGCGCCAGCTCAGGGATGAGCTTTATGCTCATGTTTGAGGGCTTCTTCGTCGTGGCGTCCACGGCCTTGCCCTTGTAGTCGCCACCGGGAAGGTTTGCCGAGCTCCCCTTGTGCACCAGACGAACCTGCAGCGACTCAATGCGCAGGCCCAAGCCAAGGCTACCCGCCGTCTGGCCATTCTTGGCCCACGCCATCCAGCCAATGCCCTGTACGTGCACTCGATAATAGATGTCGTACGCGTCCGCGGCATCGCCATAGAGCTGCACCTGGAAGGCCTCGATGCGACGACCCTTGCCCAGGGTGCCGGCAACCTCGCCGTCACTGCGCCAGCTCTGCCATCCCTCCCTTTGCACGTGCGCACGATACGTGATGCCCTGGGAATAGTTGCTCAGGGACATCTTGAGCGCCTCAACGCGCAGGCTCTGTCCGGTCGTACCCGCGGTCTGGCCGCTGCCCACCGCCTTGAGCCAACCCTTGCGCTGCACGTGCGCGGTAACGCTCAGACCACTTCGGTTGTAGTTCTCGGCAAACGCAAACGGCACGTCGGAGGACTCCAGGTCCGCAGGCGTCTGTCCCTTAGGTGCCAGGCGCATTTGGAACGCCTCGATGCGCAGCGAGCTCCCCGACGTACCCGAGGTCTCGCCGTTGGAGGCCCACGCCATCCAGCCGATGCCCTGCACGTGGACGCGATACCACACGTCGTATTGCTCGGCAAGCTCGCCGTATAGCCTGAGCCTAAAGGACTCGACGCGCAGCGACTTGCCCGACGTGCCGCCCAGCTCGCCGTCGCGCACCCAGTCCATCCAGCCCTTGCGCTGCACGTGCATGGAGTACTCTATGCCGCCCGACTGCGCATCCACATTGGCCAGGCGAATCTTGATGGCCTCCACACGCAGGGACTTGCCCGTGGTGCCGCCTATGGCCCCGTCGGCCACCTCGTCCTTCCACCCCTCGCGCTGCACGTGAGCCGTGTAGCGAATGGATGGCGTGGTCGTTACGCCATTGGCAGATGCGGCGAGCTCGTCGGTGTTGGCTTGCGTCTTGAGCGCATCGGCTGTTGCCGCGTCCTCCTGTGACTGGACCGTCACCACCTGGTCAGACTCGCCTTGCTCTCCGGCGTCCTGCACGACCACCTCGGTTGGCTCCGTGGCACCGTCCGCACGTGTGGCGTCTGGGGCCTGGGTAACATCTGCCGCCTGCGGATCGTCGGTGGTTTGCGCTTCGTCCGCGGGTTGAGACGCCCCTTCCGTTTGCGCCACCTGTGAGGTGCTGGTCCCCTCGGCAACAACCGTATCCACCATAACCTCGTCGCCCAGAGCAAACGAGGGAATCGTGAGCAGCGCGGCCAAAAGTACCGCAAGTATCGCATGCATTCGTCTCCTGTACATGTGCGTCTCGCTTTCTCGCGTTTTTTAGACCGTTGAAAGGTCACGTTACCACAAACCACAGGCTTTGCGCACGTGATGGCAGATCGCGGCCTTATGTGGATGACGCGACTCAGACGCGCTCGCACAAGTTGTATACTAGGCCACATACCAGCAACGTCCTTACGGAGGTGACCTGTGGCTGAGACAACCAACTATCAGTGCCCCAATTGCGGCGGGCAATTGGCCTTTGTGGGCGAGACGGGCATGCTGCACTGCGAGTTCTGCGAGTCGGACTTCACGCCCGCGCAGGTGGAGCAGATCTATGCCGAGCGCCA
>JAUMWN010000015.1 GCA_030529625.1 Coriobacteriales bacterium
GAGTACTACAGACAAAAGCCCAGATAGAATGAGTGGCAGGTCAGAGAATCATCAAATCACTGCAAGAGGGGATTTTGCTTGGTTATACACAATGGCGCAACTTTGAGGAAGCGATTAAGCGTGCCATGGAATCGTGCAAAACCAGTAAAACGCCTGTTCAGAACCATTTTGCTGAGATCGGCAAAATGGTTGAGATAGGTAGTGGTGCAAGGCGTGAAATAAAGGACTACAAGCTAACGCGCTATGCCTGCTATCTCATCGCCATGAACGGCGACACGCGCAAGGAGGAGATCGCGTTTGCGCAATCTTACTTTGCCATGAAGACACGATCTGCCGAGCTGATTTCGCAACGCATGATGGACTTGCGAAGATTGGTTGAGCGCGACGCCCTGCGAGACACGGAGACGCACTTTGCGGCAGTTGCCTTTGAGCGCGACGTCAACCAGCGGGAGTTTGCCACCATAAGGTCGAAGGGCGATGCCGCACTATTCGGCGGCTATGACACACGGGCAATGAAGAAAAGGCTTGGCACGTCCCATAGAGGGCGAGCACATCGCCAACAACCAGAGCGTACGAGGCGCGTTAGTATCCCGTGGTATCACACCAGAGGATTTACCACCCGAAGAAGATGTTGGTAAGGTTGCGCGAAGAATCAAGGCAGACGAGAGACAGCTTAGAAGGGAAATTGCCGGGTTCTCTCAGATGGATGGGAAAGACGATGCGGAAGCAACGAAATAGCATGAAGCATAGTTTTGGTTCAAACCCTTCGCGCAACGAGCATTCAAGGGCTGCTTCTGGCAAGAGGACACGTAAATAGTGGGGCACTAATGGCGAGCCTTTTACAAAACCGCAGGATTTTGCGCGGCCAAGGTGTTTTGTGCCCCACTGTGTATTCTATACAGTGGGGCACAAAAGTACCCAGCGGTAGCAAAGCCGCAGGATTGGCGAGCTACCACCCAGGGACAAGGGAGACGGGGACGTTTGTCCAACTTGTTGGGACAAACGACCCCGTCACCTTTGTCCGAAGGACACGGCGTATCGACAGTTTTATACCTACGACACCCGCAGCACGAGGAATTGCGTGGACTTGCCAAAGCACAGGATGTCGCCCTCGTGAATCTCCTGGGGCGGATAGGGGTCGGCCGCGGCGCCGTTCGCGCGCGGCGGCTCAACACAAATCACGCTCTTGTCCTTGCCCGAGATGATGGTCGTACCATTGGTGGAACCCAGTCCCGTGCACAGCCAGCGATTCCCGTCATGCCAAATGCGCGCGTGCCGTCTGGACACATCTGGCTCCACGTTGGATATGGACCCGTCACCCGACACGAGCGAGCCCACCATGGACCCCGCAAGCGACAGGCAGTGGATGGGCGGACGAGCGGCACCGTTAACCATGCGCAGTAGCCCAAGCGAAACGGGCTTGTCCATGTCCTCGCCCATGCCCATGGTCATCTCCCCCACCGCGGTAACCGTGGCAAGGTCCTGAGCCAGCTTGCTTCGGGCAAAGTCCTCCACCACGTTCGTCGCCACACGCGCATCGGCAAGGCAACCGGTGACACAAAACAGCATGATGAGCATGAGCGCGCGGTCGCGTTCCACGCGCAGCCTCACGCGCCGTAGGCGCCGCACCTCGTTTTGGTATACCTGCGCGTTGAGCCCGTAGGCCTCAAGCGACTCGCACATTTGGTTGGCAGCACGCCCGGCATAGTGGTCCATAACGGTATCGAGCGAGGCGGCACCGCCGGTGTAGTTAAAGATGCGCAGGCACAGGGTTTGCGTACTGCTGTGGAAATCGGCAAAGATGGACGGGTTCACCTGGCGCGGATCGGCATGGACGATCGAGCGAGAGAGGTACGTCCTGCTCTCGATGCGGTCGCGCGGTGACTTGCCGCCCGACATGATCTGGGCAGACAGCAAGATGCGCGCGGCATCCTTGTTTGAGATGCCCCCAAAGGAGCGCAGGTCCGCATACATTACCGAGCTGGGGGGTTCTCGGAGCACCATGTCCCGTATCACTTCCCGTACCGCATGCCACAGCGGACGGGACGCCCGCATCGCGAACGCCCCGCCCCACTTCCTCTGCTAGATGGTCTTGAGCACCGTGAGCGTGTTGAGGCCGTCACGATACTCGTATTGCACGTCGTTCATGGTCTTCTTAACCATAAAGATGCCCAGCCCGCCAATGGTACGCTCGTGCAGGTCCAGCGTGACGTCGGGATCCTCACGCTCCAGCGGGTTAAACGGCACGCCGCTGTCCTCCAGGGTAATGCGCACCGCGTTCTTCTCGGGAACCTCCTGCACCCGAATGGTCGCATGGCCAACCGAGTCCCCATAGGCATAATGGCAGATGTTGGAGAACAGCTCGTCCAGCGCGATGTCTATTTGGGTCTTGGCGCGCAGCGTGCAACCCATGCCCTTGAGCTGGTCGTTGACGAAGCTAATGACCTCATCGACGTTCTCCACCTTGGCCTCTACCGTTAGGTGCATGTGACTTCCTCCCCTCGTACTGCAGTGCCAGTACGGTTATGTCGTCAAACTGCGGTGCCTCTCCCACGAACTCGTCCACGTCTTTGTGCACCGCGTTGCACAGCCCCTCCATGGTGAGGCTGCAGTGCTCATTGAGGGACTCCACAAGACGGTCGTCACCAAAGAGCTCGTTTTGTCCGTTGGTTGCCTCGGTCACGCCGTCGGTGTACAGGAAGATGATCTCGTGCGGCTTGAGGTCCATTTCGTATATGCGGTACGGAATGCCCTCCATGCCTCCCAGCACGAGGTTGGGACGAACCTTGCGGAACTCGAATCCGCCCTGCGGGGTTCCCACCACCGGCGGGTTGTGCCCGGCGTTGGCAAACACCACGTGACCTGTGTCGAGCTCCACGACGCCCATCCAAGCGGTAACGAACATCTCGGCATCATTGCCCTCGCACAGCTGGTTGTTGGCACGGGTAAAGATCTCGTCCACGGGCAGCCACGTCTCCGCGAGGCTCTTTATGAGCGTCTTGGCCTTCATCATGAACATGGCCGCAGGTATGCCCTTGCCACTGACGTCTGCCACGAGGAAGGCAAAGTGGTTGTCGTCCAGATGGTAGTAGTCGTAGAAGTCCCCGCCAACCTCCTTGGCGGCATCCATTTGTGCGTACACCGCGAAGCCGTCCTCGCTGAGATTGGGCTCCATGGGCTTGGGCAGCGCGCTTCTTTGAATGGTCCTCGCGTATTCCAGTTCGGCATCGATGCGTGCCGCCGCCTCCGCGATGGCGCGCTTGAGCGCACTTACCATGGTGTTGATGTCGTCGGACAACGACGAGAACTCCTCGTTGGAGCGAACCTCAACCGAGGCGTCCAGGTTACCCGCGGTGATGGTACCCAGCACGCGGTTGACCCGGTGGATGTTGTCCACCACCACGCGCTTGACCATAAAGTAGATGACCGTAAACAGGCCCGCAAAGACGATGATCTCCATAAACATGGTTACGAGCACCGCGACGTTGCGGGAGAACTGGGCCTCATCGATGGGCTGAAGCGCTATGATGCGATACCCCTCGGCGATCTGGTACATGGCAAACACCGGCACGTCGTAGAAGGTGGCGGTAAACACCTCGCCGGGCTTGGCCCTGCTCACGGCGTCCGCAAGCCCCGTCTGCCGCAGCGTCTCGGTTCCTACCCCACCCTGACTGCCGTACACCATTCCCGTGGCGTCGGCAATAACGAGGCTGCCCGACTCGCCCACGTGGCGGTTGCGAACCACCTCGCGAACCTCCTGGGCGATGGCGTTTTGGAACTCCAGGGCATCGTAGCCCACCTGCACGAAGCCGCCGTCTATGGCCACGCCCGCATACTTGCGCTGTACGTTGCTGTCGTAGCTGATGTCCTGGTAGTCCTGCACAAACTCGGTCGTCTTGCCGTCCAGCAGCACCAGGAACTCAGCAGACTGCGCGCCGCTCGCCATGTCGAACCCAACAAAGTCCTTGTTGGTGCAGGCAACGATAATGCCTTTCTCATCAACGACGTCTATCTCGGGCACGTCAAACTGCTGGGCGACCTCGTTGAGGTCAAGTTGCTTCGCGTGCTCCACCGAACCCAGGTATCGGGCTACCTTGCGCGTCTCGGAGAGCATCTTCTCGTTGGAGGCGTCGTCTATGTCGGAGGCGACGTCTGAGATGTTGAGCTCCAAGAGCGACTTGGTTTGCAGAGCCGAAATGTTGTCCTGGATCAGGCTGGTAAAGAGAGTGGTAACCACAAGCCCCAGCGCCACAGCAACCAACATGCCAGCCTGGATGGAGTACGAGAGCTCCCGGTGCGGTGGATCCTTGTGGAGCTGCACCTTGGCGAGGATGGTGACCGCCAAAGTGGCCAGCGCAACCGATACCGCGACGCAGGGAATCATGAGAACCGCACATGCCCGCACCACCAAGAACGCGCGCGGGATGTTGTCCATGTTGGTTACGAACACCAGCGTGAGGTGCAGCACCTCCACCACGATGCCGATGGCAAACGCCAGCGACCACGGCGGAAGCTTGTCGTCGAACATGCGCTTGCGCAGCAGCGCCGCATACAGGCCGGCGGCTATGGTTGCCAGAGAGCATGCCACGCGGGTAAACATGCCCTGACCCCACAGCACGGCGAACCAACGCTCCACGCCACCCACGACGCCTGCTATCACGCCAGCCGGGCCACCAAACAGCAGACCAGCAACCAACGGTGACGCGTCGCGCACGTTCATGGTGGCATCGGGAGTCTGTATGCCAAACTCGGTCCCCAAAATGGCGATGCCACCAAACAGCAGGCCGATTATCGCCTGCCTTGCCATGTAGGGCAGTTTTCCAAACTTGGATCGTTGCTCGGCAAGATACATACCCGCCGCGGCAACAACGGGCAAAAGCGTTGCGAAGGCAAACTGTACTATAATACTAGGGTCCATGCCTACTCGATCGTGAGGAAGTCAACGAAACCGGTCATCTCGAAGACCTCGTAGATCTCGGGCTTGACGTTTCGGATGACCATCGTGCCCTGCCGGTTCATCTTCTTTTGCGCCGTGAGCACAATGCGAAGACCCGCACTGGAAATGTAGTCCAAGCCAGCAAAATCAATAATGAGCTCGGTAATCCCATCAATCGCCGGAATGAGCTTATTCTCAAAGTCGGGTGCCGTACCGGTGTTGAGTCGTCCAGTAACCGTAACGATTAGACGCGTGCCCTCTTGGGTCATGTTTACATCCATTGCAATCCTCCATCTCGAGATGTAAGCACAGTGTACTACAACCCCGCTCGCATGAATGGTAGGCCGCTTGGGATGGTATCCTTGAACGGTCGTACGGCACAGCGGTGCGGACAAGGGAGGCACGGGATGTTTAGGGAGATGCGCAGGTTTGGCCAGAATCTGGACGTACGGGAGTGCGAGGAGCTTTTGCACAACGAAAAGCGCGGGGTGCTTGCCGTGCTGGGTGACGAGGGGTACCCCTACGCCGTCCCGCTCAACTTCGTGTACGACGATAGCGCCCTATACTTTCACAGCGCGCGCGAGGGACACAAGCTCGACGCCATCCTGGCACACGACAAGGCGAGCTTTTGCGTGCACGACCAGGGGGTGCTTGAGGAGGGCAGCTGGTGGTACCACGTACGTTCGGTCATTGCCTTTGGCAGAATCGAGCGGCTGCAGGACGAGGAGCAAATCGTTCGCGCGTTGCATATGCTGGGTCACAAGTACTTCCCGCCGGAGGAGGACATCGACGCCGATATTGCCAAGAACCTGCGCCGCGTTGCCGTGCTCAGGCTCTCTATAGAGCACCTCTCGGGCAAGCACGTTCGAGAGAACTAGCGGCTGGCGGACGGGCCACCAGGCCGCCAAAGCTCACACGCACAGCATGTCCCCCGGCCCAAGGGCAAAGGGCGTGCGCATGCGATAGGTCTCCATGTTCACCGAGAGCTTTTGGGCAGGCTGCCAGCCCTCTTCGGGTACGAGCCGCTCGACGGAACCCAGCACGAAGGTGCGTGCGGGCTGGTGTGGAGCGAGCACCGTTATGGTGTCGTTGGGCAGCGCCTTGTTGCGGCACACCACCTGGGTGAGCCATTGGCCTGTCCCGTCCTGCTCCTCCACGGGCGTGCTCTTTTCCGCCACCGCCACCAGCGTCCTGTCGCGCGCGTACTCGGCATGCCCCGGGTTCTGCGTGGGGTTGTTGTAGAAGAATCCCGTTGAGAAGGGCCTGTGGCTCGTTGCCTCAAGCTCGCCCATCCACTGCGCCGGGTCGTCTCCGTCAAGCACGTGACGGTATGCGTTGGTGACTGCCGCGACGTAGTAGGCCCCCTTGTTGCGCCCCTCGATCTTTATGGACGCCACTCCGGCACGCTCCAGCTCGTCCAGGTGCTCCAGCATGCACAGGTCGTTGGCAGAGAGCAGGTAACTGCCGCGTTCGTCCTCCTCAAGCGGCATGGGCAGGTTGGGGCGCGTCTCCTCCACCAGGTTCCAGTTCCACCTGCACGGCTGCGTGCAGGCGCCAAGCGAGGCGGACCTGTCTGTTCCCACGAGCGCGCTGGAGAGCAGGCAGCGTCCCGAGACCGCCATGCACATGGCCCCATGCGCGAACGCCTCGAGCTCCACGGCATCCCCCAGTCGCCGATGCAACTGCTCGATCTGTTCCAAGGACATCTCGCGTGCCAGCACGATGCGCGTGGCACCCATGCGTGCATAGGCAAGCGCCGTGCGGGCGTTGGTTACCGACGCCTGCGTGGACACGTGCACTGCCACGTGCGGCGCGCACGACCGCACCAGCTCCATGGCCCCTAGGTCCGCCACGATGGCTGCATCGACGCGCAGGTCCTCTAGGAAGCGTAGGTACCGAGGCAGCTCGTCCAGGTCCTCGTCAAACATGAGCGTGTTGAGCGTTACGTGTACGGCAACCCCATGCTCGTGGGCGAAGCCAACCGCCTGTTCCAGCTCGTCGTTAGCGAAGTTCTGCGCGCGTGCCCGCATGCCCCACCTTGGGCCGGCCAAATACACCGCATCCGCGCCAAAACGCACCGCCGCGCGCAGCTGCTCCGGCCCTCCCGCAGGCGCCAACAGCTCCATTACCGTTCCTCCTCGCCCACCTGCACTCGGGGGACAGTCCCCTGTGTTTAGGGGACAGTCCCCCGAGTGCAGAAAACTTCAGGTTACTGACCGTTTGTGAGACTGTTGCCCACTCGCTACTTCTTCTTTCCGCCTAGGGCGCTGCCGATGAGGTCGCCCATGCCCTTGGCGGCAACGCCGCCGATAATCGACTTGACGGCAATGTCACCCAGTGAGGGCGTGCCGCCCTTCTTTTGGGCGCCACCAAACAGCGCGCTAGTAAGGCTGTGCACGCTGCCACCGTTCTGGGCCAGCAAGGTGGACGCGATGCCGGCGATGTCGCCCAGGTCGACCGACTGGCCCGTGGCCTGCGCGGCCATCTGCGTGACGACCTGGCTCATGTCGGACTTGCTGATCTTCTCGTCGGTGCCGGCCGCGGCTGCCGTGGTGGAATACGGATGCTGCACGAACTGTGCGAGCATTTCGGGATTCTCGCCGATCTGTCCCATAAGCTGCGAGGCGATTGCCTGGATGTCCATGGTGCTCTCTCCTTTGCACGTTTTGCGAATGCGCCGAGGGGATGGTCCCCGTGGGTATTCTAGCGTTATATCCACGAAATTGCGCCGTTGGGCATCGACATGTACTGGGGGGACAGTCCCCTAAACACAGGGGACAGTCCCCCCAGTACATGTGCGGCTAGCGCGACATAACGTGAGTGGACATGTGCTTTTTCATGCGCGTCTTGTTGCGATACATTATGCGGTCGGCGCGAGCGAACACGTCCTCGTAGTCCTCGCCAAGACGATGCTTTGCCAAGCCGCATGCCGCAGAGTAGCGCTCCCACGGCTCGACGCTGTCGTCTGCCTGCGTTTGCGCGAAGCGTCCCTGCAGCTCCTTGAGCAGCGCGGCGCAGCGCTGGTAGTCGTCTCCGCGAAGGATGGCAACGAACTCGTCGCCGCCCGTGCGGTACAGCGGCGTGTCACCCAACGTTTGGGTAACGATCTTGCAGGCCCCGGTGAGGTAGCGGTCGCCATTGTCGTGGCCAAAGGTGTCGTTGACGTACTTGAGGTTGTTGAGGTCGATCATGAGGATGGCGAACTCCGTGTTTCCTGCAGCGATCTCGGCCCGCATGCCCTCCACCGCGCGAGCATAGGCCGCCTTGCTCCTCGCATGCGTAAGGGGATCCTCAAACGCAAGGCGCGACATGCCCTCCACCTGCTCCCGGGCATTCTGCGCGAGCAGCTCGGCCCGCACGATGTCCTCCACATAGCCCTGCATGTCCTCCGACATCTGCGAGATGGCATCGCTTAGCGACTCGACCTCGTTCTGCGTGTTGATGTGGGGGTCATCGAAGAGCAGCGATGCCGGGTCGCTCCGGTCGTGGCTCTTTTGCGCGAAGCTGCGTGCGCTTCGTTCGAGCTTGAGGATGGGCAGCGTCACGTCACGGCGCAGCCACAAGAGGAGCAGCACCACGAACGCGATGCAAATGAGACTCCCCAGGATGGCGCTGCGCAGTACGTACTGAAGAATCTGCGTGTGCATGGCGTCCACATAGAGGTCCGCGCACAGCAGGGCAACCTTCTGTCCGTCCGACGCGACAAGCGGCTCGCAGGCGGAGTAGCACTCGCCCCACTCGGAGTCCGTCTCAAAATACGTGATGCCGGTCGTCTCCCATGCGTTCACGTAGGGCTGGATGCTCTGTGGGGTGTACTCGTCGGTAATCTCGTACAGCAGCGGCCAGTCCTCGTCGTCGCCCGCCTCCCGCTCGGCGTCGCTCGTGGCCGAGCACACGCTCACCATAACGCCGTCGGAACGAGGAATGCTCACATAGAGGTAGGCGAGGTTGAAGTCATCCACGCACTCGTTGAGAAACTCCTGCAGCTCGTCGTACTTCTTTGACGGAACGCCCGTATTCACGCACTTCTGCAAGTCGTCCACGTCCAGGTTATGCTCCACGCACATGATTACGTTTGCCAGGTTGGCGTTGTACTGCTCGTAGTACCAGCCAGAGAACGTAAAGTACGTTTGCAGCGAGAGCACCACGCACATGAGCACCACGAAGACGGCAGAGCCCAGCAGCAGGCTGCGCTGCATCGGCCGTTTGTAGGTACCCATGCATCCTCCCTCGTTCGTCGTATCCAGCAGTATCGCCACGCTCGGACAGCGGCACTTGGGCAGGCCGCCGCGCGTCCTCCATTATACATGGCAAATAGCTCGTACAAATGACTCATCTTGCGAGGCGCAAACGGCAATGCGCCTATACTGGTAGGTACGAACAACCGCATCGAGAGGAGCGACGGTGGCATACTTTCCCGAGGACTTTTGTGGGGCGGGGCGACGGCGGCCAACCAATGCGAGGGCGCATGGCTCGCAGACGGCAAGGGACCGAGCATAGAGGATCACCTCACGGGAGGCACGCATACGACGCCGCGCACCTACACCCGCACGATCGATCCCAACACTTACTACCCCAGCCACGAGAGCGTGGACTTCTACGGCCACTTTCGCGAGGACATCAAGCTGTTTGGCGAGATGGGCATGAAGATCTTCCGCACCTCCATCAACTGGAGCCGCATCTATTCTGTGGGCGACGAGGCGGAGCCCAATGCGGCAGGTGTGGAGTTCTACCGCGAGATGTTCCAGTGCTGCAAGGACAACGGCATCGAGCCCCTCGTGACCATCTCCCACTACGAGATTCCCATGGGTCTGTGCGAGAAGTACGGTGGCTGGCGCGACCGCCGCTGCGTGGACTTCTACCTCAACCTGTGCCGCACAATCTTTACCGAATACAAGGGGCTAGTAAAGCACTGGCTCACCTTCAACGAGATCAACATGCTGCAAAACGGCGGCATGGGCGCCGTCATCGCCGGAGGCATCCTGCCCAAGAATGACGTGGAACCCATGATGTTTGTGGACACGCACACCACCGAGGAGCTCAACGACATTTACACCGCCCTGCACCACCAGTTCCTGGCATCCGCCAAGGCCGTCAAGCTCGCGCACGAGATTGACCCCAACAACATGGTGGGCTGCATGATTGGCGGAGGCCCGAGCCTGTACCCCTACACCTGCAATCCGGCCGACGTCCTGGCCTGCCAGAAGAAGCTCCAGGTGGGTACGTGGCTGTGCTCCGACGTACAGTGCCGCGGCGCCTATCCCGGATACGCCCTGCGCTTCTTTTCCGACAACAACATTGACGTGCCCATGCTCGACGGCGACGACACCATTCTTGCCGAGGGCTGCGTGGACATGTACACCTACAGCTACTACATGACCAACTGCGTGAGCACCGACCCCGAGGTGGCCAAGTCGCAGGGCAACATGATGCTCGGCGTTCCCAACCCCTATCTCAAGCTGAGCGACTGGGGCTGGGCCATCGACCCGGACGGCCTGCGCTGGAGCCTCAACGAGGTGTGGGACCGCTATCAGCTGCCCATCATGGTGGTTGAGAACGGCTTTGGCGCCGTAGACGAGCGCGGCGAGGACGGCAAGTTCCACGACGACTACCGCATCGACTACTTCCGCAGCCACATCAAGGCCATGGACGAGGCCATCGGCGACGGCGTCAACCTCATCGCCTACACCACCTGGGGCTGCATCGACATCGTGAGCGCCGGCACAGGCGAGATGAAGAAGCGCTACGGCTACATCTACGTTGACAAGGACAACGACGGCAACGGCGACCTGCACCGTGAGCCCAAGGATTCGTACTGGTGGTACAAGAAGGTCATCGCCAGCAACGGGGAGGACCTGGACTAGGCTGCTTGCCGCTAGCGCTGTGAGACCTGCCGGCCCCCTATCCTTCTCAAACTGCTACCAACTTCCGTAAGTGGTAGCAGTTTGAGAAGGATAGGGCTCCGCTCAGCCGCCCATCCTGCGATTCGCCCTAACCACAACGCACACATCCGCAAGGAACCTCTCCCCTAGCGGACATCGTCGGCCAGATTCGGTATCATTACGCCATCGCTATGTCGCACAAGATTGGGAGGAAGCCGTGGCTGACGAAGAGCGGGATGAGACACGCATGGATGTAAACGTTGCCGAGAGGGCAATCGACAAGGCCTTCTCCACCGGCAAGGCAGATCGCGCGAGCATCACGCGCCAGGCGCGGGAGGACGCGGGCGAGGCCATGAGGCTGGTGGAGGTCGCCATCGACTCCGACGAGGAGGCCGACGAGGCCGCGCGCCTGGCGGTTATTGCGTCAAACATGGGCAATCGCGAACGCGCTAAGAAGGCGCGCGCGAACGAACGAGAGGCCCGCAGCAAGGCAAAGGCCGACCACCGCGCGGCAACAAAGTCTGCCCGCCAGGCCTATGAGGCCATCAAATACTCAGACCCCACCAAGCTCGGGTTTATTCGACTCGTACAGTTTATCTTCTTTGGGCACATCGCCCTAGCACTGCTGCTGCTCGTCCTCACCTCGCGAGACACGATTATCTACAGCTCCGCGAACATCTCCGACTGGATCATGGTGATTCTGGAGAGCGTCGCCTTCTACTTTGTTATGAACCGCTACAAGATAGCACGGCCCTTCGTAATTGGCGTGGCATGCGTGGGCATAGTCCTCGACATGATTACGTTGTTCACTGGCGGCATTTACTACCTGTGGTCGATGCTTCCAAACATCCTCTACTACATCCTGCTCATCCTGTACTTTGTCTTCTCGAGGCGCGTGCGCATGGTGTTCGTAAACGACCTCGCACACGACAGGGACGACGCGACTAACGCCGAGCTCGTGATCGACCGCAAGAGCTGGCCCTTCTATCGCAACCTCATCATGTACTTCTTCGTGTTCTCGGTGCTCGGCCACTGGATGGAGGCCGGCTTCTGCCAGCTCATACGCCTTGGAATCGTGCAGGGCGACTTTGATGCCACCAACACCATGCTCTGGCGCGACTGGTTCTATCCCTACCCCATGCACGGCACCGCCGTCATCCTCATCGCGGTAATTCTCTACCCGCTCTTTACCTGGCTCAAGAAGAAGATCCCAAACAAGATTGCGCCATACGTCGTGAGCTTCCTCATCAACATGTTCGTATGCACGCTCATCGAGTTCGGTGGCGGCATGCTGTTTAACGCGAACCTGCAGAATTGGGACTACTCGAACCTGCCCTTTAACTTTATGGGTCAGATTTGCCTGCAAAACGCAATTGGCTTTGGCGTAGCGTCGTCCATCATAGCCTGGTGGCTCTACCCCACCATAGAGCGCCTCATCGCACGCGTGCGCCCCTCCATCATGAACATCGTGTGCATTGTGGTGGCGGTTGCCGGCGGCATACTCTTCTCGCTCTACGCCATCGCACCTCCCATGGAATACGACATGGGCCAGGCGGGAAGTGCGGAGTACCGCCGCGAGGCAACCGCCGAGCAAACGCAGCTCGCCGACGACGCTTCCGATGCCCAGGGTGAGGTGAGTCAGCTGCAGAGCGAAGTCCAAGACTCGTACTTTATGCCCGAGGACGATCGCCACGCCGTCCAAGAGATCCTGAACGGGGTGAGCTCCGACCTTGCCGAGGTCCAAAAGCGCATAGACAACGCGGAGTTCGTCTCGGAGGAGGTTGTCAAGCAGGTTGACGAGGTTACGCTCGTCTCGACCGAGTTCAAGAACAAGGACGAGAACAAGGACTCCTCCTCCGACAAGACCACCGACGTGTCCGAGACGTCACAAGACAAGTAAATATACTCGGGGGACAGTCCCCTGTGTTTAGGGGACTGTCCCCCGAGTGCAGGTACAGCCCACTGCTTGTTTGGGCTTTGAATGGTATTTGATATTGGTCACCAACGGGTCTATGATGATACGGGATGACTATGGGAGGAGCCATCTTGAGGCCCTTTGCGACGCGCAGGGAGACAATCGAGCTGTTTCTTGCGGCCATGCCCGTGGCCCCGCTCCTTTCTGCCTGCTCGTTGGTCGATTCGGCATACGCTCCCACTCAAAGCCCTGAGTCCAACGCAGGCCCCAACACCTCCCAATACGTGATCGCCATCGAGGACGAGCCCGACACGGTGGACTTTATGTGCACCTCCATCCACTACACCGTTGCCATCAACGTGTTCAACCGCCTGGTGGAGACCGTGGTGAACGAGCAGGGCGACCGCAGGATAGAGCCTTCGCTGGCCGAGTCGTGGAAACTCGCGGGCGACGGAAGGGCCTACACCTTCCACCTACGCAAGGGCGTAACCTTTAGCAACGGCTCGCCCCTCACCTCCTCCGACGTGCTCTACACCTTTGTTCGCCTGCTCACCCACCCCGACTCCTGCAACCGCGACATCGCCGAGCCCATCCTGGGTGCCAGCAAGCTGGCAAGCGGCGAGGCCAGCGACCTTGAGGGCTTTACCGTCCTGGACGACCCGAGCTTCGTGATAGAGCTGGAACAGCCCTTCGAGGCATTCTTGCCGTGCCTGTCCATGCCGGGTGCATCCATCGTGAACGCCCACACCATGGAGCAGGTTGGTGACCGCTTTGGCATCGACCCCAAGAGCACCATAGGCACCGGCCCGTTCCTCTTTGCGCAGTGGGAGCCAAATAAGCGCCTGCTGCTTTCGGCCAACAAGGACTGTTGGGAGGGACCGCCCCACAGCGAAGGACTGGACCTGCGCTTTTTGGAGGAGCCCGAGGAGGTGCGCAGGATGTTTGAGCAGGGCGAGCTGGACATCCTGGACCTGGACGAGGTGGGCAGCGCCTCTGAGTACTTTGTCCATGGCGACATCTACCAGGACCGCCAGTACGTGGTCTCGCGCATTGGCACCACCTACAACGCCCTCAACCACACCGTGCAACCCCTCGACGACGTGCGGGTGAGAAAGGCCTTGCAGCGCGCGCTCGACCGCACGCTGCTGCTGGACGCCGTGTACAGCGGCTTTGGCACCGTGGAGCACGGCATCTACCCGCATGGCCTGTATGGCTTCAACCCGGACCTGCCCCAAATCCCCTATGCGCCCGACGAGGCCAGGAGTCTGCTTGCGGAGGCTGGCCATGCCGACGGGTTCGACCTGCTCATAAGCGTGAAGTCGTCATCCACGCAATGGGAGATGACCCTGGTCAAGCTCGTGGCATCCATGTGGGCCGACGTGGGCGTGCGGGCAACGATTGCGGTGCTGGAGGAGGATGACTTCATGGCCCAGCGCAAGAGCGGGCAGCTCGCCTGCTACTCCGCCATGTGGACCGCAGACTACGACGACCCAGACACTTTTCTCTACACGTTCTTTGGCAACCGGCAAAACACGACCTTCCGCAGCCTGTGCTACCAGCGCGAGGACAATATGGAGCGGGTGCGCCACGCACGCACCATTACCAACGCGGACGAGCGCCTCAAGGAGTACCAGGACCTGGAGCAGATCATCGCCCAGGACGACGCCGCGTGGATTCCCCTGTTCTCTAGGAAGCGCATATACGTGACGTCGGAGCGCACCCACGGCATCGCGTCCTCGTGGAACGGATCCATCAAGACCAGGTACTGCGAGATATCCATTGACGAGCCACCTCAGACGGGAGCGCAATGATGATTCACTCCCTCCGCTTTAAGATGACCGCGTTTACGATTGGCGCGATCCTCACCGCCATCCTGTGCGTGTTCCTGGCAAGCTTCTCCACGATCTCGGCCGAGACCGACAGGAGGTCCGTGGAGACGCTAAACCTCATTGGCCAGAACACCGAGGAATCCCTGGAGAAGTACACCGAGAGCGTAGAGCAGTCCGTGGAGATGGTGGGCAGCTTTGCTGTGGAGTCCCTGGACGTGGCCAAGCTCGTTGAGGGCGGCGTCGTGGGGTCGTCGGCCAACAACGACACCAGAACCGTTGAGCAGGCCGAGGCACTCGACGCCTACCTGGCCGAGTACTGTGCGAGCCTGCAGGCCGAGTGCGCCACCGTCGCCGCCCACACGTATGGCATCATCACCTACTACTACTACTGCATCAACCCAGACATAAGCACCGCCGAGCATGGCTTCTTCTACTCCAAGGTGGGCAAGACGGGCTATGCCGAGCAGGAGCCCTTGGACGCGCGCACGTTTGACCCCAACGACATGGAGCACTACACGTGGTACTACACGCCCATCGAGCGTGGGCGTCCGTCGTGGATTGGCCCCTACACGGCGCACTTCCTGGGCGAGATCCAAATATGCTCCTACATCGTGCCCATATACAAGGCGGGGACCCTCATAGGCGTGCTGGGCATGGACATCCCCATAGACACGCTTGTGGACCAGGTGAGCTCCATCCACGTGTACAAGACCGGCTTTGCCAGCCTGCTCGACGACCAGGGTCGCGTTATCTACCATCCCGACCTGCCCTACGGCACCGAGCCGAACCTCTCGGTTGGCGCAGAGCTCCTCTCGCAGGAATCGAACGGCGACAAGCTCATTCGATACACGGCATACGGGCAAGACCGGCAGATGTCGTTTGACACGCTCTCCAACGGCATGAAGCTGTTGGTGGTCGCCCCAACCAGCGAGCTCAATGCGTCCACCATTGGCCTCGCGCGCATGATTCTTGCCATTGCCGTGGGCATCGTGCTCGTCTTTGTGGTGCTCATCCTGCTGGCCATGCGCTACATTACCGGACCCATGCTACGACTTACCGCCGCATCGCAACGGCTGGCGGCGGCCGACTACGACGTGGAGCTGGATTACAGCGGTAACGACGAGGTTGGCGCGCTCACCAATGCCTTTTCGCGCATGCGCGACCAGATAAAGGCGGATATAGAGGACCTCAACCGCAAGGTCAACACCGACGACCTCACGGGACTGCCCAACCAGCGCTACTTCTTCCAACTTGCCGAGGCCGAGCGACAGCGCCTCATGAGCACCGGCAAGAGCCCGGTGCTGCTGTACGTGAACCTCGTGGGCATGAAGCACTTTAACCGACAGCACGGCTTCGACGAGGGAGACCGCCTCATCTGCGCGGTGGCCAACATTCTCGCCAATCGCTTTGGGTGGAGGAACGCGAGCCGCTTTGGGCAGGACCACTTTGCCATAATCACCAGCGAGGCCGGACTCGAGGAGCGGCTGCGCGAGGTGTTTGCCGAATGCAAGCTCGCCAACGACGGCAAGACGCTGCCGGTGAGCGTGGGCATCTACCAGGACAGCATGGAGACCATATCCACGAGCGTTGCCTGCGACCGCGCCAAGTTCGCCTGCGACCGGCGCAAGAGCTATTACGAGTCGGGATACAGCTACTTCGACGCCATCATGCTGCGACAGGTGGAGCTCTCGCGCCATGTTATCAACAACGTGGATCGTGCCTTGGCCGAGCAGTGGATCGTGGTGTACTACCAGCCCATCGTGCGCGCGGTGAGCGGGCACGTATGCGACGAGGAGGCCCTCTCCCGTTGGATCGATCCCGTTCGCGGCTTCCTGTCCCCGGCCGACTTTATCCCGGCGCTGGAGAACGCGGGGCTCATCTACAAGGTCGACCTGTACGTGTTGGAGCAGGTGCTGCAAAAGATCGAGCGGGAGCGCTCCCTGGGTCTGGTGAGCGTGCCGCACTCAATCAACCTGTCCAGGTCGGACTTCGACAGTTGCGACATGGTGGAGGAGATTCGCACGCGCGTGGACGCCGCAGGGATAGAACGCGGCAGCATATCCATCGAGATAACCGAAAGCATCGTTGGCAGCGACTTTGCGTTTATCAAACGGCAGGTGGAGCGCTTTAGGGACCTTGGGTTCCCGGTGTGGATGGACGACTTTGGCAGCGGCTACTCGTCCCTGGACGTGCTGCAGAGCATTGAGTTCGACCTGCTCAAGTTTGACATGAGCTTTGTGCGCACGCTGGACGAGGGCGACAGCGGCAAGATAATCCTCACCGACCTCATGAAGATGGCCACGTCCCTTGGCGTGGACACCATTTGCGAGGGTGTGGAGACCAACAGCCAGCGGCGCTTCCTCCAGGAGATTGGCTGCTCCAAGCTGCAGGGCTACTACTATTGCAAGCCATTGTCTCTTGAGGCGCTTCTGGAGCGTCGCGAGGACGGCGAGCATATTGCATATGAGAACCCCGCCGAGGCCGACTACTACACGTCGCTGGGCAAGGTGAACCTGTACGACCCGGGCGCGTGGAACGGCAACGAGGACGGCGACGACCGCAGCTTCCTAGGATCTATCCCCATGGCGGTTCTGGAATTGAGCAGCGGTCACGTGACGGTTGCGCGTGCCAACGAGCCCTATCGCGAGTTCCTTGCGTCCCGGCTGGGCGTCTCACTGCAGGATCAGCCGGATTCGGTGGTGCTTGAGGCCATGGCCAAATGCGGGGATGACGGCAAGTGGACCAAGGTGACTGGCACTCCAAGAGACGAAACCGTCGTGCAGGCCTACCTCCGCCTGCTCGCCACCAACCCGGTTACCGGCGCACAGGCCTACGCCATCATGATTCTGTCCATGATGCATTAGGGATAACCTGGCATCTGGTGCGGGCGCGGCGCATCCGTCGCTACTGCCCCTGCAGGACCTGGAACACAGTGGTTGTGGGGTTGCCGTCTGCATCCAAGGCACGCGATGGGAAGCGTCTCTCGAACGACGCGAGGATCTGCGACTGCCGCTCGTCGAGGTAGTTGTCTGCGGCGAGCACGAAGTCCTGCGGCACGCCGTAGTATGCCTCTGCCACAGCACCTGCCATGGCTGCGATGGTGTCGCTGTCCCCGCCCACCGACACGGCGGTTCGTATGGCATCCTCAAAGCTCGTGGACTCGAGGAACGCCTCCAGGGCCACGGGCACCGAGCCCTGGCACGAGACGTCAAACTGGTAGGTGGGGCGAATCTGGTCGATGGTGAAGTCGATGTCGTAGTAGTGCTCGCACACATGCGCGCGAAGGTCCTGGCGGGTGGCGCCCATCCGTGCCAGGTACACCGCATCCGTAAGGGCCTGCGCGCCCTTGAGCCCCTCCGGGTGGTCGTGGCTCACCTGCGTCACCTTGCGAGACAGCTCGCGCGCCTCCTCAAGGCTTTGTGCCGCAAAGCCGCAGGGCCCCACGCGCATGGCCGCGCCGTTGCCGTAGCTGTTGTAGGGCTGGGGATCGCTTTCCCACAACCAGTCGTAGAAGCTTCCGCCATAGCCGGCGTTGGGGTATGCCTGCCCCAGCTCCTGCATGCAGGCCACGGCGACCTGGGACAGCTCCGCATAGTTCCCGTCGCATGCCACGATTGCTTTGGCGACGGCCAGTGACATGATGCTGTCATCGGTGGGCTTGCACCGCCTGTGGAAGAAGCGGATGTCCTTGGCCTTGTGCGTGTGGAATTCAAACCTCGAACCCACGATATCGCCTATGAGCGCGCCTATCATGCGTGCCTACCCCCTTTTGGCCTTCTTGCCAGGTCGTTGCAGGAAGAGGGCGATGGCGCCAACGATGAGGAATATGGCCATCAGCGTGCTCACGCCGTCGTAAACCACGGGCAGCACGGACTTGATGGCACCCGAGATCGCGGCCATGAGCAGGGTGATAGCAATATATGCAAGCAGGGCGATGCGCCACACCTTGCGCTTCTTGGCGCGTGACGCCTCCTCCCGCTCCTCCTGCTCGTGGCGCTCGTTTTCCAGCTCTATGCGCCTGAGCTCGGCCTCGTCGTAGTTGTGGACATGGATCGTTACCGATCCGTCGTCAATGGCAATCCGCGTGCCGCAGTACGTGCAAAAGCACTGCTTGAGGTCTGTGGGTATCTCAAGCCGGCCGCCGCAGTTTGGGCAAGTGAGAGGAACAACCTTAACGGGCATCGCAACTCCCTTCCTCGCCAATAAACGACTCGCCCACCAAACGATGAAAGCTTATCATGTTTTGAGGAGGAGCACGGCAACTTGACCGCAAACGAGGCTTAGCGAGGACCCAAGCATGATTCGCATAGAGCTTACCAGCGACCTGCGCGTCGTGTACAACACGGCACGCTACCTGGCTGAGGTCGCCCCCAGTTTTGGGGTGGACGAGGACAAGCGCAACGTCCTGTGCTTTGTGGTGGAGACGGCCCTGGGAAACCGCTTGGAGCAGCTTGGCGATTCGTCCGAGCGGCTCGTGGTGGAGGCGGACGAGCACAGCGGCGAGTTCGTGATAAGCATTACGGACAAGGGCGTCCCCTACATGCCCAGCAGCAACCAGCGCCGCATCTTTGACAACAGCAAGCTGGGCCGCCTGGCGTTCGAGCAGCTGGGCATAGACGGACAGCGGGTGTCCATCTGCGTGAGGCAGGCACCCAACTACGTTATGCCGTCGCTTCCCGAGCAACAGGTCGAGCAGCTCGCAGACACCCAGGTCCTGTGCCGGCGCACCACCACCAGCACGGACGACATACTCGAGGCCATACGATGCCTCTACGAGGTGTACGGCTACGGCTATCTGCATCAAACCCTGTATCACACCGACCAGTTTAGAAGGCTGCTCAAAAGCGGCAGGTACGTCTCGGTGCTTGCCGAGAACGACCACCAGCAGGTGCTGGGCCATGCCGCGCTCGACGAGCACGAGTGGTTCTGTGGCCTGCGCGAGATCTGCAACCTCGTTGTAAAGCCGCTGGCGCGCGGGCTTGGCCTGTCCAACCGCATCGTGGACTACCTTGTCCACATCGCCCTGGACGAGGGTTGCGGCAACCTGTATGCCCTGCCCGTGCTGCACCACCCCATCTCGCAAAAACTCATGAACAACGCCGGGCTCGTTCCGTGCGGCCTGCTTGCCAACCTCATGGACATGAGCCTCATCCAGGGACACGAGGACGACATCGGACGCGCAAGCACGGCGGTATGCGTACGCAACGTGGTCCAAAACACCGAGCGCGTCCTGTACCTGCCCGCCGAGTGCGCGGGGTTCGTGCGCGGGGTGCTGGACGAGGCGCACATGTCCTACGAGGACGGAAGCGTTGGGTGCGGAGATGCCGATCCGGTCCAGCGCACGACACGGCTCTCCTACACCATAGACGCGGTGCACAGCTACGTCGAGGCCAAGGTGGATGCCATCGGGCCGGACCTGTACGACCAACTCGCGAGCGTATACAGCAGGGAGCGGGGCGACCAGTACCAGGCGCTGGTCGTGTACCTCAACGCGCGCGACCCGCACTGCCCGGAGTGCTACGCGTACCTGCGCGAGCACGAGTTCCTCTTTACGGGCTGCCTGCCGGGCGCAAGAAACGGCGACTACCTGCTCCTGGAGCACTTTGGCGGTTGTGGGTTCAACAAGGACGACGTGGTGGCAGAGCCCAACTACGCGCGCATGCTGGAGGAGCTCTACCGCATCAACGGCATGTAGCGCACGTGCGAGGCGCGTCGACGTAGCAGCAGGCGGACGAGGTTGACTCAGAAAGGGAAGGGTGGGCATGACATTTCCAAACGGGTTTCTTTGGGGTGGGGCGATTGCCGCAAACCAGTATGAGGGCGCATGGCTGGAGGACGGCAAGCAGCCCAACGTGACTGACGTGCTCGTGGGCATTATGAGCCGTGACCCTGGCATCGCCTGGAACGAGCAGACGGGTAAGTACGAGCTAAGGCTAGACCCCAGCAAGGCATATCTCTCGCACACGGCAGTCGACGGCTACCACCGTTATCGTGAGGACCTCAAGCTCATGGCCGGCATGGGCTTCAACGCGTTTCGCACCTCCATCGCCTGGGGCCGTATCTTTCCCAACGGAGACGAGGAGGAGCCCAACGAGGCCGGCCTCGCCTTCTACGACGACATGTTCTCCTGCATGCGCGAGCTGGGCATGGAGCCAGTCATTACGCTCTCGCACTACGAGACGCCGCTGCACCTGCTCACCGAGTACGGTGGCTGGTCCAACCCCAAGCTCATTGACTTCTGGCGCCGCTATGTGACCACATGCTTTGAGCGCTTTGGCGACAAGGTGAGGTACTGGCTCACGTTTAACGAGGTCAATGCCCTGTTCCGCATGCCGTTTGTGGCCGGGGGCATCCTCACCATTCACAATCCGCCCGACGTTACCAGGCCCGTGGACTCCACCACGTTGCAGGACCATTGGGACGCCTACCACAACTTCCTCGTGGCCAACGCCCAGACGGTAAAGATCGCGCACGAGATCAATCCCAACTGTAAGGTGGGCTGCATGCTCACCTGCTCGGCGGTGGCGACCTATCCCAACAACTGCAACCCCGCCAACATTCGCGTTGCCATGGAGGCCCAGCGCAACAACGTGTTTTACTTTGGCGACCCGTTCTGCCTAGGCATCGTCCCCACCTACCTCAACAGGCGCTGGCGCGAGGACGGCGTAACCGTGGAGTTTTCCAACGAGGAGCTGGAGCTCATCCGCAACCACACTGTGGACTTCTTCTCGTTTAGCTACTATCGCTCCACCGTGGTGGAGGCAGGCGTCAATCTGGGCGGTGACACCAGTGGCCTCACCGGCATCGATAACCCCTACTTGGTGGACAAGGCGCCCGAACCCTGGAAGTGGCCCGTGGACCCGGACGGTCTGCGCTACACGCTCAACGTGCTGTACGACCGCTACCACCTGCCGCTGCTCATCGTGGAAAACGGCGTGGGGCTGGACGAGCAGCTGGACGAGAACGGCACCATCCAGGACGACTTCCGCATCCACTACATCGAGGAGCACCTGAGGAACGTGAGCCGTGCCATTGAGGACGGCGTCGACTGCCGCGGCTACCTGTACTGGGGACCTATCGACGTGGTCTCGGCCGGCACGGGCGAGATGAGGAAGCGCTACGGATTTGTGTACGTGGACCGCTTCAACGACGGGCACGGCACCCTGGAGCGGTCCATCAAGCAGAGCTACTGGCGCTACAAGGAGATCATCCAAAGCAACGGGGCCGGTTTGGAGTAGCCAGAGCACCCGCGGGTCCTGTGGGGAACAGGTACCAGTGAGACAGCGGCACGCCGATGTCTCAAAGGTACCTCTTCCCAAAAGGACACCCCAACCATTTATTAAGGGTCCCACTAGGAGTCCAGGGCCACCTGCTGGCGCTTTCCGGTAACGTGCACACCGGGAATGCTGTCGGCAAACTGGCCAAACTGCGCGTAGCCCAGGTCCTTGAGCCTAAGCTCGGGAAACTCGGCATACACCTCCTGGGCAAGAATCGAGAGGTTCGCCGTGTTCGAGGGCTCCTGTGCCAAGCGCTGCCGCACGTACGTCTCCACGCGCGAGCGCACATCCTGAGTGTCGGCAATCGAGACGCGATGCACGTTGCCGGACTCCGTGAGCTCAAAGCGGCCCATGTCGCCAATCATCTTGGAGAGCTTGGTGTAGCCAAAGGTGCGCACGTCAAAGTCGGGGAAGCGATTGCGCAGTCCCTCGCCAACAGAGCCAAGCAGCGTGTCCTCTCCCCTGCTGTCGTTGTTGCGCACGATGCCCGCCACGACGGCCTCCACGTCCGCAAGCGTGAGGGTCGTCTCCACGCCACCGTCGTAGGAGACGTCACTGCCCGCAGAGCTACCGTTGGAGTCGTTGCCATCCAACTTGCTTAGGTACTCTATGTTCACGAACGTCGTGCACGCATGCCTAAACGAGATGCTGGTTTGGTTGCGTCCCATGCCCACCACGATCATGTTGCTCTCGCGCAGGCGCTGGGCCAAGCGGGTAAAGTCGCTGTCGGAGCTCACGATCACGAATCCGTCGACCTTGCCGGCATACAGGATGTCCATCGCGTCGATGATGAGCGCCGAGTCCGTGGCGTTCTTGCCTGCGTGCTCTCCGGGCTTGTGGCTCTTTACGTTGCTAAACTGCTGGATGGGCATGATGGAGTTATCCAACAGCCTTGCGCGCCACCCGGCAGCCTGAGGATCGGTAAAGTCCCCGTAGATGCGCCGGTATGTGGTAACGCCGTGCTTGGGAAGCTCGCTCAAGATGGTGGGCAAGTACTTTGCCGACACGTTGTCCGCATCAATGAGCAGTGCCAACCGAGGCACTTCATCGTTCTTCTTTGGCATATAACACGCCACCTCAATTCCAAAGCCGATTGGGCCAGGTTATTCCCTAACGCTTCCTTAGTATACCCGTATGCGCCCCACAACACGCCAATGCCATCGTCGCCGCAACGGTCTCCTCCGTTGGAAGCACTACCCCTCGTCCGCGTAACGTCGGCTCGCCTTGCGACGACGCTTCATCTCGTACAGGCGCTCATCTGCCTGTGCCATAAGGCTGGCGGGAAGCTCGTTCACGCCCTCCTCCACCACAAATAGGCACGAGCCCGACGAGATGGACAGCTCATACGGCGTCGTGTTCGTGGCGTTGCGCACGTCCATGGCCTCCTGTATCTTGCTCAGCATGGCGTTCACCTGGTCCTGCCCGTCCGCAAAGACAAGCGCCACGAACTCGTCACCGCCCAGACGACCGAGTGCGCCGTCGCTGGGCAGGCACTGCACCAAGATGCTTGCCGTCTCACAGATGGCATCGTCTCCCACATCGTGGCCCAACGTGTCGTTTATGGTCTTGAGCCCATCGAGGTCCAGGTACAAGACCGCCGCGGTTCTGCCGGCATGGGAGCTCAGCATGCGACTGGCCTGGTGCATAAAGCCACGCCGGTTGAGCAGGCCGGTCATCTCGTCGTGCGTGGACTGTCTGGCGAGCAACAGGTTGTTCTGGCTGAGAATCTCGTTCATCTCGCGC
Organism: Coriobacteriales bacterium; assembly: GCA_030529625.1. Lineage (GTDB taxonomy): Bacteria > Actinomycetota > Coriobacteriia > Coriobacteriales > Atopobiaceae > RUG440. The sequence continues at coordinate 23,583 of JAUMWN010000015.1, forward strand.
TCTGTCGCGATCATCTGCAAATGCTTGAAGGCAAACCCCACGTTGAGGTACACCATGAGCTGGTCGTGGTCGCTCAAGGCGCCGCTGTTGATGGCTGCAATGCCCATCAGCTCGATTCCCGCCACTACGCCGCCAATGATGCATTCGGTCTCTCCCTCGTAGCGGCTCACGATGCGCTCGAGCAAGTTGGGCAGCATTACCGTCCCCGTGTGCTCGGCAACCTCCACGGCACCTCGTGCAAGCCGACCCACAGGCTTGAGCTCATCCGAGAGGGCAAATCCGTGCGACTCCATAAACTCAATCGGCTCGGGAAGCAGGAACAGGTCTGCCTCGCGAATACCCATGCGCCCAAACTCCCGCAAGATGAGCTCGTACGCCTTGGTGGGATTGCGGTCCTCCCGCAGCGCGTCGTCCACGGTGTGGAAGGTAATCCACTCGCGCTTGTCTCGCCTGAGGACGTCTGCCTGCGAGGCGCTGTTGAGCAGGCGCGCGACGCGCAGGTGCAGGTACGAGATCTGCTGGATGACCCAGGTGACGTCGTCGGCAGGCGACTCCTCAAGCAACGCCTCGAGCAGCGTGATGGCCCCGGAATGGAATCCCTCGAGCGAGAGGCTCGCGCTGTAGTCCTGCTCGAAGAGCGCGGCAAGGTCCTGAGACGAGAAGAGCAAATCGTCGCTGCTGGGGTTGGCCCGATGGCGCAGGTAGGCGTCGCGCACCTTGCCAAAGAACGACTCCATGTGCTCACGAAAGTGGCACGTGATGCTGGGACCTGCCATGGTAAGCGTGGCGTCCATCATTATTGAGACGAACTCGTCAGCCGGGAACGGATCGCGCGTAAGCATACCCCTAATGAGCTCGACGCCGCCATAGGCGTTCTCACCACATGAGTTGCGTGCGACGAACCTGCTGGAGATCACACGGGCCTCCTGGGGCAGGCCCTCGCACATACGCAGGGCCTCACGTGCCGCCATGCAGCCGTAGTCGTAGCTCGTCATACGCACGGTGGACAGCGGCGGGTCCAGGTGCGCCGAGCGCGGATGGTCGTCGAACCCCGTAACCGCAATGTCCTCGCCCACGGCAAGGCCGCGCTTGTGCAGGACCTCGTAGGCGGTGTAGGCAATCAGGTCGCAGGCGCAGGCGATGGCCTCCAGGTTGGGATTGTTGTCCAGGAGCCTCTCCACCACGTCTGCGCAGTCGCCCCCAAAGTCTCCCCGCACAAACAGGCTGGGCTCGACCTCGATGCCGTGCGCGGCCATCTCCTGAAAGTAGATGTCCTCGCGCTCCTTCGCACCACGACTGGTCGCAGGACCGCTAATAAACGCGATTCTGGTAAACCCGCAGCCCTCAATGAGGTGACGCATGCACTCGTGCATGCCGGGGGCATTGTCCTTGGTTATGCACCGGTATCCCTCAACGTCACGCTCCAGGACCAACGTCTTGGCGGGATCGAGTATCTGCAGCAGCTTGAGTGCGGCCTCGCTGTCGCCACGCAGGTAGGCGGTCGCGCAACCGGCAGGGTACACGATCGCATCCAGGTCCAAGCGCGAGGCAATCGTGCAGGCCACGCGCAAATACGCCTCGGCATGCTGCAGCGTGTGATACGGAATCAGCTCGGCAATGGTCACGAGTGTGTGACCCGCCTCCTCAATGGTGTTCTTTGCCCCCATACGCAGCGATTGCGGGTAGTCGATGGCAGAATGCACCCCCAAGAGGCCAATGCGATAGCGTCTCACGTGCAACCTCCCGTCCAACGATGGAACACAACCACATTGTGCCACACAAATGCCAAGACTGTTTATGAGACGACCGATCATTCGGCTCATCGGAGACTATGGGGAGTGACCCTCAGTTTCACCACACTGTTCCCAAGGTCATGCGCTATTCTTAATATGCTGCACAACGGCTCTGTGCCAACGGCCGACCAAGGAGACGACATGATCAAGATACACCCCGCAAGCGAGGCGCCAACGATGGTGAGGAAGTACGCCACGAACGGAGACGAGGTGTTTATTACCGCGCGCGACTTCTTTCATCGCAACAAGGACATCCGGCACCACAAGGTGGTGGTGTACAACGAGGACGGCAGCATAGCCTACTGCCTGGGATTCGAGAAGAACAAGCCCATCAACTGGGAGGATGCCGAGAACCCCATGGTGCAGATGCACCTGTCCAACTACTGGGAGTACTCGGCCGACGACGAGGGCCTGGACTGGTCGTACGCCGACCGCTTCCAGCTGTTCCTCTACAGCGAGCTGGAGGAGTACAGCTACCACACGGCACGGATGATCCGCAAGCACAACCCGTCCGTGACGATCGCGTTTACCGACCCTAACGCCACGTTCCTCTTCCAGCGGAGCGAGAAGCTGCTCGTCGCGAACTCCGAGGAGGAGCTGTTCCAACAGCACCCGGAGCTCAAGGAGCTGCGCACCCTGCGGGTGCACCCGCAAATGGAATGGGACGTGCAGGGCGTGTTTACCAACAACGTCTCCAGCTTCCTGCTCATGACGAGCCTGTACTGGATCAAGCGCGAGTTCTACTATGGGCCGCTCAACCCAGACAAGACCTTCTACCTGATCAAGCAGCCGGTAAAGGAGAACGGCCTTACCGCGCTCATCGCCAACGTGGTGGGCACCAAGCAGATGATACGCGCAATACGACCGGACTTTATCCCCGTGGTGGACCTTGGCGTGGCCAACGACCCCAACCAGTTTGCCGGCACCTCGGGCGAGGACGTGTGGTCCATGTTCTTTGAGCAGATCTCCAACCACACCCTGGCGGAGGTGTACAACTCCCAGCACGTTATCCTGGACCAGAACTCCAACCTCAACATGAACCCCTACATGACGGAGTTCGTCTTCTCCAACGCGCGGGCCGAGCTCACGTACGGAGACGACCTGCAGTACAACGAGGCCGTACGCGCGCATACGGAAGCAACGCTTGCCAAGGTGTTCCCCAAAGACGCCAAGCGAGTCCTCGCCGTAATCGCGCGCGGCACCGACTACAACGCCGCCAGGGTTGCCAAGTACGTGCCGCATGGTATCTCGGCCGAGGAGACGATCGCAAAGGCAATCGACTACGTACGCGAGGGCAACTTCGACCACGTGTACCTGTGCACCGAGGACGCGTCGTACCTCAAGCTGTTCCAGGAAAGCGAGCTTGCCGACAAGCTGATCTACGTGGACCAGAGCAGGATCGACTACCAGCGGGAGGAGAACAACGAGAAGCTGCTGCTCGAGATCTTTGGCCGGGAGCGCTCCAACCCCTACACCCGCACGCTCGACTACATCGCGGTACTGGAGGGCCTCACCAAGTGTCAGGCACTGCTCGCCAACGTCACCTGCGGCGCCGTGACCTACGCGCTGGGTCGGGGCACCAAGTACGAGTTCGCAGACGTGGGCAAGATCCAGAGCGGACTCAACGGGTAGCACACTCGCGGGCAAGACACGGAGACAAGACGTGGAGGGCAACTGGCTGGAGCCCGGGGTGGACTTCACCGAACTCTCTCGTATCTAATATCCGTTATGGTTTACATTTGAATAACAGGGGCAAGCACATGTTGAGAGGAGCATGACATGGCATTACCAAAGGACTTTTTGTGGGGTGGCGCGGTGGCAGCTCACCAGCTGGAGGGCGGCTACGACCTGGACGGACGCGGACTCTCGGTCTCCGACGTCATGACCGGCGGCTCCAACGGCGTGCCGCGCGTCATCACCGACGGCGTCGTCCCCGGCAAGTACTACCCCAACCACAAGGGCATCGACTTCTACCACACCTACCGCGACGACATCGCGCTGTTTGCCGAGATGGGCTTCAAGTGCTTCCGCACAAGCATCTCCTGGAGCCGCATTTTTCCCGAGGGTGACGAGACGGAGCCAAACGAGGCCGGCCTCAAGTTCTACGACGACATGTTCGACTGCATGCTGGAGCACGGCATCCAGCCCGTGATCACGCTGAGCCACTTCGAGATGCCCTACGGCCTGTGCAAGAAGTACGGCGGCTGGGCCAACCGCGAGTTGATTGACCTGTTCGTGCGCTACGCCCGCGTGTGCTTCGAGCGCTACCACACCAAGGTGAAGTACTGGATGACCTTCAACGAGATCGGCAACCAGTTCAACATAAGCAACCCCATCTTTGGCTGGACCAACTCCGGCGTCGTGTTCACCGAGTTCGACGACCCCGAGAAGATGATGTACCAGTGCGCCCACTACGAGTTCGTGGCCAGCGCCAAGGCCGTCGTCGAGGGTCACAAGATCGACCCCGACCTCATGATTGGCTGCATGATCGCGAGCGGCCCCACCTATCCGCGCGAGTGCAAGCCCGCCGACGTCCTCATGGCCGACGACTCTATGCACCACATCTTCTTCTTTGGTGACGTGCAGTGCCGTGGCATCTACCCCAACTACGCCGTCAAGATGTTTGAGCGCAAGGGCTGGGACCTCGACATCACTGACGACGACCTGGTGGCACTCAAGGCGGGCACATGTGACTACATTGGCTTTAGCTACTATATGAGCAGCGTGGTCGACTCCTCCGTCGAGGTGGACATCTCCAAGTCCACCAGCGCGAACGACCCGCACAACGTGCCCAACCCCTACCTCGGCGCCACCGACTGGGGCTGGACCATCGACCCGGTGGGCCTGCGCATCATGCTCAAGCGCTTCGATGAGCGCTACAACGGCATGCCGCAATTCATCGTGGAAAATGGCATCGGCATGTACGAGGAGCTCGATGAGAACAACACCGTTGAGGACGACACCCGCATCTCCTACCTTGGCTCTCACATCCGCGAGCTCAAGAAGGCCGTCGAGGAGGACGGCGTCAACCTCATTGGCTACACGCCCTGGGGCTGCATCGACGTCGTGAGCTTTACCACCGGCGAGTACGCCAAGCGCTACGGGTTCATTTACGTGGACATCAAGGATGGCGGCGAGGGATCCGGCAAGCGCTTCAAGAAGAAGAGCTTTGAGTGGTACAAGAACGTAATCGCCACCAACGGCGAGGAAGTCTAACCACCACACTTGATCGTGCTCAGGGGACTATCCCCTTGTCGGGAGGTAGACAACAGGGACAGTCCCTGTTGTCTACCTTCTTTACCGACCCAACACGATGCGGCGCAGCTCGGGCAGGCGTGCCTTGTCCAGGACGGGCGTGTCGTCCAGGCGATAGGCAATGCCCAAATCATCGTACTTGCGCCTGCCCATCGTGTGGTAGGCAAGCAGCTCGAGGCCAACCACGTTGGGCCACTGCGCCATGAGCTTGCCAAGACTTGCAAGCTCCTCTGAGTCGTCGGTTATGCCGGGCACCACCACATGCCGCACGACCATGGGAATCTTCCGTCGTGCGAGTTCGTCCGCAAGTGCCCAAGCGTCCGTTGCGGGCCACTCGCATAGCCAATCGTAGGCCTCGGGGTTGGCATGCTTGATGTCGAGCAGCGCCAGGTCGGTGTGGTCGAGCAGCGCTGAGCAGCGATTGCGCTCGAAGGTGGCTCCCGAGGTGTCCAAGCAGGTGTGGATGCGACCATGCGGCGCCTCGTGGGCCGCGCGAAAGAGCTCGGTGACGAATTCCGTCTGAACAAGCGGCTCGCCACCGCTCACGGTAATGCCGCCGGCACGGTAGTAGGGACGGTTGCGCTCAAAGCGTTCTAGCACCTGCGAGACCGACAAGGCCTCCCCTCCCGTCACATCCCACGTGTCGGGGTTGTGACAGTAGGCACAGCGCATGGGACAGCCCTGCATAAACACGACCAGACGCGTTCCCGGTCCGTCCACAGTGCCAAACGTTTCTATGGAGTGCACGCGTCCCTGCATGGCACGACCGTTGGCCAGGCCAGTTACATCGACTCGTGGAAGGTCCTGCTAATCACGTCGTCCTGCTGTGCCTTGGTGAGGCTATTGAACTTGACGGCGTAGCCCGAGACCCTCACGGTGAGCTGCGGGTACTTCTCGGGATGCTCCTGAGCGTCTAGCAGCGTATCTCTCGTGAACACGTTAACGTTGAGGTGGTGCCCGCCCTGCTCCACGTAGCCGTCGAGCAGGCCCACCAGGTTGTCTACCTGCTCCTGCGGAATGTGCGAAGTCTGCATGGTTGGTTCCTCCTGGGGTCTCTAGGCGCCAAAGTCCTCGTTATATGCCGGCTCGTTGGGTGCGCACGCAGCACAGGGCACCTCGTTCTCGAAGTAGATCTCCACATCCTTGCCCAAGGCGTCAGGCACGATGGAGAACGTATTGGAGATGCCATCCTGCGCGTCCCTAAACGGCAGCTTGGCGACGCTTGCCAACGACGCCACCGCACCGTGCGTGTCGCGCTGGTGCATGGGGTTGGCACCGGGGGCAAACGGCTCGCCGCCGCGACGACCGTCTGGCGTGGCACCCGTGGCCCGACCATACACCACGTTGGATGTGATGGTGAGGATCGAGGTGGTGGGCACGGCATTGCGATAGGTGTCGGTCTCGCGCACGTACTTCATAAAGCGCTCAACGACATAGTGGGCAATCTGGTCCACGCGGTCATCGTCGTTGCCGTACTTGGGGAAATCACCATCAACAATGAAGTCGGTTATGAGGCCTGTCTCGTCTCGCACGACCTTTACCTTGGCATACTTGATGGCCGAGAGGCTGTCGGCAACCACGGAGAGGCCGGCGATGCCCGTGGCGAACCAGCGCTTAACGTGCTCGTCGTGCAGGGCCATCTGCAGCCGCTCATAGCAGTACTTGTCATGCATGTAGTGGATGATGTTAAGAGCGTTCACATACACGCCTGCCAGCCACATCATCATGTCTTCGTACTTTTGCATAACGTCGTCGTAGTCGAGCACGGCACCGGTCACAGGCTGGTGGCGCGGGCCGATCTGCTCGCCGGTCTTCTCGTCACGTCCGCCGTTGAGGGCGTACAGCAGGCACTTGGCCAGGTTTGCGCGGGCACCAAAGAACTGCATCTCCTTGCCAATGCGCATGGAGCTCACGCAGCAGGCAATCGCATAGTCGTCGCCATGGTACACGCGCATGAGGTCGTCGTTCTCGTACTGGATGGAGCTGGAGTAGATGGAGATGCGCGCGCAGTACTGCTTGAACGCCTCGGGCAGGCGCTTGGACCACAGTACCGTGAGGTTGGGTTCGGGAGAAGTGCCCATGGTCTCCAGCGTATGCAGGTAGCGGAAGCTGGTCTTGGTGACCATGGAGCGCCCGTCCACACCCATGCCGCCAATGGACTCTGTCACCCACTGCGGGTCGCCCGAGAAGAGCTCGTTGTACTCTGGGGTACGCGCGAACTTGATCATACGTAGCTTCATAACCAAGTGGTCGATGATCTCCTGCGCGCCTCGCTCATCCAGAATGCCGCGCGCCAAGTCGCGCTCAGCATAGATGTCGAGGAAGGTGGAGTTGCGCCCGATGGACATGGCGGCGCCATTCTGCTCCTTCACCGCAGCCAGATAGCCAAGGTAGAGCCACTGCACGGCCTCCTGGAAGGTGGCCGCCGGACGACCGATGTCCAAGCCGTAAATCTCGCCGAGGCGCTTGAGCTCGCGCAGGGCACGGGCCTGCTCGGCGAGCTCCTCGCGATGGCGGATCACGAGCTCGGTCATGTGCTTTTGGGTGCCGTCCTTCTCGGCCTCCTTTTGCTCGATCAGGCGGTCCACGCCATAGAGCGCCACACGACGGTAATCGCCAATTATGCGACCGCGACCGTAGGCATCGGGCAGTCCGGTTATGATGTGGCTGTGGCGACATGCGCGCATCTCGGGCGTGTACACGTCGAACACGCCGGCATTGTGCGTCTTGCGACGGTTGGTGTAGAAGTCCACTATTGGGGGGTCCACCTCGTAGCCATGGCTCTTGCATGCCGCAACTGCCATGCGAATGCCGCCGTCTACCATGAGGGCACGCTTGAGGGGCTTGTCGGTTTGCAGCCCCACGATCTTCTCCAGGTCGCGGTCGATGTAGCCCGCCGCATGACTAGTGATAGTGGACACCACCTTGGTGTCCATGTCTATAACGCCGCCGTTTTCGCGCTCCTGGTCAAAGAGCTCGAGCACCTTGTACCACAGGGCCACGGTGGCCGGCGTGGGGTCAGAAAGAAACGACTCGTCTCCGTCGTAGGGCGTGTAGTTGCGTTGGATGAAGTCGCGCACGTCAATCTCGTGCTGCCAGCTTCCGGGGACAAACCCCTCCCAGGCCTGCTGCATGGACATGGCTCCCTTTGCGAGTGGATGCGTGTGGTATGCATTCCATAATATGCCCACGCGTGCGCTGTTTTGCAGCACACTCGGCGAACGCGCGCTGCCTTACGTAAGAAAAGCAGATGACCTGCACTCGGGGGACAGTCCCCTAAACACAGGGGACTGTCCCCCGAGTGCAGGTTTAGCGTCGAACCCACTTCATGGGATGGTATTTGGACGTGTCATCAACGAAGCCCACCAGACGGTAGAGGGGGTAGCCGTCTTCTGTGGCCTTGAGCTCGACCACCGACAGGTCCATCGCTTGGGCATCGTCCAAGAGCGCCTGCATGAGGCGGCGGGCATAGCCCCTCCTCCTGCATGCGGGACGGGTGTACACGTTGAGCACGGTACCCGTCCTGCCCGTAATGAAGGCAGGGCTCATGGGCTTCTCCACAACCAGCAAAAACGCGCACGAGCAAATGGAACCCGCATCCCTAATCACATAGACGAACAGGTCAGCGCCCAGGTGCCTGCGATAGTAGCCCGGCAAGTCCCGCCGTATGGACTCGATCACATCGGCGTCCAAGGGACCGTCGTCCTCGGTTAGATACGCGATCCTCAGCTCCACCAGCGCGCCAATATCGGCCTCAGTGGCCTTCTCTACGTTCATTCCCCACCTCCGCGCAAGATGTGTCTCATATAAATACCCTCACCAGCGGCTCGTCATAAAGCGCGAGCAACCTGTCGTGGGTGGCTAACAGGAGGTTCTCGGACTTGGCTTGGGCAACCAACAGCCGGTCGAAGGGATCCTTATGCAAATCCCCCACCTTGTCAAAGGAAAGAGTCCCATATGAGAAGATCGTGTCACGTGTGAGTGGGCGCATTTCAAACGCTGCATCGTTGCAGAGCTGCACAAACTCCTCCGCAGAATAGGGCATCGCGGAGGGATTCTTGGCGTGCATAATAGCAATCTCCAATACCGAGACCTCACTCACCAGCACTTTGTTCATAGGCTCCTCAATCATGGCAAGAAGCTCTGCCGGAAGCCTTGTGTCGCCTTTCGCAAACCACAGGACAAAGTGCGTATCCAGCAGTATGTGCATGACTACACCCCGAACATGTCCGCGATGTCGTCGTCCATGGCGTCGAAGGCCTCCCAGTCAATGTCCTTGCCATCGTCCTTCGCAAAGCCAAAACGACGTTCTTTGGCAACGCTGCCCCCATAGGGCAAGATAATCGCCACCGGCACGTTGCGATTCTTGATCACATGCTCCTGCTCGGCACCCGAGGCAAGCGCCGCAAGAATCGCAGACAAGGAATTCTTCGTCTCGGCAATGGTACAACTCGACATGGCTCTCTCCTTATGGCCAACTTAGCTATTTTCTTTATACTATCATATCTAACAAGTCTATCTTTTACTCAGATTGCGACACTATCCTCAGCTCATGTCTCTGGCCACGTGGACAGTCAGCTAGAAATCGAGGATGTAGCGCACGTCGCATGAGAAGTGCGCGGCATCGCCAAAACGCTCGTCGGTTCGCGCAAACCCGTACTTCTCGTAGAATCGCTGCGCGGCCACCATGTTCTGGAGCGTCTCGAGAAAACAGCGCCTGTAATGTAGCTTCGCAAAGGCAAGGCACTCGTCCATGAGCATGTGTGACACCCCAATGCCCCGGCATTCGGGTAGGCAGTACATCTTTTGCAGCTCGCACACGTCGTCGGCGAACTCGGACCTTCCTATGCCAGCGCCTCCCACCACACGACCGCTCTCGCTTACGGCAACCCAGTAACGGTTCCTCTCGTCCCCATAGACCGTGGAGAGGCGCGATAGGAATGGGTCGGCCCAGGCAGTCCCCGCGTGGTTCGCCCCATGCTCAATCAGGCACGCACGGATAACGGCCTCAAGAGCCGCGTCGTCCTGAGCCGTGAGCTCCCGTATTGCGTATTTCATCTCTTCCTCCTTGCCACGACAAGCCGCCTCGTTCTAGTCTATGCGAAGGAGCTGTAAGCTCGCCGGCAGACTTCGCGATGTGGGTTCATCCGTTGACACCAAAGATGCCTCAAGATGGACGTGCAATAACGGATAATGGGAACCAAAGGTGTACGTCGAAGGAAGTCACATATGCAACACACAAGGCGCTCGTCGTCCATTCATCGCATGATTGCCATGGCACTCGTTCCCATCGTCTGCCTTACGCTTTGTACCTGCGCACAGAATCCTGAACGCAATGGCCCTACAGCAAACGGCTCGCCCGTCGAGGACTTCGTGGCCTCCATCTTCTACTATGACTACGACGACGTGTACATTAGCTCGGTGCGCAACGCCCTAACAGCCGACCTCGCCTCAAAACAAATCACCTACCAGGAGTATGACGCGGACCATGACCAGATTACGCAGAACTCCCAGATAGACAAGGCCATCGCAGAGGATGCATCCATCCTAATCGTCAACATCGTCAACAGCGGCAGCGCCGAGCGTACTGACGTAATCTGCCAGAAGGCCTCATCCGCGAACATCCCCCTCATCTTTTTTAACCGTCCCATCGAGGAGGATGGCTATGAGGGCGTCATCCTAAACTACTACGACAACGTTGCCTTCGTGGGTACCGACTCGGCTGAGGCGGGACACCTCCAAGGAGAGATGATTGGCGAATACCTCACACAACACTACGACGAGGTGGACCTCAACGGAGACGGCCGCATCTCTTACGCGATGTTCAAGGGCGAGGCCGCTAACGCCGAGGCCATCTACCGGACTATCTATTCCGTCGAGGATGCCAACGCCATCCTCAAGAGTGCGGGCTATCCTGACCTGGTCTACTTCGACCCTGCGAGCGTCGACAAATTCCAGCTCGACCTCACCGGATCGTGGACGAAGGAATCCGTCGTAAGCTACATGACGACAAACCTCGTGCACTACAACGAGGAAAAGGACAACATGATCGAGCTCGTAATCGCCAACAGCGACGCGATGGCCGAGGGCGCAATAGAGGCCCTGCAGACCTTTGGCTACAACCTTGGCACCCCCGGCAGCACGACCATCCCCGTCTTTGGCGTTGACGCGTCCGCCGCCGGCCGTGAGCTCATTGCAAAGGGAATCATGACGGGAACCATCGCACAGGATGCCCAAGCGATGGCTGACTGTATCGCCCAAATGGTCGAAAACGCCAAGAACGGCAAGGACCTACTCGACGGCATGGACTCCTATCCGCGCGACACTGAGTTTGGACGCGATCGCATGATTATACTGCCCTACTCTATCTACTCGCCGCAAGAAGGCTCAATCCCAGACAACTCGACGAACAAATGATTTGTTCGTCGAGGGGTCCCGCAAGGGTCGGTCATCAGGTCTCGGCCTTGGGACCATCTTCTATTTGCGCACGCCTCCTCGCTGGCCCCCATCTCAGTGACAGCCGTGCACCGAACTCCTGCAGAACCTCGTTGATAACAGCCCCCATCATAAGGAAGTAGCAACTAAAGTACAGCCAAAACATCACGAGTGTAAGCGTGGTAAGGCTGCCGTAGGCGGAAAAGCCATTGAAGCGACCTACGTAGATGGAGAGCGCGTTGGACAACAGCATGATGGCGAAAACCGCGAAGAGGGCGCCCGGAAACTGTGCGACGAAGCGGAGTCGCCTACGGGGCAAAAGCTTGTAGAGGACCGAGAGCGACAGCACCCCAATCACCATGGTGTAAATCACGTCAATGGTATCCGAGAATCCAGAAAGGGACATACCCTGTGGCCGGTGTCGGATGAGGAAGATCTTGAGGGGGCGCCATCCAATAAAGCTTCCGGCGAGTGCCACCGCAACCGCAAAGATAAGACCGGTGCATAGAATCGACCAGAAGCGCACGACCACCCAGTTTCGAGCGTCCTCAGTCGTGCATATGGTGTCGAGTCCCTGCGTCATGGCATGCATGACCTTGGAGATGGTCCACAGCATCGTGATGATGGTGATGGGCACAAGCCCAGCAGAGGCGGAATAGACCTCCTGAAGCAGCCCATGCAAAGTGGTTAGCAGGTAGTCAGGAAAGACGTTGTCGATGGCATAGAGAATGGACTCCTGGCTGATGGGGGCAGCCTTGATGAGCTGGAGGAAGAGGATGACCATCGGGAACACCGTCATCAAGATGTAAAAAGCGATCTGGGCAGAGTATGCGCCAACACGATCCGCAGACGATTTCTTGAGGACGCGCATAACGAATCTCACGGGCCCAAAGCCCAAGACCTTGGCCAGAATACCCCGGGCCTTCTCAATCGCTCCCTGTAACATCGGTCACTCCCTATCCGCTGCCGACAGAGCGGTAATCCCCGCACAAAACACTTTACACGCAATAAAGGATTCTCGCCTCCATGTATCGGTGAGCTTGCAGCCTCGTGCGATTGGAGACGCAGGAGTTGCATGACAGCCAGGCCAAATCGTACAGGACGCGACAAGACGCTCCATTAAGGCTTCGCACGAGCACGTTGAACCCCGAATGTCATGGATGCCAACGCAGCTCAAACGGCAATCTTAAAAAAACGGAAGATGGTGAGACAGAGGTGCGGACCCGTGCGTACTATTATGTAAGTGCATGGATGGACCGTGCGACGAGAGCCGCGCGAGGAGGACGGAATGGACTTCAACAAGCTAACCAACAAACAGAAGGCCAAGGCCCGCGCATGCAAGACCGCGGAAGATCTCGCAGCGCTCGCCGAGGAGGAGGGCATGGATCTTTCCGACGAACAGCTGAATGCGGTGACCGGAGGCGTTAATTGGCCTGATTGCCCAACCTATCAACCTGGGCAGAATGCACCAATCCCTGAGGCGTTGTCGAATAACCCCCGTGTGGTGCATCTGATTAGATCCAATGTCACGCTGTAAGCATTGCGCCATAAAGTGCAATTGGCGGATTTAGCATTACGCCTGTCTCTTGTCGTCGATATGGATGCCAATCCAACTAGGTCAGCACGATAACCTGACAAAGTGAAAACTGAGGGTCGTTTTAGGCGTTTTGTGTCACTTTGTCAGGTTGGGGTGGGGGTCGAACCTGACAAAGTGACGGAAGGGGCCGTTTTCGGGCAAAGATTTTCACTTGTGCAGGTTTGGCGGGGTTGAGGGTATTCCATTACCGAATACAGACCTGACAAAGTGGTTTTCGGGACCAAAATCGGGGTATTTTGTCACTTTTGCAGGTTTGGGGTGGCACCCAACCTGACAAAGTGAAAGCAGGGGCCACTTTTAGGCCCCTATCTTTCACTTTGTCAGGTCCGTTACCGGCCGTTTGGTTGGCAGTCGGCCAAAACGGCTTGCCACCGTCAGCAACAATCGCCCATGCAGGCAACGGCGCATACCAGTCAGAAGCACAGCTGCATCAATATTCGCATCAAGCGTCTTGTGTATTCCGAGACCTCATGCATGCTAAGCCCGTATACAACTACATGTAGTGATGCGTTTGCCACTCGAAAGCTCAGGCTATGGCTGCACATCCGTCAGGACGGCGCCGAGCGGGTCCAGGGCGCAGAAGTCGACGAAACTCACCTGCTTGCCGTATGTTTGCAGCATCGCGCGCACCTCGGCGTTTCTCTCCACCTCGGGAATGCTTCTTGCCTTGCTGCAGAGCAGCCGCATCATCGTCTTGTGCTTGAAGCCAAGCTTCGAGTAGTCTATTCCGCCTCTCAGGTGGAACACATGCGCGGATTCGAACACCTCGGACGACAGCTGTCTGCGCATGCTGTCCTCGATGTTTTTGACGTTCTCCTGGTCTGTCGGATCCGCAAGACCCACCGTCGCAATCGCTATCGTCTTATCTCTTGGGTTCACAAGCTTGGCGAAGGTCTTCCGCATACCCACGACGCCACCTGCGTACAATGCGCCGATGTAGGCTATGGCGTCGTAATCGTTGACGTTACCGACCGCATCGTAAGGGCGAACCTCTATGTCCACCCTTCTCGCCAGCTCCTCGGCATATTGTCTTGCCGTTCCGTATTGCGAACCATAGATAACGATGCTCGGCATTGTTGACCCCCACGCGCCTTCCGCCTATACCACGCCACATTCTAGCCTCTCGGGGACGGCCCCTTCTTGACTAGTCCCGCTCGTCTCTGGCAAACGGACGGGGCCCGGCCCGACTCCAGAACACGCACCATGCCAAGCTCTATGTCCGTCGTGATCGCATCAAGGTTGTGAAGGTGGCAGCACCCGTCGACAATCGCCGGTTCGTAGTAGTCGGGATAGAAAGCGCGAATCGTCTCCTGTACAAGCGTGCATACCGACTCAGCATCGTCCATAACGACCACACGACTTCTTCATGAAAGAAGAAACCGTAGGGAGCGTTTCCTCGTGATAAGGCCTTTGTCACGACCCGGCGCCGTACACATACACCTCATGGATCTCGTGATCGTAGCCATCGTAGAAGCCGACCGGCATGCCCTGCTCGATCACCGCTCCGCGGTTGTGCAGCACGAGCAACTCGCCCGAGTCCTCATCGAAGCTCAGCCCCTCGACTTCTCCCTGGCGTCTGACGTCTTCGAGCGTCTTTGCCAGCTCGACCTTCGCCTCAGACGCCCCATCGACAAGCTCGAAGCGATAGACGTGGTCAGGGGCATCATCGTTGGCATCACCGTCGTCGGAAGTGAGGTAGTAGGCGCCCTGGTGATATGCGATTCCCTGTATCCACTTTGGTGCAGGCGACAAGCGTACCTTGCCAAGGTATTCGCCCGTCTTGAGATCGTAGTTGTAGACGTGGTCGCCGGTGTCGGTCCACGCGCACATGGAGACGGTTCCAGCATCGGGGTTCACGCAGATCCCGCTGCATTCGTCTTGGCCACTCCCCTGGTCAAAGTTGAACGTGCGCTTGAGCTCAAGCGTATCTCCGTCATAGACGGCTATCTGGATGTTAGAGGCCACACCGTCCACGAACCGCTCAACCCCGCAGTACACCTCATTGTCGTACACATCGATGTCACCGATGTGGTTCACCTCGAGCTTGTACCCCTTCTCAAAGGGCGCCTCGTTCACCGCAACGAGGTTCCAATCCCCATCGTATTTGGACAAAGCGGTCGAACCGCTCACCCAAAAGCATCCGTTTTCGGCTGCAACTCCCTGCCTGCCATCCACCTCCACTACCCTTGAGGGATTGGGCGTCTCGGAAGGCCCGCTCACCGTCGAGTCCGAAGTCGAGGTAGCCGGCGCACATCCTGCAGATAATGAGGCGACGAACAGCAAGAGGGCGGCCATCACGAACAAGCTTCCTAGTTGTCTGTGCATGAGAGTCCATCCTTCTGTGGTAGCTTACCGATCCAGAATTCCAACGACACCCACTATACCCCAGCCTCCCAATGCCAAGATGCTGCGCAATCCGGTCGATGGTGAGATAAGGAAGAGATAGATGCTGCGGAGGAGCTGGGGCGATTTGGCGCGCACGTCGCATCCATCATAGTACCGCCCTCGAGCTTCGAAGGGTTTTGACGGGGACGATAAATCATTGGTAGGTGAGGGAATAGGGACAACGCTCTCTAGGATTGGTTGCTGGTGCGAATTGTTGTATGAAAACCCGAAAGGAGCGTTTTCTAGTGAAGTGAAGTGGTGTCTCGATTTCTCGAAAACACCACTTCTGACCTGCGGATTTGTTGAGTTTTGGGGTGGAGTGCGGAAAAGTGATTTCTTGCGATTTTCACTCCCACTCAACAGAGGCTTGTGATTGACGTTCCATTTGCCACTCCTAAACCCGCTGGTAGAGGGCTTATTATTCTTTGAAGCGATGGACACGGTGCTGTCCATGGACAAAACTTGGACAAACCGTGCTCCGCGTTTGCAACTTGGATTCTTGGCGTTGAAATCAAGGTGCGCACCGAGGGTCATAACCTTCATCTCAGAACACCTCCGAGACGGCAGCGACGGCCTCGCGCTTCGAGTCCATATTAACATGAGTGTAGATATCCATCGAGATTTGAGCGCTATAATGTCCCGCCAATTCCTGCATCACCTTCGGGTGCACTCCCTGGATAGCGAGCAGCGAGAGATACGTATGGCGCAGGTAATCCCGACGTCGGGATTACCTGCGAAATGCCGCCCTCTCGGAAATCCCGACCTTCCCGTCTTTAGTGTTTAGCACCACAGGTCTTTAGGATTCCGGGAACATAGTCGCACCGAGAAAACCAGCCCCGAGCTGGTTTATTCTTGCCCTGGCGCTTGACTTGACAAGGTGTTCTCTGGTAGAGTTTCTATATGGTGCTATGGTGCGAATGCTTGACAGGGGGACGACGACGGCCTACTTCCTCAAGAGGACCAGGAACAAGAAGGGGCTCTACCTCCAGATCTACGAGAGCCACTGGGACCCGCAGCGCGGCCACACGGTGAACAGGTCCGTGAGGGCCGTGGGCTACGAGCACGAGCTCAGGGAGTCCGGCATCGAGGACCCGGTGGCCCACTTCAGGGCCGAGGTCGCATCGATGAACGCCGAGCGGAAGGCCGCGCTGGCGGCATCCAAGGTCGCGGAGATCGGGCCCGAGCCGGCGGTGAGGCACCTGGGCCACTTCGCGATCAAGGCGATAGACGACGCGCTCGGGGTGCGCGGCGACCTCAACTACCTGCAGATGCCCAGCGGCTTCCGCTTCTCGCTGGCCGACCTGCTCTCCGGCCTCGTCTACGCCCGCGCGGTGGCGCCCTGCTCCAAGTCCAGGACCTTCCACGACGTGCTGCCGCTCATGGAGGGGGTTCCGCGCGACTTCTCGCTCGACCAGCTCTACGACGGGCTCGCCTACCTGGGCGAGGAGCACGAGAAGGTCGTCGAGATATACAACGCCCACGTGGCGGGGCTGTTCCCCAGGGACACCTCC
>JAUMWN010000078.1 GCA_030529625.1 Coriobacteriales bacterium
GCGGGTGAGCCGCTGCAGTACGTGACGGGCGAGATGCCGTTTCGCCACATCGTGTTGCGCTGCGAGAAGGGGGTGCTCATCCCCCGTCCCGAGACCGAGATTTTGGTGGATGCCGCGTTGGAGGGCGTGGACGCCGCCCTGGCGCAGGGCGGGGAGCACACCATGCCACGCGTGTTGGAGGTAGGCGCCGGAACCGGTTGCATCGCCTGCTCCATCGCTGGCGAGCGCAAGGAGGCGATTGTGGTCGCCACCGACATCTCGCCGCAGGCGGCGGCGCTAGCTAGGCGCAACGAGGAGGCGCTGGGACTAGGCGGCCGCGTGGACGTGGTGGAGTGTGACCTGGTGGCGGGCGTGCCCGACGAGCTCATGGGCACTTTTTCGGTGTTTGTCTCGAACCCACCCTACATCCCCAGCGACGTGGTGCCCATGCTGCCCGTTGAGGTACAGGGCTTTGAGCCGGGGCTTGCCTTGGACGGGGGCCCCGACGGTCTGGATGTGTTCCGTCGTCTGCTGGACGTGGCCCCGAAGGTGTTGGCGCCGGGCGGCATGCTGTGCGTGGAGCTGTTTGAGGAGAACGTGCACGACGCGGCCTTGCTCGTTGAGGAGCAGCCGGGCTGGGCGAGCGTGGAGGTGCGAGACGACCTCACGCACCGTCCGCGCGTGCTGGTGGCCGTGCGGGAGCGCTAGTCGACGCTGGCCCGTGGCACGTCGTGTTGTTGTGAGAAAGGAAGTCTTATGCGTGTAGTTGTTCCCTGCGAGACCAGCGAGGGCCTGGACAGCGCCCGAAGCGGTCACTTTGGCCACGCTCCGTGGCTTACGGTCGTTGACTTCGACGACAACATGAAGCCGGTGTCGGTGGACGTGGTGAGAAACGCAGATCACGACGTTGCGGGTTGTGGCGGGGTGATTGCGTACGTAATGGACTTGGGTGCCGACGCCATCATTGCGGCAGGTATGGGCATGCCGCCCTTCATGCGCTTTACGCAGGCGGGCATCGCGGTGTACGTGGACCGTGTCGCACCCAGCGTTGCCGACGTGCTGGTAAAGTTCGTGGCGGGCGAGGTGGCGCGCATGTCGCCAGACGACGCCTGCCGCCACTGAGAAAAGGGGTTTGGCCCCTTTTCTCACCTTGGGCATGCGGGGGAGATGATTGCCGTGGGTGATGTGTGGCGGGTGAGCCAGAGCGCCCCAAGCACGCATGCGCTGCGTGAGGCGGAGCGTGTGCTGCGTGGCGGTGGCGTACTGGTGATGCCCACCGACTCGGTGTATGGGATTGGCTGTGCGGCCACGCCCGCAAATCCTGCCCACGAGCGCATCTTTGCCATCAAGCGTCGAGACCGCGCCCAAACGCTGCCGTGGCTTGTGGCCGACGTCGCAGACCTGCACGTATATGGCAAGGCCGTGCCCGCGTGGATGGACCGGCTCGCACATGAGCTGTGGCCCGGGGCGCTCACGCTGGTGGTGGAGGCAAGCGAAGCCGTGCCGCCAGAGTATCGTGGCGCCGATGGCACCATTGCCCTGCGCGTGCCCAACTCAAATCTCGTTCGAGCGCTTGTGCGCGCGGTGGGCCCGCTGGCTACCACCAGCGCCAACACGCATGGCGAGGCGGCGGCCACCAGTGGCGCCGGAATTGAGCAGCGCATTGTTGAGCAGGCAGACCTTACGCTGGATGCCGGGCCGGCGCCCATCGCCGTTGCGAGCACCATCGTGGGTTGCTCAGGCGACGGACCGTGCGTGTATCGTGAGGGAGCCATAGCTACGGCTCGCATAAAGAGCATCGCTAGGGGGGAGCACAGGTGATTCAGGACATCGCACCGCATCGGTTGGCAAACGAGTATCGCCCGCACGCAACGCCTTCACCGGGGGATGCCGTATGCTTCGTACGCGGGCAGGAGCTGGCGGTCCGCCGCGTGGAAGACGATGCGTTCGAGCTGCCCTGCGTGGGGCAGCCGGGCGTGCCAACCGAAGGTCTCACATACCTGTTCTCGCTTGACGATTGCGCGTGCTGGCTGGCGCCAGACGCAGGGGCCGCGCCTCCTCCGGCTGGCTACGAGCTCGCGCACAATCGTGCGCTGCGCATGGAGCGACGTGGTCCGCGCGAGTTGATGTATGTGGCCTATACCGCTGTCCACCTAGCCGACTGGTATGCCAAGAACCGCTTTTGCGGGGCATGTGGCCAGCCGATGGAGCACCACAAGACCATGCGTGCCCTGCGGTGCCCCTCATGTGGCAACGTGGTGTTCCCCCGCATCAACCCCGCCGTTATCGTGTGCGTGTGCGACTCTGAGCGCGACAAGATCGTGCTCACACGCTATGCCGCCGGGCGCTATGTGCCCATCGATGCGCTGGTGGCCGGCTTCGTGGAGATAGGTGAGACGGTCGAGGACTGCGTGCACCGCGAGGTGCGCGAGGAGCTTGGCCTGGAGGTTGCCAACATTCGCTACTACAAGTCCCAGCCCTGGGGCGTGGCAGGCGACGTGCTCACGGGATTCTGGTGCGATGTGGTGGGCGATCCCACCATCCATCGCGACGAGTCGGAGCTGGGCAGCGCCCGATGGGTTGGGCCAGACCAAATACCCGGCCAGCCCGACGACCTCTCGCTCACCAACGAGATGATGTGCCTGTGGCGTGACAGCCACAGACAGTAGCCGGACAAAGGTGACGGGGACGTTTGTCCCGCGCCATCCAGGTTGCTGGATTGGCCCCAACTATTGCCGGCGACAGACTGTGTGTGCCTCTCGTACGCGTATTGGGATGAGAGGCTCAAGCTCTCCGTCTCCGCCTGAGGATCTCCAGAGCCCGCCGTTCGAGGTTGGCGTCGGAGAGGACGTCAATCGACATACCCTTTGCCTCCAAGATACGCTCAACGCATTGTGCTGGGTCGAGCGCGTGAAACGCGAGATAGAGGTCGCGCATCTCCCTCGCACCGCAGGCTGCGTGTACATGGCGGCTGGACGTCCCTGAGGCAAGGACCCAGTACCGGTACACATAGCCCATCCAGTACAGCACCTCGGGCGGATATGTCTCCGAGCCGTAGGGCTTTCTCCCGTAGGCGGCGTCCACAGTGTTGACGACCGATTCCTCGGTAATGCCAGGGTCAAAACTACCCATCTCGTCCGCGCGGCTCGCCTCCTCCGAGCGCATGAACCTGCGCACGAAGACCGCCGAACTACAGTGTGGTAGGAGCGAGGCGGAGCGTTCGAACACCTTTCCCTGGAAGGTGCATATGGCCCGACCTATGGCGTCAACGGGTCTCATCGAACACCTCGTCCACATAACGGCCCAAACCGCGGTGTTGCCTACGGGCGACTCGAGCCTTGTCCACACCTGTGCGAGAGCGTTCCCTGCCGAGCGCAGCATATGCGTCCCGCTCGGCCGCACACAGGAAGAGACGCTCGCGTAGGGTGACTGCAGCCGTCGCACGCTCAGTACGCATAACATATTGCAGGCCGAGGTCGGTGGCCGACAGTGCGTGAACGCATTGGATGTCGGTGATGTTACCGTCCGCAAATTCGTCGATCACTTGGAACATGCGGTTGTCCGCAATGGGCGCTACGACGTAGTCGGCGGCCTCAAGGCGCGAGAGTAGGTCGCGGGCCGACGGCGTGTTGCGGTAGTCGTCCAGCCGGCCCCTGCAGAGCGAGACAAGAAGCATCCACTCCAGGTCTACGCCAAGGGTGAGGCATCTCAGGCCAGAGGTGTCGAGCGTGAGGGAGTACACACACGAACCCGGGAATCCAGAGACGAACATCGCCGCCTGCTCGAGGGTCTCTCCGCAGTAGAAGCCGGATCCAAGGTCGTTGTTGTCCCGTGACCTGTCGCAACGGGGAGGACCGTCGAGCGCCGACTTTGCTCCATGGAAGAGGGGCACGTGACCTGGGGGCGTGTCCTCAACAAGGAACTGCTCCTTGTAACGGTTGAGCCGCAGGCGTCGGCGCCAGGCGTAGGCGTAGAGCGACTCGAGGCCCTGTTGTCTTGGGTGCGATCGGCCGACCGCCCAGCGGTCGATAGTCGGCACCGACACGCCCGCCGCCCGAGCCAACGCCGCCCTACTCATTCCGAGCAGCTCCTGTATTAGCGTCATGTCCTCTTGTATATGGTACTCCATGATGTCACCTCAAACTATATACTATTATATGATAGGAGTAAGTTTGGCACTCCAGATCATCCCACTCCTGCTGGACGAACCCGTGTTGAGCAGTCGATTCCCTATTCGTCCGATAAAACTACCTCAAGTGCGATGGGGTAGTTTTATCGGACGAATAGAACGTTTTCGGGCCTCTATTTGTCCGTTTGGACTACCTCATTGGCATTGGGGTAGTTTATTCGGACGAATAGGCGGCGTCCAAAGGTACCTCTTCCCAATCGGACACCCTAACCCAGCCCGTGGAAAAGCTATGTATGCAGCGAGGCTTAAGCTTCGTGTCGTAAGCTAACTGCAACGCATGTACTAGAGAAGCGCGCAGGCTATTGCCTGACACTTCCCAACACCAACTGGAGGTGTGACATGAGAGTATCAAGAAGGCAGTTTGTGGGCGGGGCAGGTCTTGCGGCGGCCATGTTGGCGGCGTGTGGCAAGCAGGAAGAGGCCAACCAGAACGACGACGATGGCCAGGTGGCCGCGTCGGCGATTACGCTCGCGCTCGACGAGGCCAAGTGGCAATACGACGCCGACGATGACGTGTACTACCAGCTCAGCCTTACCTATTGCGAGAAGCCCGCGAACGAGAACTACCAAAAGCTGGCCATCCTGGTGCCGGGCGCCTACTTCACGGCAACCGACAACGGAGACGGCACCTTTACCTGCAAGAAGAACGACTCCGGTCAACAGGGGGACTTTACCGCGGCGACGGCGCCCGTCGTAATGCCCATCAACACGCCGGGCTACTCCGCGCAGGACCCCATCACTTCGTACAAGTCCCGGGCGGAGTACACCAACGAGGGCTTCGTGTACGTGCACGCGGGCTGCCGTGGACGCGACGACGGCGCTCCTGCCGGCGTAACCGACCTCAAGGCGGCGGTGCGCTACCTGCGACAGGTGGCGGCCAACGTGCCCGGCAATATGGACCGCATCTTTACGTTTGGCATGAGCGGGGGCGGCGCGCAGTCGGCACTGATGGGTGCTACTGGCGACGCCCAGGAGTACGCACCCTACCTCGATGCCATTGGTGCCGCGGCCAAGACGAGCGACGTGGTGTGCGGCTCCATGAGCTGGTGTCCCATCACAGGCCTGGACTCGGCCGATGCCTCCTACGAGTGGATGATGGGCTCTACCCGCGAGGAGCTCTCGGAGGAGGAAAAGGGCATCTCGAATGGCCTAGCCGAGGCATATGCCGCTTGGGTCAACGGGGTAGGCATCGTGGACAACGAGGGGTCCCAGCTCAAGCTCGAGCAGTCCGGCGAGGGCATCTATCAGGCAGGCAGCTACTACGAGTGCGTGCGCAAGACCATCGAGGAGTCGCTCAACAACTTCCTGGCCGACACCGAGTTTCCCTACGAGGCACAATCTGGTGGAGCAGGAGACCAAGGTCATTCGCACAACACGGAGAACATGCAGCAGGTGGAGGTGCCCGAGGACGGCAAGCTTCCCGACGACGCCCTGCCCGAGGGCGATGCGGACGCCGCGATGGAGGGGACGGAGACGCCGGGCAACGACATGCGCTCCAAGGGCCCGCTGGCCAACACGGGCGGCGATGAGCCGTCGCAGGACACCGCCGCAGCCGATCAGGCAGGCGCGGGCGAGCGCGAGGCCAATGGCGAGCAGCCCGCGTTCGAGGAGATGGACAACATCGCCCGCAACCAGAACGAGGGCGGCGTGAGTCTCTCGGGAACGTACCAGACCGCGGCCGACTACATTGCGGCCCTCAACGCCGACGGCGAGTGGGTTACCTACGACGAGTCGTCCAACACCGTCTCCATCCTCAGCGTCGCGGACTTCTGCGCGGCCCTCAAGCGGGCGTCCAAGAGCCTGGGCGCGTTCGACCAGCTGGATCGCGGCCAAGGCGAGAACACCCTCTTTGGCACCGATGGCAACCCGCTGCACTTCGACGCCATCATGGCGGGCGTGCTGGAGTCGCAGGGCAACTCGTATGCCAAGGACTACAAAGACGACCTGGGCAAGAAGGACGCCCAGGGCACGGCCGTGGAGGCACGCGTTGCCATGTACACGCCACTGTATTATCTGCTGGCTTCCTCGGTGGGCTTTGGCAAGAGCACGCCGGCGCAGCACTGGCGCATTCGTAGCGGCATCAACCAAGGCGATACGGCGCTTGCCACCGAGCTTAACCTCGCGCTGGCGCTCAAGGCGTACTCGGGCGTGAAGTCGGTTGACTTTGCCACCGTGTGGGGGCAGGGGCACACCCAGGCCGAGCGCACGGGCTCTTCGACCGAGAACTTTATTGCCTGGGTCAAGGAGTGCCTGGCTGGTTAGAACGTGTCAGCCTATCAAAGAGACCCCCTTTGATAGGCCGCCGATACATGCGAGTTTTGCAGAATCACTGGCAATGCCGCTCAGGGCGTATATACTACCTTTTGCAGGATTCCCGCACGAAAGGCGAAGCATGGAATTTTCGTACATCAACGATCCCGAGCTCATGGCGGCCATATCCGATGAGCTTACGCGTCAGCGCAACTCCATCGAGCTCATTGCCTCCGAGAACTTTGTGAGCCTCGCGGTTATGGAGGCCGTGGGATCTCCTCTTACCAACAAGTATGCTGAGGGCCTGCCGGGTCGTCGCTACTACGGTGGCTGCTGGGCCGTGGACGTGGTTGAGAACATCGCCCGCGAGCGCGCCAAGAAGCTCTTTGGCGCGTCCTTCTGCAACGTGCAGCCGCACTCGGGCGCACAGGCTAACTTTGCGGCTACCAGCGTGTTTGCCCAGCCTGGCGACACCATCATGGGCATGGATCTCTCCAACGGCGGCCACCTCACCCACGGTTCGCCGGCCAACTACTCGGGCAAGCTCTACAACGTTGTCTCCTATGGCCTCAATCCCCAAACCGAGCGCATCGACTTCGACGACGTGGAGGCTAAGGTCGCCCAATACAAGCCCAAGCTCATCATTGCCGGCGCGTCGGCCTATCCGCGCGTGATCGACTTCCAGCGCTTTGCCCAGATTGCACACGACAACGATGCCGTGCTCATGGTGGACATGGCCCATATTGCCGGTCTTGTCGCCACAGGGGCGCATCCCTCTCCGGTGGGCATTGCCGACGTGGTAACCACTACCACCCACAAGACGCTGCGTGGTACGCGTGGTGGCCTTATTCTGTGGAACGACGAGGAGCTTACGCGCAAGCTCAACTCTGCGGTGTTCCCCGGAAGCCAGGGTGGCCCGCTGGAGCACGTTATTGCCGGCAAGGCCGTTGCCTTTGGCGAGGCATTGCAGCCCGAATTTACCACCTACATCGACCAGGTGTGCGTGAATGCCAAGGCACTTGGCCGTGGCATGGAGTCCAAGGGCCTGCGCATGGTTACCGGTGGTACCGACAACCACCTGCTGCTCGTGGACCTCACCACTGCCGGCGACGAGGTTACCGGCAAGATCGCCGAGCACATGCTGGACGAGGTGGGCATCACCGTAAACAAGAACACCATTCCCGGCGAGAAGCGCAGCCCGTTTGTTACTTCGGGCATTCGCGTGGGGTCCGCGGCCATGACCACGCGCGGTTTTGGCGAGGCCGAGGCCGAGCGTATTGGCGAGCTCATTGGCACCACGGTCACGCATCTCGACGACGAGGTCGTGCTCGCCTCGGTCAAGGCCGAGGTCGCCGAGCTTCTTGCGGTTCACCCGCTCTATCCCGAGCTGGGCTAGCCGTCCGGGTTTTTCTGCAGCACTTCGTAGTACACGGGGACAGTCCCCGGTATGCAGGGGACTGTCCCCTATCTGCCGGGGACTGTCCCCTTTGTACCACCGCGGGCGACGGGTTGTCGTTGTACTACAATATCAACGATGCATCCAGCGACGAAAGCGAGGGACCATGCCCGACTATGACGCCTCACGCCTGCACGTGATCGACCATCCGCTCGTGCAGCACAAGATTTCCCTGCTGCGCAGCAAGGACACGTCGACCAAGGACTTTAGGCAGCTGGTAAACGAGCTGGCCATCCTGGAGGGCTACGAGGCCCTGCGCGATCTGCCGCTGGAAGACTATGAGGTGCAGACGCCGCTGGAGACCACGATCGGTCGACGCATCGCGGGCAAGAAGCTCGCCATCATTCCCATCCTGCGCGCAGGCTTGGGCATGGTGGAGGGCCTGCTCACGCTCGTGCCCTCCGCGCGCGTGGGACACCTGGGCATGTACCGCGATCCCGAGACCCACGAACCCGTTCCGTATTACTGCAACCTGCCCGATGACGTGCGCAATCGTACGGTCGTGGTGATTGATCCCATGCTGGCGACGGGCGGGTCGCTCGCGGCCGCGATTCAGTTCCTGCGGGGTGCCGGCGCACGCGACATTCGCTGCCTTACGCTGGTGAGCTGCCCCGAGGGCATAAAGAACGTTCTCGACTTCAGCCCCTACGTCGAGCTCTACACCTGTTGCGTCGATCGCCAGCTGAACGAGCGCGCGTACATCCTGCCCGGCCTAGGAGATGCGGGCGACCGCATCTTTGGCACAAGGCTTCACCCTGGCGTGCAGAGTGGGCCGTCCTTCGAATAACGGCGGCGGCTGCCAACTGTGCTATTACCAAGGACACACTGGCATTGCCTACAAAAAGGACTAAAATGCTAAAACGTTTAAAACTCCGTAGGGGGAGGGCGCGCATGGGCGAAGCCGCCGTTGTGGCTTTGGGTCTGGTGGTTGGCGTCTTGGGGGCCATTCCTCCCGCGGTGCTGTTTGAACAGGCGCTCAAGGGGACTCGTTCGGTAAGCGTGTTTGCGGGTCTTGCGAGCATCATGGTCTCGTTCGCGATGCTTGCCGTGGCCGTGTTCGTGGTGTGGCTCGTGTCGCAAGCGAACGTGTTGCTCTTTGGCGTGGCAGAAGCTGGCTCGTTCCTCCTTGTGTGGGCGGTCGAGGCAACAAGGGCGTGGCGCGATGCACGGCATGGCACCAGCTAGGAGAAAGGAAACGTGGTGAATCCGCTGGAGAAGCTGTCGGAGGAGATTGATGAGCTCTTAGGGGGCTTTGAGTCCACCGCAATGCATGGCGATCTGTATGGTGCCGGCATCACCCAGTACACGTTCTGGATGTTCGTCGCAGTCATACTGATGCTCGTCGTGGTATTCGTGTTCAAGAAGAAGCAGAGGGCGCACGGCCTTGTTCCCAAGGGTCGCTTTGTAAACGGCGTCGAGTTCCTCGTCGAGTACTGCCGAGACGACATGTGCAAGGGCCTTCTGGGCGACTCGTGGCGCAGGCACTTTCCCTTTATCGCCTCGCTGTTCTTCTTCATCCTGTTCAACAACCTTGTGGGCGTCATTCCGGGTTGCAAGCCCGGTACTGGCTGCATCGGCACCACGGCCGCAGTCGCCCTTGTCTCGTTTATCTACTTTATTGTTATGGGCGTTAAGGCCAAAGGTCCCATCGGCTACATAAAGAGCCTCGCGCCCGCGGGCGTCTCGTTCCCCATGAACGCCCTGGTGTGGTGCATCGAGCTGCTCTCAACCTTCCTGCGCCTGGTAACGCTGGCCGTCCGTCTGTTCTGCAATCTGTTTGCCGGCCACGTGGTTATGGGTGCGTTCGCCATCCTGGCGTCGCTGTTCTTCGTGCCGCTGCTGCAGGGCATCTCGGTTCAGGCAATCGGCGCGGCGGGGGCCTCGGTCTTCTGGCTGGCCATCCTGCTGGTTATCTACGCGGTGGAGATTATGGTCGCGGCCATCCAGGCGTACGTCTTTACCCTGCTCACGGCTGTGTACGTGCAGCTTGCCGAAGCAGAGGAGCACTAGTTTGGTGTTGTGCGGGCTTGCCCGCTACGCATAGCAGTCTTGGAACTCGCCGGGTGGTCCGGCGAATGACAAAGGAGGAATTGTGGGAGTCATAGGATACGGCCTCGGTGTTGTTGGTGCAGGTCTTGGGATTGGTCTGGCGGCACTTGGCGCCACGTCCTCGATGGCGCGTCAGCCCGAGATGGAAGGTCGTCTGTTTACCGTCTTTATCCTGGCGTCGGCATTCGTCGAGGCGCTCGCACTGATCGGCTTCGTTGTTACGCTTATCGCCTAGCGCGTAGTCTTTGGAGGTTCGAATGAACACGAACAAGCAGGGCCTTGCGGGCCGTGTGCGCGTCGCGGGTGGACTTGCGCTTGCGGCAACGCTCGCAACGCCAAGCGCGGCCTATGCAGCGGGACCAGACATCCTGATCCCCAAGCCGGCAGAGTTTATCCCCGCGCTCATCGCCTTTTTGGCAATCTGGGTCATTCTGGCAAAGATGGCCTGGCCCATGATTATTAAGACCCTCGACGAGCGCGAGGAGAAGATCGCGGGCGACATCAAGGCTGCCGAGGACGCACGCGCCGAGGCGGAGGAGAAGGTGCGCACCGGCGACGAGCGCATTGGCGCCGCCGAGCGCGAGGCCGCCGACATCATTGCCGCTGCCAAGCGCGAGGGCGAGGAGGAGCGCTCCAAGATTATTGCCGAGGCACAGGCCAGTGCGGTCTCCATTATTGCCAAGGCCCACGACGCCGTGGACGCCGAGCGCAAGAAGGCCATGGTCGAACTTTCCGGCCAGGTAGTGGATCTCTCCGTCGAGATCGCGTCCAAGATTATAGGAGACGCACTCGACGACGAGGAGCAGCACCGCCTTGCCGAGAAGTACCTCATGGAAGTGGGGGACCTCAATGAGGATTAGGGCTGTGGACAAGCAGAAGATCGAGGAGTACGCTCGCTCGCTGCTCGACGCGGCCAAGGGCGAAGGTCGCGCGCCACTCGACGTGCAGCAGCTTCGCCATGCGGTAAAGTTCTCGCCCGAGGTGCTCTCGGTGCTGGCCCGCATGGAAAGCGAAAGCGACTCCGCGCTGATTACCCAGGTATACGAAGACCTCAAGACCATGCTCGACTCGGAGGACGAGACGGTAACCGTGGACGTTACGACGGCCGTCCCCATGAACGCGGAGCTGCGTCGCAAGGTGCGCGACAAGTGCGCTGCCGACTTCGATGCCCCCATCTTCTTGGTTGAGCATGTTGAGCCCAAGATTCTGGGCGGCATCATCATCGAGGCAAAGGGACACCGTCGCGACGCCTCCATCCGCGCGCAGCTGGTAAACATCCGCAAGACGCTTTCCTCCAGCTTTATGGGAGGTGACGCATAAATGATCGAGAAGATCGATGCATCCGCAATTATGAGCACGCTGCGCAGCGAGCTCGATTCGCTGGAAACCGTCGTCGAGCGCCAGGAGGCCTCCACGGTCGCCGAGGTGGGCGACGGCATTGCCCGCGTGTTTGGCCTTAAGAGCGCCATGTCGGGCGAGCTGCTGCGCTTTACCAGCTCGGCCACGGGCCGCAACGTGTACGGCCTTGCCCAGAACCTCGAGGAAGACGAGGTGGGCGCGGTACTGTTTGGCGAGGTGGACACCATCAAGGAAGGCGATGAGTGCACCACCACGGGTCGCGTTATGGACATTCCCGTGGGACGTGGCATGCTGGGCCGTGTGGTAAACCCGCTGGGCCAGCCGCTGGACGGCCTTGGCCCAATCCAGACGACTCA
The DNA here is from genome assembly GCA_030529625.1 of Coriobacteriales bacterium. Classification (GTDB taxonomy): domain Bacteria; phylum Actinomycetota; class Coriobacteriia; order Coriobacteriales; family Atopobiaceae; genus RUG440. The sequence continues at coordinate 11,639 of JAUMWN010000078.1, forward strand.
CCGTCGCCCCATCGAGTTCAAGGCGCCCGGCATCATGGAGCGCCAGCCGGTCAACGAGCCGGTGCAAACCGGTCTGGTGGCCATCGACGCCATGGTGCCCATTGGCCGCGGCCAGCGCGAGCTGATTATTGGCGACCGCAAGACGGGCAAGACGGCCATCGCCATCGACGCCATCATCAACCAGCGCGACACCGACATCGTGTGCATCTATGTGGCCATTGGCCAGAAGGCCTCCACGGTGGCGGCCATTCGCGAGACGCTCAATCGCCACGGCGTGCTGGACAAGACGGTTATCGTCTCGGCCACGGCGGCCGACTCGGCCCCGCTACAGTACATCGCGCCCATGGCTGGTGCCGCGATTGGCGAGTTCTTTATGTACAACGACGAGAACGGCGAGCCGGCCGATGCCGCACATCCCGGCGGGCACGTGCTGGTGGTGTACGACGACCTCTCCAAGCAGGCCGTCGCCTACCGACAGATGTCGCTTACGCTGCGCCGTCCGCCTGGACGCGAGGCGTACCCCGGCGACATCTTCTACCTGCACTCTCGCCTACTTGAGCGTGCGGTAAAGATGAGCGACGAGAATGGCGCCGGCTCGATGACGGCCCTGCCGCTTATCGAGACGCAGGAGGGCGACGTTTCGGCGTACATCCCCACCAACGTGATCTCCATCACCGACGGCCAGATCTACCTGCAGTCCAACCTGTTCTTCCAGGGACAGCGCCCGGCTGTGGACGTGGGCATCTCGGTAAGCCGCGTAGGCGGTGCGGCACAGCTTGCCTCAATGAAGCAGGTTGCTGGAACGCTGCGCCTGGACCTGGCGAGCTACCGAGAGAAGCAGGCGTTCAGCCAATTTGGCTCCGACCTGGACGAGGCGACCCAATACCAGCTCAACCACGGCGCCCACATGATGGAGCTCCTCAAGCAAAAGCGGTACTCGGCCCTCGACGTGGCCGATCAGGTAATCGCGATCTTTGCCGCCAAGGAGAACTACCTTGACGACCTGGACCTCTCGCTGGTGGTGCCGTTCCGCGACGAGCTCGCTGGCTTTATGGCCAGCAAGCACCCCCATACGCGCGACAAGGTGCGCGAGGGCAGGATGAGCGACGAGACGCAGGAGCGCCTGCGCCGCTGCGTCGAGGAGTTCAGGACGTCGTTTAAGAAGAAGCACGGCCTCGTGCGCAACGAGGAGCCCGAGGAGGCTCCCGTTCCTGGGTTCAAGGACTAAGGCGGATACATGGCAAACCTCCGCGACATAAAGGCGCGCATCGACTCGGTAAAGAGCACGATGCAGGTCACGCGCACGATGGAGATGATCTCCACCGCAAAGATTCGCCGTGCGCTTGAGCGGGCCCAGCAGGCGGAGCCGTACAAGGACGCCATCACGCGCATGCTGAGCCACGTGGCCAGCGCAAGCTCCGGGTCGCAGGACCCGCTGCTGATCAAGCACACGGTCGAGCGACGGGTGCTCTTCGTGCTCATCGCCTCCGACCGCGGCATGGCCGGCGGCTTTAACATCCAGCCGCAGCGCATGGTGCAGCGCGAGATCGAGGAGCTCGAGGCAAAGGGCATCGAGTGCGAGCTCATAACGGCGGGCAGGCGCCCCACGGAGTACTTTACGTTCCGCGGGCGCAAGCCGGTCCTCTCCATCGAGGGCAACTCCTCGGAGCCAACCATGGACGACGCCGACCGCATTGCCTCCTACATCATCCAGGGCTACCGAACGGGGTCTTTGGATCGCGTGGTCATCTACTACAGCCATGCGCGCAATCGCGTGGACCAGGAGCTGGTAAACGAGCAGATTCTGCCGGTTACCTCCGAGGACCTCATCATGGTCAACCAACCGCGCGAACCCGAGGCGATCACCGAGATCGACAACACCATTCCAACCGTGTATGCCTTCGATCCCTCGGCCTCGGAGGTGCTGGGCTACCTTATGCCAGCATACATACGTACCATCGTGTTTCACGCCCTCCTGGACTCGGCGGCGGCCGAGCACGGCGCGCGCCGTCGTGCCATGCAGTCGGCCACCGACAACGCCCAGGAGGTCATTACGGCGCTCAGCCGAACCTACAACCGCGAGCGCCAAGGTTCCATCACCACAGAGCTCACCGAGATTATCGCTGGAGCGTCCGCATTGGAGGACAAGTAATGGAAGCACCAAGCAAGGACGGGCAGGTCTTCGAGCGGGCCGCGCTCAGCCTCCTCAGGAAGAGTGCGGGCGTAGGCACCATTGTGCGCATCGTGGGTCCTGTTGTGGACGTGCGCTTTGAGGACGCCGTGCCCGTAATCTATTCGGCGCTGAAGGTTGACGCCGAAACGCCCATGGGCCACGTGAGCACCATACTGGAGGTGGAGTCGCAGCTTCCCGGGCGCGTGGTGCGCACGGTTGCCATGAGCTCCACCGACGGCCTCACGCGCGGCCTCAAGGCCATCGACACGGGCATGCCCATGATGATGCCCGTGGGTCCCGAGACGCTGGGACGCGTGTGGAACGTAATGGGCGAGCCGGTGGATGGCAAGGGCATGCCCGAGAACATCCAGCGCTATCCCATCCACCATCCCGCACCGGCCTTCTCGGACCTCACCACCAACACCGAGATCTTCGAGACCGGCATCAAGGCCATCGACCTGCTCGAGCCCTACGTCCGTGGTGGCAAGACGGGCCTGTTTGGCGGTGCCGGCGTTGGCAAGACCGTGCTTATCCAGGAGCTTATCAACAACCTGGCTCAGGAGCATGGCGGCACCTCCGTCTTTACCGGCGTGGGCGAGCGCACCCGCGAGGGCACCGACCTCTACCTGGAGATGACCGAGTCTGGCGTCATCGAGAAGACCTGCCTGGTTTACGGGCAGATGAACGAGCCGCCCGGAGCGCGCTTGCGCGTGGGTCTGGCTGGCCTCACTACGGCCGAGTACTTCCGTGACCAGGGTCAGGACGTGCTGCTCTTTATCGATAACATCTTCCGCTTCTCCCAGGCCGGCTCCGAGGTTTCGGCGCTGCTGGGCCGCATGCCGTCCGCCGTTGGCTACCAGCCCACGCTGGCAACCGAGATGGGCGAGCTGCAGGAGCGCATTACCTCCACGCGCGAGGGTTCCATTACGTCGGTGCAGGCGGTCTACGTGCCGGCCGACGACCTTACCGACCCCGCGCCCGCAACCACGTTTACGCACCTGGATGCCACCACGGTACTCTCGCGTTCCATCACCGAGCTGGGCATCTACCCGGCGGTGGATCCGCTGGCAAGCTCCTCGGGCGCCCTCGACCCCGAGATCGTTGGCGAGGAGCACTACCGCGTGGCCGAGAAGACCCAGGAGATCCTTCAGCAGTATTCCGACCTGCAGGACATCATTGCCATTCTGGGCATGGACGAGCTCAGCGAGGAGC
>JAUMWN010000137.1 GCA_030529625.1 Coriobacteriales bacterium
TGTCGGGCCGCCAACGGGCCGTCTCGGACTCCTCGCGCTGGCGAATAAAGTGGTAGTACGCCTGGTCGGTGACGCCCACGCGCTCCACGTCGCGGATGTAGTCCAGCACGAAGGGGAAGTCGTCCCAAAACGTGTTGCGAAAGCGGATGCCCAGGCGCTCGATGCGCTCGCGCACGAAGAGCTTGTTCCACGGGGTGTACAGCAGGTTGTTGTCGAACAGCTCGGCCGCAGCCACCCTAAACTCGTGCTGGGTGGGATAGATGGCCGCCGAGCAGCTCTTCTTCTCGGTGGAGTGCTCGTCGTTCTTGCCAAAGTAGGTCTCGATGTAGAAGCCTGCGATGGCGAGGTCCAGGTAGTTGTTCTCGGCAAGCTCCACCAGATCCAGCAGCATGGAGGGCTCGGCCCAGTCGTCGGCGTCCATAAAGAACACGTACTTGCCACGCGCGTGGTTGAGCGCCAGGTTGCGCGCCGCCGGGGCGCCGCCATTTTGCGGGTGGAAGTCCACGATGCGCAGGTCGTGCCGGGTGAGCCGACGCACGATGTCGCCCGTGCGGTCGGTGGAGCCGTCGTCCACCACCAGGATCTCGATGTCGGTGAGGGTCTGGCGCTGCACGCTCTCCACCGCGCGCTGCACGTAGTCCTCCACGTTGTACGCGGGGATGATCACCGAGACCATGGGGTAACTTTTTACTCCAACCGGCATGTGCGCGCGCTCACCTCCAACCGAGCCAAACCGAACACAGAACACAATATCAGGTGCGGGCATCCGGCTTGTAGAGAGACCGTGGAGGTCGCGGGAATTCAGCAGAATCACATGTTGGCACCAAGAGCGCGCCAATTCGGGAGATTTCACCACTGGAGAAGTCCTGCTGCTCCAAAATGAGTTCATCGTCTTTCGGAATACCGCCTCTGCCAAATCATCAATTCCGGCTCAACGCTTAGTTATATGGCTATGGGTATGGGTGTTATACTTCTCTGAAACAATCCTGTTAGGAGGTAAGGTCTACAAACATGAGAAAAAGACCATGGATAGCCTGTCTATTACTCTCGCTTGTCACTGGTTTGCTATCACTCGGGTTCTTCATAGCGCAAGATGGAGGCGCACTCACCATTCGTGCGGACTTCGACCTCCAGCAAATCCCCTTCACAATGGCGTTGCACAACCAGATTGCTCGGGGTGGTCTATCGGGTTGGTGTTGGAATCTTGACCTAGGGGCTTCCGCCATTCAAGGATTTGGATTCTATGAACTTGGCAGCCCTTTCTTTTGGGCAAGCATGGCATTTCCTGCCAACGCTTTTCCCTATCTGGTGGGATGGCTATATCTAACGAAGTACGTTGTTGCTAGTATGACATCCTACTTGTATTTTAAACGTTTCGTTCGGCACCCCGCAGCAATTACGGCGGCTTTGCTCTATGCTTTCTCTGGATTCCAGGCAACCAACCTCTTGTTCTATCACTTCCATGACGTCGTCGCATGTTTTCCCCTCATGCTCGTCGGAATCGAGAAACTCATGGAAGATGACCGGCGATGGTATTGGTTTATGCTGTCCACGGCGCTCAACTGCCTAGTGAACTACGTGTTCTTCGTGCAAAGTGCCATATTTCTTGTCCTCTACTTCGGTTTTCGCTTCGCACCACAGCTCTGGCGCCAGGGTTGGAGGACATTGGTGCGCGCCTTACTTCGCTGCCTTGCCGCTGGCACACTTGGAGTCGGGATTGCGGCAGTGCTCTTGGTGCCATCGCTGATATATGTGCGGCAAAACCCTCGTGCTACGGCAACAACCCTTGGCCTGAGCGATGTGGTTTGGAACCCTGGCAGCCTTGCCCTCCTCTTTGAGGGCATCCTGCTTCCTGGCGAAGCCATGCATGCCCAGAGCATAGTGTACCAAGACCTATATCTTTCTCGATGCTGTTGGCTTCCCATGGTGGGTGTATCACTGGCGATTGCCTACGTGCGTCGGCAGCGAGACTGGCTCGGTAGGCTGCTCATCATGTTGCTCGTCATATCGCTTTCCCCTATACTTGTATCAGCCTTTCTACTCATGACGGGAATGTACTTTAGATGGTGGTATGTGTTCGTCCTCATGCTCGCCCTTGCCTCCGCGCATGTTATTGACGAGCCCGACGCATATCACATTTCGTTTGGCGCGCTCGTGAATGCGCTGCTTATCGTTGGGCTCTTTGCGTTCGTGCACGTCTATGACGCCATCACCGACAAACCAGTCGTCTTTGACAGCCTGCGCTTTGCCATATTGACCGCCATTGCCCTTGCTGGCATCGCATGCACGATGCTACTTGCCGCAAAAAGACAGCAACTGTTTGGGGCATTTGCCACGGCAGTAGTTGCATTTTGTGTGGCTAGCACTTCTCTGACGCTCTCTTGGTATAGAGCGGAATGGCAGGCGGACAAAAAATCGCAAGTAACCCACGAACTCGTGACCCTTGGTACCAAACTTGACGTTCAGGACCCACAATACCGCTATGCCACAAGCGACAATCGGCTTACCCTCACTGGCGATGCCGCGGGCACCAGTGCCTTCTCGTCCACCATCTCGCTGGGATCCGGTCGACTGGAGAAACTCATGGGATTCGATAGCGCTGAGGTCTTCCACCTCAAGAAAGAGCGCATCCAAGGACTAAGCGAGCTACTTGGAGGACGCTACCAAGTAAGTGATCAGCTCAAACCGGAAGACTTACCGGTTGCCACGTATTCTGTGGGCGATACTTCATATTTCGTAAACCAACGCCCCGCCTGCCCCATAGGAATCCTACGCCAGTCCTTCGTTACGGAGGACCAGCTCAGCGGACTCGATGCTGCGGATAAGACCCACGTGATGATTGAGGCTCCAGTTGTGAACAACAAGGACGCGCAGCTGGCAGCACACTACGCAGCCAGGCGTGAGAACATCACCACCTCCATCGCCAAGCCCATAGCTGAGCTTGTGGAAACGTCACGCAACGATGCCGTCGACGCATTCAAACGTGGAGACTGGGGCATGAGCTGCATTGCACATACCACCACGCGATGCCTATGTTATTTGAGCATACCCAACGACGAAGGATGGACGGCATGGGTAAACGGTAACGAGACACCGATTATCGAGTCAGGCGGGATGATGCTGCTCGGTTTGGAGCCGGGAACGAATCAAATTGAGTTACGTTTCGTTACACCAGGCGTCAAGCTTGGAATGACTATCTCATTAGCATCCATATTGATAGCCGTAACATTAATCTCGAGGCAGCACCTTGTTGCAAAACGTCTGCTTGCTTAGATCAATACTTCGCCATCCACCGCTTTTTCCAGTATTGTCCAGCGCTCTGTCCCATGGGACGAGGAGATCGGGGGCGTAGCGTACGTCCTCCAGCACCAGGCCGCGGGCGGGCGCGGTGGGACCGGCGGCACGGCGGTCGCGTGCGGCAAGCGCCTGGGCCACCCACTCGGGCGGCCTGTTGCCCCTGCCCACCTCCACCAGCGTGCCCACCATAATACGCACCATGTTGTGCAAGAAGGCGTTTCCCTCCACGTCCACCATCACCAGGTCCTCCCCCGCCTCGCGCTGCACGCTCACACGCACCTCGCGCAGCAGGCGGCTGGTGGATCGACCGGCCTCACGCAGCATCTGTGCCGAGCTCACCTTGCAAAAGCTGGAAAAGTCGTGCTCGCCCACCAGGGCGCGTGCAGCCTCGTCCATGAGCCCTGCGTCCAGCGGCGAGCGCAGCCACCAGGCGTGCTCCCACGCCATCACGGGCTGTGCGTTGCCACAGGCTATTCGATACCGGTATCGCCGTCCCAGCGCGTCAAAACGCGCTGAGAAGCCCGCAGGGGCCATATACAGCCCGCGTATGGAGACCTCCTCGGGCGTGATGGCCATCAGCGAGCGCCACATCCTGCGTGGCTCACGGCCCGCAAGCTCGCCGTCTTCCACAGGCAGGCTCACGTACTGCGCCAGCGCCGAGACACCCGCGTCGGTTCGTCCCGCGCAGGTGGTCTCGCACGGACGCCGCAGCAGCGTCTCCAGCGCCCGCTCCACCTCGCCCTGCACGGTGCGTTCGCCCTCCTGTGCCGCATAACCGGCAAATCCCGCTCCCCGGTAGCCCACCTGGAGCACCAACGTTGTACCCGTCTCGCCCAC
>JAUMWN010000016.1 GCA_030529625.1 Coriobacteriales bacterium
AACAATAACAACAATAACAACAACACCAACCACAACACCGACGACGGTGGCAACAACAATAACAACACCAACAACAACGCCGAGGTCACGCCCACCGACGGCGGCACCACCGACACGAACACCAACACCAACACGAACTAGTTTGCGTGGGGGTAGACAAAGGGGACAGTCCCCTTTGTCTACCCAAGTGCAACTCTATCGCTTCTCTTATGCGTAGCCCCAGGTGAGCAGCTGCCACTCGCCGCCGTCGGTGCGGCCGAGCGTCCAGGTGTAGTCCTTGTAGTCGGTATCGGGCTCCCAAGCCGTCCCCTGCGCCTCCTCGGCACTCGGAGAGTGGAAGTCGCTCGTGAGGACCATGGCCTGGGTAAACTCGGGCGTGCCTTCCTTGCGCAGGCTGTTGGCATACTCCAGGTTGTCCTTACACGTTTGATCGTTGGTATAGGCAACCTTCTTCATCGTGCAGCCCTTCCAGGTGCCAAACTCGGCCATCACGGCCTTTACTGCCGCGTCGATGTCATCGTGCGTGTAGACCTCGGACGTGCCGTAGTCCACCTCGTAGTCAGCCTTCTTGGCCGCCTCGTCCTTGGCATTGGCGGCTTTGGCCTCCTCTGCCACGCCCAGGTACTCCTCAAAGGTGAGGCCCTGGTCCATGATCTTGTGGGCAACCTCCGGGTTGTCGATGTAGCGGATGTGCCACGGTTCGTAGGCATAGCCCGTAATGTCGTCCTTGCCCTCCAGATAGCGCAGGATAAACCCGTGGTCGGCAAGCTTGGCGTGGACCTTCTCCCATACCTCGGGATACTTCATCATCTCGTCGTTCTCGTACACCTTCTCGCCGTCAATGACCAGGAACAGGTCCAGCGCAAGACCGGTGTGATGCTCAGAGTAACCGGGGGTCGCCACGTGCGTCTGCGCGTACTCTGCACCCTTTTCCTTGGTAAACTCGTCCATAACCTCCTGCTGATGAGCGACGCTGCGGTAACACGAGTCGAGCTCCACGCTCACGCCGTCCTTTGCGAGGTCTTCCTTGAGCGCCTGGTATGCCTCGTAGGCCTTGCGCTCCACCTTTACGGGATCCTCATAGAGCAGGCTCTTCTCCTCAACGAGGTCAAGCGCCTCCTCCCAGCCGTCGGGAAGCTTGTTCTGCTTGTTGACGAGCGCCATGTAGTCGATGGTGGCCTGCTTTTGCTCGGTTCCCTGCTCCTGCTTGGCATCCGGTTGGCTGCCGCTCGCACCACAACCGGCCAAGGGCGCGAGCACGAGCGCTGCCGAAATTGCCGCTGCTGCGATTCGTTTTGTGTATGTCACGCTGCTCCTTTGTTCGTTTGCCACAACTCCCTGCGTTTGATAATACCCAACAAGCGCAGGTCCATCCCGCACCGTCGACGTGAGATGGACCTGCTGTGGAGTGCAACTGGAGGTACTCCCCCTAGGTATCACTTACATACGGGGTGCCGCATCAACAGGAGGTGCCGCGTCGGGCATTCCCTGGCCACGATGGGCCATGCCCTCCAAGAGCACCTTGCTGAGGAAGTCGGCGTAGCTCTTGCGCTTGTCCTGTGCGATGACCTCGCTAAACGTGACGCCCGGCATGCTGCGCAATATCATATAGAACCTCACCCTGCGCTCAATGGCCTCCAGCTGCGCAGGGTCGCTTGTGCCATAGTACGTGCGGACAAAGGTGTCCCACACGCGGATGGACTGCTCGGACGAGAGCCCCATATAGCGCTCCGCGCCACCTGGGTGGTCGGCAATAACACGCATGATCTGATATGAGGCCAGCATGTCGATGAGGGGATCGCCCTGCGACGCGTCGCCCATGTCGATGAGCAGGAACTCGTCATCGCTGGTAACCATGATGTTGCCGGGATGGAAGTCGCCATGGACAAAGGTGTTGCGTGGCGGGATGGAGTCTACCAGCTTGTGCGCGGCGTCGATTACGTCTGCCGCATAGTAGCCACTGCGCTCGGCGATGTCCACCCATGTGTGCAGGCTCTCGCGGGCATCGGGCAACGTTCCGGGTGCGAACTCGGTGGCGTGGAGCTGCTTCAACAGGTTGGCCATGCGTGTGGCGTATTCCTCCAGCCGGTCCGGATTGCGGGCTATCACCTCACCCAGCGTGAGGGAATCGATCATCTCGTACACGATGCCATAGCCATCGCCCACCCGAACCACGTCAAACGACAGCGCCGACGGCACGCCTGCGATAAACGCCTGACGCGCCGTTTGCTTTTCGCGCATGATCTTCTCGGGCGGATTGGAAATGGGGTTGTAGGTCTTTATGATGCGCTCCTCGTCCAGGCGATACACCTTTCCGTTTGCGCCCGCGCCAATCATGGGGAGACCGTCAACCGAGACCGTGCGCATTGCACGACGCACGTCCATCATTTGGGTGAGCCCGGTCATCTCAAAGACGTTGTACACCTCAGGCGACGCCTCCATCAGCGTAACGTTACCCACGCGTTTGAGCACCTTCATAATCACGCGCAAGCCCGCGCTCGAGATGTAGACGAGGTTAGACGCGTCGAACACGACCCTGCTCACATCGGCCGCATCCAGCGCGGCCATAATCTCGGCCTCAACCTCGCCAACGTTTCCGGAGTTAATGCGGCTCACCAGCTCTATGGTGAGCACATCGCCCTCTGTGGTAATTCTCATGTCCTGCTCCTACCCACAAACGGTTCTTCCTACCCAAAGCGCAAGGGTATCACTACGGACTCTTCGCTGCCATGCTCCACAAAGTGAGTAAAGGGGCCAAACCCCTTTTCTCACTTGCGATATGATTCATAAGAATCCGTCAGTCCTCGCCAGACAAGGCGAGACAGCCCGCGGAAGGAGCGCAATGTCTTTTAGTCACTACAACGTCATGTCCATACCCACCCCCGACGGTCTGCTCATGCAGGTCTCGGGAAGGATTACGGCCGAAAACGCCCCGCAGCTGGAGGAAGACATCAACCAGATTCGCGCCGAGGCTCCGGATGCGCCGATTATCATTGACGCGGACGACCTGGAGTACATCTCCAGCGCTGGCTTGCGTGTAGTGATGCGCCTGCTCAAGTCCTCAGGCAACCTCACGCTTCGCAATGCCCATCCGGAAGTGTACGACGTGTTTGAGATGACCGGACTCACCGAGATCATGGACGTGCGTCGTGCTCCGCGCACGATAAGCGTAGACGGCCTGGAAGTGGTAGGACGCGGCGGCCAGGGCACCGTGTACCGCCTGGACGAAGACAAGGTCGTAAAGCTCTACGACAACAACTTCTCGCTTGACGCCATCGAGCGAGAGCGTCGCTACGCACGCACGGCACTGGTGGCAGGCATATCCACAGCCCTGCCCTACGATACCGTGCGCTGTGGCGACAAGCTGGGCGTGGTGTTTGAGCATGCTGGCGAACAGACGCTTGCCCGCGCCTACGAGCAGAACCCCCAACAGTTCAACGAGCTCACGCAGCGTTACGTGCAGTTCGTGCGCGATTTCCACGCGGCCGAGGTGCCCGCGGGTACCTTCAAGTCCGTAAGCGCGAAGTCCCACCGCTATTTGGACGGACTCGCCTCCTATTGCTCACCCGAAGAAATCTACCTCCTGCACAGCCTGGCCGACGCCATCCCACAATGTGCGACGCTTGTCCACGGCGACCTGCATCCCGGCAACATTATGGTGAGCGGAGACGAGCTGCTGCTCATTGACATGCCCGACATCTCTCAGGGACCCACCCAAATAGACATCGTCAACATCTTCCGCGACATTGTGAGCGCACCGCAAAACTCGCCCGAGGCGATTGAGGTCTCCATGGGCATTCCCGCAGACCTCATCAAGAAGATTGGTGGCGCATTCTTTAGCACCTACACGGGCATCACCGACCCGGCGCAGCTCGGCCAGTACTTCCAGGGCCTGGGCCTGATCTATGCCCTACTCGTCGTGTTTGTCGTGGGCTCGGGCGGCATGGGTACCGCTTACATCCCGCGGGTCGTGGAAAACCTGCTGCGCGGCGTGGTGATTCCCAACGAGCAGGCATTACGCGGCATGCTCGCGAATATGCAGTAGCAGAGAAAAGCTTTGCACGCTGGCCGAGCGCAGGGAATCGGCACCCCGGACAAAGGTGACGGGGACATTTGTCCCGACACCCCGCAATCGCACATTCTAGGCAAGCTTCCTCGCAGGAGGACGGACTCATGGGCCAGAATAGTGGGGCACAAACGGGGCATTTGCGTGATTTCGCGCGACAAGGTGTTTTGTGCCCCACTGGCTACTCTATGCAGTGGGGCACAAAAATGGCTACCGGCAGCAAAGCCGCAGGATTGGCGAGTTTTCGCCTGTTTTGCGCCCCACTACTTATACCGCTATCAAACATCTTCTGTTATTGGCACAACCTTAGAGCTGCTGGAGGATGTGTACGCAGTGCGCTCGCGCGCTGGGGAGCAGGCGCTCGGCGAGCTCGTCGGCGCCAGGGGTATTCCTGGCAATCTCCCCCTCAAGCACAGACTCCATGGCAATCGGAATCCGTTCACACAGGTTTGCCATAAGGTTCAGGCAGCGATCGTGCTCGATACCGGCAACCTGTGCGAAGCGCGTCACGTGCGAACGGTCGACAAAACCCAAACGATTCTCTCCCCCTATAGACATCGCCATGCGTAGCGGGTGCTTACCCGTTAGGTTGTAGGGAATCCCTGAGGCAACATCATAGAGCGGGGCAAGCAGGCACGTACGACCATCGACGTGGACGAGCGAGTAGTTCTTGGCGTGGGAATCGGGCGCGCCAAGAAGGTAGTTGAAGAACAGCATTGCCGAAAACGCCTCCAGGGACGCTACCGCATCGCTCGTCCGACGCAGCAGTGCGATAACGTCTGGGGTGCTTGGCCCCCCGTCCTCTGCATACTTCATGTCAGGGGTGTAAGAGAGCGCCTGGCAAAAGTCCTCCTGGTGTATGCGACGTATGCCCGCATAAGTGACCTCACGGTCGTAGCGTGTGGCGACGATGGCGGGCACGCCATCAAACAGCAGGTAGTCCACCTGTTCCGTAGGAAGTCCGCAGGCCTGCGCAACCTTCATCGTCACGTACTCGTCAAGCGCCTCGAGTCGCATGCCCTCGATTCCCGGCTTGAAGATGTGTGTGGACGCTGCGGCACCATGGCACTCATACCATTTGCCGTCCTGAAGCCGGAGCGCAAACTTGGCTTGGTTGCCCCCAAGCGACCAGCGCTCCTCGGTCCTAATCCATGTGTCCTCCTGCCTTTTTGAGGCAGGTACAAGGCGCTTGGCTATCTCGCGCTCCGAGAGTGGACGCAGCTCCTCTGGGCGAAAAAGGCAATCCTCATCCTCAGGCCTGCAAAACTGCACAGCGCCAGGGCAGTCGAGGCCCATATGCGACAAGAGGGCAAACGGGTTGTTGCCCGACACCCCAAAGCGCCTCCCAGCCTCGCGCCGCACGCGCTCGTCATCGGGAAGCAGCCCAAGAAGGTAGGCATCCACGATGCGACCCCTGTACGTCTTGTTCGAGATGGGCATCGACAGCGAGAGGGGTGGTCCGTTATAGTCACTCTCATACCTAAAGGAACGCAGACCGTGCTCGTCCTGCGAGAGCGTGCCGGCAAGAGTGCCGCAGATGAATGTCGAGAGGGTTCTCGTGGTGGGTCGCACCGTCATTGCTCGTCTCTCCCCCCAGCTCTTGGCGAGAAGAGCGACTCGTCCAGCCTCCATTGGCCCGCATACTCCCAAGCCAAGCTCGAAGGCGCGGTGTGTTCCGCGCGCTCAACCGGACGCTGCTCATCTGCATCGCCATCCCAGTCGATGCTCATCGTACAGCCCAACGCGCTCAGCACGTCCAGAACCCTTCCAAGCGAAATGTTGTTCGCGTCGCCCATTTCAAGGCGGTTCACCAGCTGGCGCGAGATTCCCGCATCGTGGGCCAGCTCTGCCTGAGTCATGCCGCGTGCCTTGCGCGCCGCGCAAACCACCTGCCCCACCTGCCTTGGTATTGTGATTGTGGCCATTTCGTCTCCCGCATGTCGCATTTTCGCGTCATTCTTAAGTGTAACCTATACGCGACATTCAATCTATGGATGGGCAACCTCAAGCGTGGCTGTCCGTGAGGGAAGAGGTACCTTTGGGACATCGCTTTGCGCATGTCCCAAAGGTACCTCTTCCCTCACGGACAGCCAACGTCCTGGATTAGGACGCCAGGCTCCTCGCCCACGACACTGGCAACGGCCGTCTCCGGCACCACGCCAAGCGGCATGTTGACGAAGAAGGTGGTACCCACGCCCTTCTCGCTCTCCACCCAAATCTCGCCGCCCATCATGTCCACGAGGTTCTTGGTGATGGCCATGCCCAGGCCGCTGCCGCCAAACTTTGTGGTGTTGGCCGTGTCCTCCTGGAAGAACGCCTCGAACAGCCTGGGTATGTAGTCCTCGTCCATGCCAATCCCGGTGTCCGACATCGTAAGGCTGAGCAGGGACCGTCCGTCGGGCATTGGCGTCTGCCCCACCGAGAGGGTGACCGTGCCGGGCGCCTCGGTAAACTTGACCGAGTTGCCCATCACGTTGATCATCACCTGCTTGAGCTTGAGGGCATCGCCCACGTAGCGCTCCCGCAGGTCCTCCGACTTCTCACATACAAAGCTCAGGCGCCTGTCCTCGCACTGGCCGCCTATGATGGTCTCCACCTCACCCAAGAGCTCGGTGAGCGAGAACTCCTCCTCGGCGAGTTCCATGCGACCGCTCTCGATACGGCTCATGTCCAGTATGTCGTTGATGAGCGAGAGCAGGTGGTGCACGCTCATGGAGATCTTCTCGAGCGACTCCCGCACGCTCCCCGAGATGCTCTGGTCGCGCAGCAGGATGGTGTCCAGGCCAATGATCGCGTTGATGGGCGCGCGAATCTCGTGGCTCATCTGAGACAGGAACTGGCTCTTCGCCCTGCTCGCGCTCTCCGCCTCGCGCGCTGCCGCTATGGCGAGGTTCCGCTCGCTCTGGCCGTAGATGACCGCAAAGAAGACCAGCGCCTCAAGTACCATGAGCAGGAACACCAAAAGAAGAATCACCGTAAGGGGATGGTAGAACTCCGCCGTGTTGATAAGGGAGACCGCCTTCCAGCCACCCTCGATGCCTTCGGCAAAGACCACGTACCAGGTTGCGCCCCCTCCGCCCCAATTGTTCGTGCCAGTGTCCGATGATAACTCTTGGACTTCGGCGCCGTTTTCGGTCTGCGTAAGCTTGCCATTCTCGTCGATATAGCTAACGCCGCTGTCTTGCGTGGTCAACACGCTCTGTGTGCTCAGCTCGCCACCCTCGTTGGGGAGAGTCTCCTCACTTTGTGTGACGATCTGTATGTCCTGTGCGGGCGCAAGCGTCTCCTCACCCATCTCGACAAGTACCGAATTCGCGACTAGCCCAGACGTGGGCTCGCCCACGGGTCCGTCGTCTGCAAAACCCGTCGTCGGGCACATACTCAGGCCAGCACGAGCGAGAGCAACATGCTCAGACACCTCTTTGTCTTCTCTCTCATGGGTCATCCTCCTCCAGCGCGGATATGAGTTTACGAACATGATTATATGACGTGCCTCATCTGTTGCTCTTGGTAATACAGTGATTGTTGACGAAGAGCCAACCGGACTCGTGTCTGCCAGGGAAGGCTCCCCACCGGCTGTTTTCTCCCGACATTTTGCCGTGCTGGGTCGTATTCTTTACAAGGTGGCAAAACGAGAAAGGACCAGGGCAATGAAGCGCGGACTGGTATGGATGATGAGCACCATGATGGCGTTTACACTGGGTACGGGACTGGCGGCCTGCAACGCGCCTGCCCCCACGGATGAGCCAAAGCAGGATGTGGTCGAGACAAAGGGCGACGACACAAAGACGGACGACACCACCTCCCAAGACACCGGGTCACAAACCGAGAAGCCCCACGGCGTGGCCATCAATCTGTCGGACGACTCCATCCTCACCTTTGACGGCAGCGAGGCGTCGACCCAGCTGGTGGAGGACATGCGCGCGGGCAAGACCCCAAAGTCGTGCACTGTGCGGTACGACCAAATGGGCGCCCGACCCACCGTAACCGTCACCGACGCGCGAACGATACGCGACGTGTACAAGAAGCTGGCACGCATGCACGTGGGCGGCACGACCAACATGAGCGTGACCGATAGCTATCACCTCGTGTCGTTTGAGCTGCAGGACGGCACTGTGGTGTCGTTCGACTTCGAGGGCGAAGACATTCTCGTGCGCAAGGACCAAAACTACGCGGTCGCAGACGAAGGCAACCTGTGGCCATACGTGCGGGAGCTGCAGGACGACTACGTAGAGGAGCAGAACGCCAGTCCCGACGCCCTGACAATCACCCTTGAGGACGACAAAGAGATTGTCGCAAAGTGCCCCAAGTCGGCCGTGCCAGGAGAGACCGTGCAGGTGAAGGTGTACTGCGTGGAAGATGCCGACCGTCACATTTCCGTTAACAACGACGAGAACTACGGCGACTTCGTGTCGGTTGAGGACTACGAGTTCGTAATGCCCAACAAGCCGGTGACCGTGCGCGCGTGGCTGTCCTTTGATTATCCCGGCGCATAACAGGCAAAACAGGCCAGCCGGTTACCCGACTGGCCTGCGAATTCTCTGGTGCCCCCGGGCCGATTCGAACGGCCGACACCCGCTTTAGGAGAGCGGTGCTTTAGCCGTGGTTGCGTAAGAACGCGATTCTCATGTCTGCATACTCTAAAGATGGGTACAATAGCGGTAGGCGGCACGCCTAGGCCCCATCTAGGCAACGCCACGTTTTTCTATGGCCGAAGGAGCTGCTATCTCCTATCGGCCACTATTTTTACCGTTTCGCCGTCTACGTGCTCGGTTTCGCCGCCTTCTTCGTTGTCGCTGCCGCTCGGCCTCGGCCTGTGCGGTGTGCAAGCAAATCAATGCCGTTATCAGCTCCAAGAGTCTTGTTAGCAATTCCATAGGCATTACCTCCTTAAGAGGCGTTGCCTAGCGCGAGACATGCCGTCTACCACGCAAGAGGATAACACCTGTCGTCTCCTCGTGCACCACATCAGCATCCGCAAGAGAGGCTCTCTTTGCACGCACACCAAACAAAACAGGCCAGCCGGTTACCCGACTGGCCTGCGAATTCTCTGGTGCCCCCGGGCCGATTCGAACGGCCGACACCCGCTTTAGGAGAGCGGTGCTCTATCCCCTGAGCTACGGAGGCGTAGGTGCCATTGTAGCACTTTGCGACGACTGCGCCTAACGCTTAAAGAAGCTGGGGCGCTTGGCCTTGCGCTCGGCCTTCTCGGCCTCCTCCTTTTTGGCCTTCTCCACGAGGAGGGTCTTGAGGCGTTTGTCCGACATGGACTCCGCGCGCTTCTCGGCCTCCTTGCGCATGGGACGTATCTTGGTAAAGTCAAAGATCATGCCCACAATGACCACGATGTAGGCCATCACCATGCTCACCACCGCGGCAATGCCTATGGCGGACTGGGGGTCTTCCTTCGCGCTGGTTATACGTCCGTAGAGCAAGAGCGCAATGGCCATGAGCACGACGGCCGCGATGAGAAACACCCACCACATCTTGCGCGACTTCATGTAGTCCTCGTTCTGCTCAAGGAGCATTTGCGTCACGTTGTAGCGACGATCCTCTACTTCGCGATCCTTGCGACGCTGGGCTTTGCGCTCCTCCTTGCTCATGTCGGCCTTGGGCTTTTTGCCCGAGCTCACCACGCGCACGCCTGCCGCCGCCTTACGCGACGGCTTGCTGCGGGCCGCCGAGCGCCTGGAGAACCCTTGGTCCGACGACCTTGAGGTCGAGCCGCCAGACTCCGAGTCTCCCTTTGCGGACGGGCGCTCAAAGGGGTTGCCGCTTGCCGCCACTTCCTCGCGAGCGCCTTTAATGGTGTCCTTTAACGACATGCTATTGCTCCTTTGCAGGGACGAACTCCTCGCCCGTAATGATTTGGTATGCCTCCATGTAGCGCTGGGACGTCCCCTGGATCACCTCTTGGGGCAGGTGCGGCGGCTCACCCGTCATGTCCCAGTTGGCCCGCAGCCAGTCGCGCACGAACTGCTTGTCGTAGCTGGGCTGCACCTTGCCGGGCTCGTAGCCCTGCGCAGGCCAAAAGCGGCTCGAGTCTGGCGTGAGGCACTCGTCGATTATGGTGAGCTGACCGTCGATGAAGCCAAACTCAAACTTGGTGTCGGCAATGATGATGCCGCGCGTGGAGGCATACTCGGCCGCTGCGTTGTAGATCTTGAGCGACGCATCGCGCAGCTGGGACGCCACGTCGGCGCCTACGATCTGCACGCACCGGTCGTACGAGATGTTCTCGTCGTGCTCACCCAGCTCGGCCTTGGTGGACGGCGTAAAGATGGCCTGGGGAATGCGGCTGGCCTCCACCAGACCGTCGGGCAGCTTGATCCCGCACACGGTTCCGTCCGCGTCGTAGGTCTTCTTGCCAGACCCCGTGAGGTAGCCGCGCACGATGGCCTCGATGGGCACCGTCTGCGCCTTGCGCACCAGCATGGAACGCCCGGCCAGGTAGTCTGTGTACTTGCGGTACTCCTGCGGATACTCTGCCGGGTCCATGGTAATCATGTGGTGCGGCAGGAGGTTGGCGAAGCGCTGGAACCAAAACGCCGAGATGCGCGTGAGAATCTCGCCCTTGTACGGAATCTCGTCGGGCAGCACGAAGTCGTAGGCGCTCACGCGGTCGCTTGCCACCATGAGCAGGCTGTCGCCACAATCGTATATGTCGCGAACCTTGCCACGACTATCGGGACGGAGTTCGATGTTGGACATGCGTCTCTCCCTTTCCTTGAGTCACATGTACGGTATTGTAGACCAACTCAACTGCGTTGAGGGCGGCTACTTCTGCTTCCTCTGCGTGATGGGCAGACGCAGCGTGAAGGTCGTTCCCACGCCCTCCTCCGAGTCCACCGCAATCGTGCCGTTGTGACGGTCCACGATCTCCTTGGTAAGGGCAAGGCCCACGCCCAGGCCGCCGGCAACGCGCTCGCGGCTTGCGTCAGAGCGCCAGAAGCGGCTAAACACGCGCGGCATGTCCTCCTTGGCAATACCCATGCCGGTATCCTGCACCGAAAGGAGCACATTGCGGCGATTGCGCGCGACCTTAACCCACACGTTGCCACCCTCGGCCGTGTAGCGCATGGCATTGCTCAGAAGGTTGACCATGGCCTCGCGAATGAGGTCGGGGTCCAGCTCCGCATAGAACTCGCGATGTCCAGTCTCGTTTTGGTATATGAGCTCGATGCCGTTGTCTTGGAACAGCTGGCTGTGTACGGTAACCAGGTCCTCGACGAGTGCCACCACGTCGCAACGCTCTATGTTGAGCGGTGTCGTTCCGTTCTCCATGCGAGACAGGCGCAGCATGGCGTCCACAAGGCGCGAAAGGCGTCGGACTTCCACCGAAACCGTGGCGAGGTTGTTTTGGTCTGCGGGCATCACGCCGTCCTGCATAGCCTCAACCGTCGCCTGCATGGCCATGAGCGGTGTGCGCAGCTCGTGCGCCACATCGCTGGTAAGGCGGTGCTCAAACTTTATGTCGTGCTCAAGTGACGAGGCCATGTCGTCGAAGGTCTCGCCAAGACGGCCGATCTCGTCGGTGCCCGAGAGTCCGGTGCGCGCCGTGAGGTCTCCGTTGCGAATCTGCGAGGCCGTGGTGGTTATGCGCTTGATGGGCTTGGTAAGCGCCCGCGCCACGAAGTAGCCAATCACGCAGGCAAACACGACCGCCAGGCTTGCGGCGGTGATGATGGCCGCATACGAGTTGGTGCGAAACACCGAGTCGCTCTTGGTGAGCAGCGCGTCGGAGCTTGCCGACCAAAACGTGAGCGTGCCCGCCACAAAGCTCACGCGGCCCTCCTCGCCCTCTACCATGATGTCGGCGGTCACGATTGAGTTCTCGTCGAGTGGCATGATGATGCGGCGCTGCTTGCCCGTGCGCGTAACCGCTATGGCGCCGCCAGAGTCGTCATCGTAGAGCACCTCGCCCTCGTCGTTGGCAAGGCGCATGCCCACCTCGGGCATGGACTCGGAGGTGCTGGCCATAAACTCCAGGGTCTCGTTGGTCCAGGCCTTGTGCTCGCCGTACTGCTGGGCCAGGGTCTCGGCCGTCTGCTCCACCATGCGCTGCATGTTGGCGCGCGTGTAGGACTGGAACTGGTCCTCCCACACGAAGGCGAGCACGGCCGACAGCACCACGGCCGACAGCACGGCCGTGAGCGCAAAGGAGAGCGTCATGCGCGTGCTGTACTTGAGCGTACTGCGCGGCTGGCGCTTTATGGTGTTGTAGGAAGAGGCATGCGAATCCGCGACGGACTCGCGGTCGTCGTTAGCCACCGCCGTGTGCCTACGCTAGTTGGCGCGGGCGCGCGCGGCCTTTGCCTTGTCACCCTTGTCGGGAGACTCAAAGCGATAGCCAACGCCGTGAACGGTGTAGAGCCAGCGCGGATTGCGCGGGTCGTCGCCCAGCTTTGCGCGCAGGTTCTTTACGTGCGAATCGATGGTGCGCTCGTATCCCTCAAAGTCGTAGCCCAGGACCTTCTCAACCAGCTCCATGCGCGTGTACACGCGGCCCGGGAAGCGCGCGAGCGTGGTGAGTAGCTTGAACTCGGACGCCGTAAGGTCGATCTCCTCATCACAAATGGTTACCTTGTGGCCGGAGATATCTATAACGAGGTCTCCAAAGTCAAGCACCTCCAGCTGGGGCTCGCTCTCGGCATGGGCGCGACGCAGCAGGGCGCGCACGCGTGCCACCAGCTCGCGCGGCGAGAAGGGCTTAATAAGATAGTCGTCCGCGCCAAGCTCCAGGCCAATGATGCGGTCCTCCACCTCGCCCTTTGCCGTAAGCATGATGATGGGGACGTTGGACGTCTCGCGAATGGAACGACACACGCGCTCGCCCGAGAGCTTGGGGAGCATGAGGTCCAGAATCACGATGTCGAACGGGTACTTCTCGAACTCCTCAACCGCGCTCTGCCCATCGCCCACGCCGCGCACGATGTAGTTCTCGCGCTCGTCGCGCTCAAAATAGGCCGCGACCGCATCGCGGATGGCCTTTTCGTCCTCAACCAGAAGGATTCTTTTCTCGTTTGCACTCATGGCCGTCTCCTCACTTCGCGGTATGGCTGTATTTGGGGTAACTATAAGTGTAACGCAGATATGGGCAGTTAGGAACCGTCAAGGCAGGTGACTGGAAGCCGCACAGAGGGGACAGTTCCCCGAGTGTAGGCCGTGACGTCCTGTACTCGGGGAATCGTCTTTGCGCGGCCTGCACTCGGGGGACTGTCCCCTCTGTGCAGCCGGCATCACCACGCAAACGAGCGCACGCTCACCGAGGAGGGATAACCCGACTGCTCGTCCTTTACCGTGGCAAAGGTAACGAAGTCGTCGGTCTGGCCCACCCTAGCGGGAAACTCGCCGTAGTCCACGCAGCGGTTGACGGCTGTGAGAATGGAGTAGGTGGACTTGCGCACGTCCACCACGAAGTAGGAGGTGCGACTCTTGATAATGAACTGATCGCCCTTGCCCGCCACGTTTGCGCTGGGCTCGCGCGGCAGCTTTACAAACGGGCCTTCGCTGGGACCAATGTAGGTTCCCATGGTGCCAAACATGCCGCCAGAGCTGTAGCTCGCCTCGATGGAGATGGCAAAGCGATTGCCCACGTAGGCCGCATGGAACGGCTTGATGGTTTGCGGCAGCACGAGCTGGTCCACAACCGTGGCCAAATCGTCGTCTATGGCATATGCCGTGACTCCGTAATACACTCCCTCGTTGGCGCGCACGCGAGGAACGAGCACCGCGACGTCACCCGATATGCACGGCCCAACGGCAAACCGTCCCGGCGACTCGACCACCGCCTGGGCATTCTCGCCCCCCAACTTCCAGAGGTAGCAAAACGAGTGCTCCTTGGTCTTGGTGCCCCCAATCGACGGCATAACCTGCCAGAGCACGCGCTTGCCAACGCATGCGAATCCTGGCGGTTCGTAGTCGGAGTCCGCCTGCCACAGCGTGGCGGCGTCCGACCCAATCTTCCCGTTGTCCAGCGACGCCGCATACAGCGTCCAGCTGTGCTCGAGGTAGTCGAGCTCGATCCACGCATACACCTCATCGGAACAGCGCGCGTCAAAGATCACAGTGGTGTGGTTGTCGCCGCGCACGTCGGGCAGGACCTCGACCACCTCGCCCTTATCGGTTGAGAACACGCAGCCCTTTACCATGGGCGACGCCGACGACCCCGTTTGCGTCACGGGTAGCCACGTACCCGTCCCCTCGTGCAGCACGCTGCCCAGCGGAATGGTCCACGAGTTGGTCTCCTTAAGCTCCAAGTCCGTTTCCTCGTATTCCTCGAGGATGTTGACGGCCTTGTCGGAGTCCACCACCAACGGCTCGGGCACCTCCTGCTGCTCTGGGTTGGTGCAGCCCGGAAGCACCCCAACGACGGCTCCTGTCGCGGCGGCAATGCCGGCGCCCCTAAAGAGTCCCCGCCGAGAGATACTAAGCCATCGCACGGGCCGCTCCTTGCGCCTGACGCAGGGCCTTGGTCATTTGGTCGGCGCACGAGGTGCCGCGGTGTCCGCAGGTGTTACCCTCCAAGAGCTCCACGATCTGGTCTACGGGCTGTCCCTTTACCAGCTTTGCCACGGCCTTGGTGTTGCCGTTGCAGCCGCCGTAAAAGCGAACCTCCTCAATGGTGTTGCCGTCATCGGAGACGGCCACGTGTATGTTGCGCGGGCACACACGCGCGGGTGTGAAGTCCATCTCGTACATGTCTTTCCCCTATCGTTTGCAGTTGCGGCAGTCAGTGGGCGTACGACACGCGAGGCTACGCAAAGCTCAACTGCTCCAAGCGGTCGAACACCACGTCCACGCGGGTGAGAAACGCGCGCGGGTCGAATATCTGGTCGAGCTGAGCCGGCGTGAGCGTGCACTCGGAATCGTCATTCAGACGCTCGCGCAGAGTCTGCCCGGCGCGGGCCTGCTGCACGTCGTCCCACACCGCCATGGAGTTGCGCTGCACGATCTTGTACGCGTCCTCGCGCGTGATGCCCGTGTCCACCAGGGCCAGCAGCACCTTGCTGGAGAAGATCAGGCCGCGCGTGCTGTTGAGGTTTGCCTCCATGCGCGCCGGATACAGCACCAAGCCGTCCAGGATGCGAATGAGACAACGCAGCATGTGGTCCAGCGCAATAAAGCTGTCGGCCAGCGCCACACGCTCGTTGGAGCTGTGACTGATGTCGCGCTCGTGCCACAGCGCCACGTTGTCGAACGCCACCTGCGCGTTGGCCTTTACCACACGTGAGAGGCCGCAAACCTTCTCCACGGTGATGGGGTTGCGCTTGTGCGGCATGGCGGAGCTGCCCTTCTGCCCACGCCTAAACGGCTCCTCGGCCTCCAGCGTGTCGGTCTTCTGGTGGTTGCGCACCTCCAATGCCAGCCGCTCGCAGGTTGCCGCCGTGGTGGCGAGCACGCCCGCAAGGTACGCATGATGGTCTCGGCTCACCACCTGGGTGGAGAGCGGGTCGCCCTCGAGGCCCATGTGCTCGCACACGTACTTCTCGATGTAGGGATCGATGGACGAGTAGGTGCCCACGGCTCCCGAGATGGCACCCACGGCAATCTGCTTGCGCGCGTCGAGCAGGCGATCCAGGTCGCGTCGCAGCTCCCAGGCCCAGCTGGCAAACTTCATGCCAAACGTCATGGGCTCGGCGTGGATGCCGTGCGTACGTCCCACGCACAGTGTGTCGCGCTCCTCAAAGGCGCGTCGGCGGCAGATCTGCCCGAGCTCGCGCACGTCCTGCACGATGAGGTCGGTTGCCTGCGCCAGCTGGTAGCACAGGGCCGTGTCGCCCAGGTCGGAGCTGGTCATGCCGTAGTGCACCCAGCGACTGGGCTTTGGGTCGCCTTCCGGCACGTCCTTGTCAATGTAGGACCCCATGTTGGTGAGAAACGCAATCACGTCGTGATTGGTCACCTCCTCGATGGCGTCCACCTCCTCGCGATTGAACGCCGCGTGTTCGCGAATCCAGGCGGCCTCCTCGCGCGTTATGCCAATCTGGCCCATCTCGGCATGGGCCTCGCAGGCAAGCACCTCGATTTCCTGCCAGACGGCGTACTTGTTCTCCAGCGAGAAGATATGGCCCATCTCGGGGCGGGTATAGCGATCGATCATGCGAGGTCCCTTCGTGTGACGAGTGCTTGGGGGCTATTCTAGCTCAGTATGGTGTGCGTGAGGCACCCCGCACGTCTGTCTAGGCCGCGTCCTCCACAACCACGGCATCGTCCGCTGGCACGGCAGACACCGATTGCGACTCGACCATCACTTCCCCGGTGAGCGCCGTCACCCTGTTCTCCCAATCGCTCGTGCCGATAAAGGCCTTGAGGGCCTGCTCGCACGTGCCCCACTCCTTTGCCAGCGGAGCCTGCGAGAGGCCCGGATAGTCCGCATTCGCGCCCGTGGGCAGGTAGCTGTTGAGTGCCACGGTGTAGGTGGCGGCATCGTCGAGCGGCGTGTTGCCCTTCACGAGTGTGATGCCGGTGATGACGGGGGCATCGGCGTTCGACCAGTCCACCGTAACCTGCACACCGCCCAGGACGAGCACGTTGCCGGAGTTGTCTGGCCACGTGTAGTCCTTGGCGGCTTTCTCCAGGGCCTGCTGCATGGGAACGCCCTCGTTAAGCTGTTGTTGCACGCATTCCTTTTGCTGGTTGAACACCTTCCGGCAGGGTGCCATAATGCTCAGCGACTTCTCGAGCATCGTGCGCAGCGCAGCTCCGGTAAGGGTGCGCGTCTCCAGGGTGTTGCCGTAGGGCGAGATGGACAGCACGTCGTTGTAGGTAACCGGACCGCTGGGAATGCCTCCGCGGATGCCACCCGCGTTCTCCAGCGCGAGGTCGGCTCCGGTGGCCGCAAGGTAGGCCGCCGTCACCACGTGCCCAATGGGCTCGTCACGCGTGCGCAGCCACTCCCACGACAGTTTGAGGTCGCTGAGCTGGTTTACGTTGGTGTTCCTAAACGGGTAGTCGTAGGCTTGAGTACTCGTCCCCACGGGCTTGCTCAGCGTCTCCTGCTCCTCGCTCTCGATGGTCGTGGTGAGCTGGCTCACCGTCTCGTCAACCGGGCTGTCCTTGACGTCCGCATAGCCAACCTTGGTTTGCGAGGACTCAACGCTGTCCCACGTGCCGTTGCCGTCTGCATCGCTCAGCATAAGGTCCAGCGTGCCAACGTAGTGGAAGTAGTAATCCGCCTGCACGAGCGCCACGCCGTGCTTTTGGGCGTCGTTTACCAGTCCGTCACCCTTGCTGGTGTTGTTAATGAGGATGTGCTGGTGACCCGAGACCACCGCGTCAAGACCCTTGGTCTTGGCAACAAACTGCTTGGCGTCGCGAAGGTGCGCAAGCGCTATAACCACGTCGCACTGCTCGTCGTTGCGCAGCTTGGCGGCGAGCTCGCTAGCGCGAGTCGCCGCGTTGGCAAACGGCTGCACGTGTTCCACGTATGTTGCCGCACTCGTTGCGTAGAAGCTCTCGTCAATCACCCCCAGCACGCCCACACGCACCGTGGCACCCTCGCTGGTGGTGATGTCCTTAACGAGGTAGTCCTGCTTAAAGAACGGCTTGCCGTCCTTGCCCGTAACGTTTGCACCCAGTATGGCAAACGCGTACTTGGCATCGAGCTGCTGAAGACGGGTGTCCCCGTAGCTCCAGTCGTGGTTGCCAGGCGTCGTGGCATCCACACCCACGGCGTCCATGAGCCGCGCGATGCTCTCGCCTTTTTGCACCGTGGCAAACGACTGGCCGTGGAAGGTGTCGCCTGCGTCCAAGAGCAGGTTGGGCTTGGTCTTGTCCTTGAGCGCCTTGAGCGCCGCATAGCCAATGGCCTTGTTGTAGTCATCGAGCTTGTAGTAGCCGTGGGTGTCGTTAACGTACATCACGTGGATGGTTGCCGTCTTGGGATTGGACTCTGGTGTGGGCTCCGGCGTGGGCGTAGGGTCGGGTGTAGGGTCGGGTGTAGGCGTGGGGTCGGCCTTTTGCGTGGGGTCGGCCTCCTGGGCAGTCTCCACCTTCGTGCCCTGCATGGTTACCATAAGGTCCACGCCCTTGCCGTCGTAGGTAAAGGCCTGCGATGCCTCCGTCTCCACGCTCTCGCGCTTTGTTTGGACGGCAAGGGCCACGTGACCCGCAGGCGCAAGGCCCGCACACGCCACAACGACCGCCACGAGCACCACGAGCGTGGACTTCAAGCGTCCGCGTCGCACGAGTACGACGGCCACGGCAATGGCGGCCATACCGCACAACGCAAGCGGCAGGGCATGCGCGCTTGCGTCCCCGGTTTGCGCGAGGTCCTGCGAGCGGGTCAGTCGCTTGGCGGTGCTCTCCCCTTGCGCCTTGCTGTTGTTGGTGCTCGAGCCGCTCGCGCTTGTGCCCGTTCCCTTTTTGCTCAGCGTGAGGTTGAGGGCAATCGAGGCACCCGGCGCCAGGCTTTGGGTCGTCGTCTTCGTGGACTCGCTTGCCACAAATCCGTCCGGCACCGATGCCGCCAGGCTCACGTCCTCAATCGTGGCCGTCGACTCGTTGCTGCCCGTAATGGTGGCATGCACCTTCTCGCCGGCAGCGTAGGTCTCCTTGTCGTAGGTAATCTGGATGGCGAGGTCGTCCTCGGCGGCCTGAGAAGTACACGGCAAGAGCAACATCGCAAGCATCGCTGCGGCCAAAAGCGCCGTCACGCGCAAACACACCGTCCGTACCGTTTTCATCTGCGCCACCGTCCCCTCGTGCCAACCATGCGCTACCAGTCGCCTCGCCCAAGCTACAGCGTGGCGCGCGCCTCTGCAAGCTGAGCCGCGACCGCATCGTTGCCCGTTCCGCCATACGTCGTACGCGCGCGGGCAATTCCTGCCGGGTCGAGCGTGCCCACTACGTCCTGCTCAAAGAGCTCGCTCGCCTCACGCAGCTCCGCGAGCGTGAGGTCCTCCAAGCCGCACCCGCGCTTCTCGCACTCCAGCACCAGGCGTCCAACCACGGCGTGTGCCTCGCGAAACGGCATGCCGCGCTTGGCCAGGTAGTCGGCCACATCGGTTGCCGCCGAGAAGCCCGTGCCAGCCTCGGCCAACATGCGGTCCTCGTTTACCGTAAGCGTTTGGAGCATGCCGGCCATGATGGCCATGCAGTCACCCAAGGTGCGTGCGGCATCGATTGGCCCCTCCTTGCACTCCTGCAGGTCCTTGTTGTAGGCCAGAGGCAGCGACTTGCACGTGGTGAGCAGCGCCATGAGGTCGCCGTACACGCGACCACACTTTCCGCGGGTGAGCTCGGCGAAGTCGGGGTTCTTCTTTTGCGGCATGATGGACGAGCCGGTGGAGTACGCGTCCGAGAGCGTGATGTAGCCAAACTCCGAGCTGCTCCACAGCACGATCTCCTCGCACAGGCGCGACAGATGCATCATGCTCACGGCGCACGCATACTCCAGGTCCAGCAGGTAGTCGCGGTCGCTCACGGCGTCCAGCGAATTGGGTATGGTGCGCTTGAAGCCCAAAAGCTCCGTGGTGCGGTCGCGGTTGAGCGGGTAGGTGGTGCCGGCGAGCGCCGCTGCGCCCAGCGGGTTGGCGTCGGCGGCGTCATATGCCGCCTGCAGCCGCGTGGCGTCTCGCGTGAACATCCAAAAGTACGCCAGCATGTGATGCGAGAAGAGTACCGGCTGCGCGTGCTGCAGATGCGTGTAGCCGGGCATCACCACGTCGAGGTTCTTCTGGGCAACGTCTGCCAGCACGCGCCGCAGCTCGTGGTTGCCCTCGAGGAGCTCGGCGCAGAGGTCCTTTGCCAGCAGCCGAATGTCGGTAGCCACCTGGTCATTGCGCGAACGGCCCGTGTGCAGGCGTCCCCCCGCCGCGCCAATGCGCTCGGTGAGGGTGCGCTCCACGGCCATGTGCACGTCCTCGTCGTCGACGTTCCACACAAAGGTGCCGTCCTCGATCTCGCCCGCGATCCTTGTGAGCCCATCCACGATGGCCGCTCGGTCATCCTCCGAGATAACCCCCTGCTCGGCGAGCATGGTGGCGTGCGCGATGGAGCCTCGAATGTCCTGCTGGGCCATGTTCTTGTCTACTTCGAGCGACGCGCCAAACTCCTGCGTAAACGCGTCCACGCCACCCTCAAACCTACCGCCCCACAATGCCATGAGCGCCTCCCGTTCCAACGATTTTTTATGCGTAGTAATGTGTGTCGTCCACCAGTTCGCGAATCTCGGCGGCGATGGCGTCGGTCTCGCTCTCCGCATCGTCGCCAGACAATTTGTTGAGCTCTGCCTGGAGCTTTTCCAGCTCGAGCAGCAGCCGGTCGTTTGCCTGCTGTATGTTGTCCATCTCTTCCAGCGCAGTGCGCATGACCGCAAGTCGATGCTGCTCGGTTTGCCTGCCCTCAAGACCTCCCGCGCGATCGATGCGATCCAGGCGCTGGTACTCCGCGGAGTCAAACGCCTGCATGCGGTTAACGATTTGCACGGAGTTGGACAGGATGCCATCGCAGGCAGACTCCACGGGAATCGAGAACTTGTCCCAAGTAAGGCTGCCTTCCTCAAACTCCCTCTTCAGCAAGGAGAGAATGTCCTTGCGCAGCAACTCGCTGCGGCCAAACGTCTCCAGGACGTCTTGGGCACGTATGCCCAGCGCCCCGTCGTCTGTGTATCCTTGGGCTATCTTGAGCATCTGCTCCTTGGACACCTTGTTCTCGGCATTGAGGTACGCGTAGGGTTGGGGCTTCTTTGCGGCCTCAAGTCGCCGCTTGCCGCCGTTGCCCCATCCAGCGGCACGGCCAATTCCCCACACCAGGCCGCCAGCCAACAGGGTAACGACCACAAGGGCAATGGCGCCCATGGCAATAAAGATGGCTCCCATGTAAACCCCCAATCCCCAATCACGTAGTAAGTGTACCCGCTCTGAGGTATGCGTGCAAAAGCCTGACCGTAGGAGCAGGAACGTGAGGTTCCAACCGTTACCGTTTAGACCTGCCATCACACAGCCCAAAAAAGGGGATGGCAGATACGACGCTCACGTGTGGTGCCCAGGGAATAATTGACATTTTGCGAGGCCATTTTTGCCACCAACTGGGCTTTTTCTCCCGTGGGCCTTCCAAAATGTCAATTAAACGCATCGAGCTGCCAGGGTACGGCACTGCGTCCGCGTCACGCTATGATACAAACAGCCAGACGTCACGTCGTGGGAGGGGCAATGGAGCAGATTGGACGCGACTTTCGCGCATACGTTGCAAGCTATCACATACCAGACTGCACGGTGGAACAGGTCGACGAGGATCACATTACCCTAACCACCCCGCACGCGCGAGGCGAGGTGATCTTCTATGCGTTTGAGGGCGCGCCCGAGATCGTCGAGCTACGCATAGAAGACGCGGACTGCGCCTGCGAACCCAAGTTCTTTCTCCACTTTCAACTCACGGACGAGTCGCGCGCCAAGGAACTCTTTGGCGAGATGGCAAGCGAACTGCAGCAGCACGACCTCTTCCACACCACGCGCGTGTTGCTGTGCTGCACGGCAGGGCTCACCACCAGCATGTTTGCCAGCAAGCTTGCCGAGGCAGCCAAGACGCTTTCGCTCAACTACACCTTTGAGGCCATCCCCTTGGATCAGGCCCGAACCGAGGGTGGTTCCTACGATGTCGTGCTGCTCGCGCCGCAGGTGGGCTACCAGCGCGACGCCGTGGCCGAGTCGTTTCCCAACGCCGTCGTGGTGGAGATTCCGGCCAAGGTCTTTGCGAGCTTCGACGCCGGAAGCGCACTGCGGCTGGTTATGCACGTGCTCTCGGACCACACGGTGTTTCCAGAGCACGACGGGACCAACCTCAAGCTGGCGCGCGACCTCAAGAACGACAGGCGCATAATGGTGGTTACCGCCATCAACCGACCTCGCTCGTCGTGGATTGGTTGGAGGATCTATGACAAGGGCACCATTGTGGCGCATGGCAGCGTAACCAAGCCCACGCATGACCTGCGCGACGTCGAGGACCTGCTGGCCACGCTGCATGTGCGCGGCTGGAACCCGAGCGACCTGGACGCCATTGGCATTGCCGTGCCCGGCGTGATCAACCGCGGGACCGTTGCGTTGGCGGCCAAGCACGTGACCGACTACGAGCTGGGCAGGACCCTGTGTAAGCGCTATGGGACCAAGGTGTTTGTGGACAACAACGCCAATGCCGCTGCCGTGGGCTGCTATGTGAGCCAGGACGAGTACGACTCGGTGGTGCTGCACACCCAGCAGACCGGGTTTTTGGTAGGCGGGCAGGGCATCGTTGTGGACGGACACCTGGTAAAGGGACGCAAGAACTTTGCCGGCGAGCTCACACCGCTGTACGGGGCCATACACGAGCCAGACAGGTCAAAGCGCGACACGAGCGTCGCATGGACGTCGGAGGGCATGCGCAAGACCGTCGCTCCCCTGCTTGCCGCCGACATCGCGCTCGTGGCGCCCGATGCGATCTACGTGGCCGTCGACCTGCTTGACGACATGGACGCGCTGCGCGAGGAGATCTCCCGCTACTTTGGCAGCAGGCTCGATGCCTACATCCCCGACCTTATTCGCGTGACCGACTACCGGGAGCGCATTGCGCTCGGCGAGCTCGCACTCTGCCTGCAAAAGCTCAGCAACCCGCGTCCGCACCGAAAGCACTAGCCCACATATACTGGGGGGACAGTCCCCTAAACTCAGGGGACAGTCCCCTGAGTTTAGGGGACTGTCCCCCCAGTATATGTGGGGCGAATTACCGCGAGAGCAGCGCGAGCCACGAGCCGAGGAAGCCCGTTGCCATGAGCAGGCCCATGCACACCAACACGATGCCGCACACGCGGTTTATGGCGTCGTAGTGGCACCTCGTCCATGCGAAGGCGCCCTCCAGCCGGTCGAGCAGCACGGCCGAGAGCACAAACGGCACCCCAAGGCCCGCGGAGTAGCAGCATAGCAGCAAGACGCCCGAAAGCGTGCTGCCCGACGAGGCGGCAAGGCTCAGCGCCGACGCAAGGAAGGTACCCACGCAGGGAGACCAGCCAACGGCAAACACCAGGCCAAACAGCACCGAGCTGCCAAAGCCGCGAGGCACGACCGCCTTGTGCGGCTTGAGCGTGCGCGAGAGCGCGGGGATGCGCAGCACGCCCGCATAGTTGAGGCCCAGCACCATCAGCACCACGCCGCACACCACGTCAACCGCACGGCCATACCGCAGCAGCAACGACCCGGCCGTGCCCGCAAAGGCGCCCAGCGCAACAAAGACTGCCGAGAACCCCAGCACGAATCCTAGCGCACACAACACGGTATGCCCAACGCCGGCATGCGATTCCTCGCTCGCGCCACCTGCAAAGTACGCGACGTACAGCGGCAGCAGGGGCAACAGACACGGGGAGACAAAGGTGACGATCCCCTCTAAGAACGTGAGCAGGTAGTTCATTGTCGTACCTGCTGCTCGAGCGTCGCGCGCAGCAACGTGGAATCAATCGCGCCAGGCTCGGCCGAGAGGATCTGGCCGTCTGCGGCTACAACCACGGTCGTAGGCAGAGAATGTGCGCCAAACGCGGCACAGGCCTCTCGATCGATGTCGTAATACACGGGCAGGTCCGCGTACCCGTTCTCCTCCAGCCACTTCTCGGTCGTCTGCACCCGCTCCCGGGAACCATCCACACAGTCCACGAACGCAAACGCCACCCGATCCCCATACTCCTCCACAATCTGCGCGAAGTCGGGCATCTCGCGAACGCAATAGGGACACCACGTCGCCCAAAAGTTGATTACCATCGGCCGTCCGTTGGCAATCTGGGTAAGGGTGGTCGCCTCGTCGTTCTTGTCATACACCGTCGCGTCGTAGTCGGCAAGCCGTGCGACCTCCTGTGTCGCAGTCGTCGTTTGGGGATTGTCCTGGGTCAGTCGACGCGCAGGGGCCAGCGCCTGGTAGCCCACCACCGCCGCAACCAGCACCACCGCAAGAACGACGCCCGCGATAAGCGCACCACGCGCACTCTTCTTCATACCCCACCTCATGCGTCTGTCGTTTGCGACCCCCAAGAACTCCCGGGCGCCGTTTGCCTGTGCGTTTGGGAAGCGGTACCCTTTGCCCGCCTCCCCTGTTAGCTGCGTACCCATATAATGGCAGTTGAACCTATGGAACGGACATCCCCACATGGCCCACACGAACAACACGGATTTGGAGCTCTTTGCCCGCTGCGCCAGCGGGTTCGAGCAGACGCTTGCCACAGAGCTTAAGCAGCTGCATGCCAGACGCGTGCGACCGCTGCGCGGAGGCGTTGCCTTCTTTGGCTCGCTTGCCCATGCCTACAGCGCCTGCCTGTGGTGCCGGGTGGCCACCCGCATACAGCTCGTGCTCGCACGCGTGCCGGCCTCAAACGCGCAGGCCTTGTACGACGGCGTCGCCAGCGTTTGCTGGGAGGACCACATCGGCCGTGGCGCGACCATCTTTGTGGATGCCCACGGGCAAAACGACCAGCTGCGCAACACCAAGTTCACGGCGCTCAAGGTTAAGGACGCGCTGTGCGACAGGCTCCGAGACAAGCGTGGCTCCCGACCCGACGTGGACACGGTACAGCCCGACGTCTCCA
Source organism: Coriobacteriales bacterium (assembly GCA_030529625.1). Classification (GTDB taxonomy): domain Bacteria; phylum Actinomycetota; class Coriobacteriia; order Coriobacteriales; family Atopobiaceae; genus RUG440. The sequence continues at coordinate 24,609 of JAUMWN010000016.1, forward strand.
TCAACGTGGCGCTTCACCAGCAAAAGGCCACGCTGTACCTCAACCTCTCGGGCCCGTCGCTACATAGGCGCGGCTATCGACAGGACGGCGTTTCGACCGAGGCACCCCTTAAGGAGACGCTCGCGGCAGGCCTGCTCTTGGCTGCGGGCTGGCCCGAGGTCGCGCGGGAGGGCGGGGTGCTGGTCGACCCCATGTGCGGTTCGGGCACGCTCGCCATAGAGGCCGCGCTCATGCTCCAGAATCGCGCGCCCGGGCTGTTACGCACGCACTGGGGATTCCAGGGTTGGAGGCAGCACGACGAAAAGCTATGGCACACGATCGTGGAGCAGGCAAGGTCGACGCAGCATGAGACCGATACGGCACCGCGAATCCTTGCAGGTGACATCAACCCGCAGGCGCTCGCCATCGCACGGGACAACGCCGAGCGGGCCCAGGTCCTGCCTGCGATACGGTTCTATAAGGGAGACGTGGCCCGGCTTGGACGCTACCTCAAGCGCCTGCACGGCTACCAGGACAGCGGCGGCCTGCTGGTTGCCAACCCTCCCTATGGCCAGCGACTGCTCAGTGGCCAAGAGCTTCCGAGTGTGTACGAGGCCCTGTCCACCGGCATCCAGGCGATTCCCGCAGGCTGGGACGTGGCGCTCATCACGCCCGACGCTGGGGTTGACTCGTCACTTGGACGCACACCACATGCCACCATCGCGTGCCACAACGGACCCATTAACACGTGGATTCGCCTGTACCACACCGATGAGCCACGCCTGGAGCAGCACGTCACGTCACTTGCGGGTCTCAACTGCCACGTGCCCATTGCTGAGCCCAACAGCGCGCAGTTCGCATCACGCTTGCGCAAGGTCGCGCGGGAGCGCTCCAAGTGGGCGCGGCGAGAGCAGGTGGACTGCTATAGGGTCTACGACGCCGACCTGCCGGAGTTTGCGTTCTCCGTCGACCTGTTCGTCTCACCAAAGGGCGAGGGCAGCAAGCGGTATGTGCGCCTTGCCGAACACAGGCGCCCCAAATCGGTGGACCCACAGCGGGCCGCACGACGCCTGGCCGACGCGGCGTCCATCGCGTGCGCCACGCTCGACGTCCCGCGCACGCACGTGTGCGCCGTCGGGTGGGACGAGGAGCCAGAGCCCTTCCCCATCGTGGTGGCCGAGGGTCCCTACTCGTTCGCGATCGACCTAACAAGGCCAGACGCACGGCTTGCCCTCTCGCAACGCCGCATGCGCGACCTTGCTGCCACGCTGGCACGCGACAAGCGCGTGGCGTGCCTGTTTGCCACGGGAACCTCGGCCCTCGTGCACGCCGCGGAAGGCGCCCGCGACACGCTGCTGGTGGACGCCTCACGCGCTCAGCTCGATGCCGCCCAGGCAACCATGCGCGACAACGGCTTTGGCGGCAGGCGGCACCGCACGGTTTGCCAAGACGTGCGGACGTGGCTGGAACAGGAGACGAGGGCACGCCACACCTACGACGTGGTGCTGTGCAACGCGCCTTCCTGGCTTCCCGCCAAAGACGCCGGCAAGCGCGACTGGGATCTGCGCGATGAGCACGTTGGGCTTCTTCGCAGCGTGGCGGATCTGCTCGCAAGCGGTGGAACCCTGCTGTTCTCGTGTCCGGACGCCAACTTCCAGCCAGACCTCTCCCGCATCGCAGCCGCCGGCCTCAATGTGGAGGACGCAAGCCGTCGCATGGTTCCCCACGACTTTGAGCGCACGCGCGTCTCGCCCTGCTGTCTGCTTGTGCACAAGGACGATCCTGCCTGAGCATCCGATTGGAGCCCCCATGGACCACACGCTACACATCCTGGTAACCGTTCCTTTTAAAGAGCATCACATGCGGCGCCTGCGCGAGGCCGCCGGACGCGACGCCGTGGTGCGCCAGACGAACGCCGCGGCAGGCAGCGACCGCATGCGCGAATTGCTACGCGAGGCGGATGTCGTTATTGGCGAGCCCGCACCGGCACTGCTCGCGGAAGGCACCCCCGTACGCTGGGTCCAGATGACCTGGGCTGGCACCGACCTCTACACACGCGGAGACGTGCCCTTCCCCGAAGGCGTTCGCCTTACCAACGTGGCCGGTACGGCCTACGGCCACATCATCTCGCAGTACGTGGTGGGACAGGTACTCGCCATTGCCCAGAACTTCCCCGCATACGTGCGACTGCAGGAGCGCAGGCGCTGGCAGGGCGTGGGTCCCGTGATGTCGCTGGAGGACGCGCAGGTGCTCATCCTGGGCGCTGGTGACATTGGCACCTGCACGGCACGACGGCTCCAGGGCTTTGGCGTTCGCTGCGTGGGCGTGTGCCGCGACACAAGCGTTCCCCGCCCCCACTTCCACGAGCTCGTCACCTTGGACGAGGCCGAGGAGTACCTGGCCTCCTCACACGTGGTGGTCAACTGCCTGCCCAATGTGGACCAAACCGTGCGCTGGCTCGACGAGCGCAGGCTGCGCGCCATGAGGCCCGGGTCCATCCTGGTAAACGTGGGCCGCGGCAACTTCGTGGACTGCGACGCGCTTGCGCGCGTGCTTGCCGAGGGCCATTTGCGCGGGGCGGCGCTTGACGTGACCGAGCCCGAGCCGCTGCCCGCAGACCACCCGCTCTGGGGCGAGCCGCGCTGCGTTATTACCCCGCACCAGGCGGGCGGGGCCTTTGGCAAGAGCGAGGGAACCGAGGAGCACATCTGCAACGTGTGTTGCGAGAACCTGCGCCGCTTCGTGGCAGGAGAGCCGCTTACCCACGTCGTGCATGTCCGATAGGGAAGAGGTACCTCTGGGACACTGGGTAGGGCGTAAATCAGCCCAAAGGGGACCGTCCCCCCGCGTCCGGTCAAAGGGACCGGACGCGGGGGGACGGTCCCCTTTGGGCTGCCCAGTTTGACACGACCTGCCGTGCCAGAATATAACTGATACAAACAACTGGAAGGGGAGGCGTTGGACATCATCAAGAAGCTGCTCGGGCAGCTGGGAGAGTACCGCAAGCCTGCCATCATCGCACCGCTGTGCACGATGGTGGCCGTGGGCATGGAGGTACTTATCCCCTACATCATGGCCCTGCTCATCGACCGCGGCATCGCCAAGGCCGACATGGGGCAGGTGTGGCTGTGGGGAGGCCTCATGCTGGTGTGCGCCGTCATCGCCCTGGTCATCGACTCGGCTGCGGCGGTGTTTGGCTCGCGCGCCTCCACGGGTCTGGCGTCCAACCTGCGTGACGCCCTGTTCGAGAAGGTGCAAACGTTTAGCTTCTCCAATATCGACAAGTTCAGCACGGCTGGTCTGGTAACGCGCATGACCACCGATGTGACCAACGTACAGAACGCGTTCAACATGTCGCTGATCATCGCCACGCGCGCACCCATCTCGCTGGTCGCCTCGCTCATTATGAGCATCATCATTAGCCCGGGTCTCTCGGGAATCTTCCTCGTGGCCATAGCGCTGCTTTCGGTGGCGCTCATCGCCATCATGCTCAAGGCCATGCCGCTGTTTGGCCGCGTGTTCGAGCGCTACGACAACCTCAACGCCAGCGTGCAAGAAAACGTCACGGCAATACGCGTGGTAAAGGCCTTCGTACGCGAGGAGCACGAGGACCAGAAGTTCACCCACGCCGCAAACGAGGTGCACGACCTGTTCGTGAGGGCCGAGGGTCTTATCGCCTTCAACAACCCGGTAATGGGCGTCGCCATCTATGGGTGCATCATCGCGCTGTCGTGGTTTGGCACGCACTTTATCCTAGCGGGCCAGATCTCCACCGGCCAGCTCACGAGCCTGTTGGGCTACGTGTTCAACGTGCTCATTAGCCTCATGATGCTCACCATGATCTTTGTGATGGTGTCCATGAGCGCCGCCAGCGGCAAGCGCATCGTGGAGGTGTTGGAAGAGGAGCCCGACATCGTGAGTCCCCAGGACGCCCTCACCGAGGTGCGCGACGGCTCCATCGACTTTGCGGCCGTCAACTTTAGCTACCGCTCGGGCAACGGCGAGGAGACCCTGGCCGGTATCGACCTGCACATAGACTCGGGCGAGACCATTGGCATCCTGGGCGGAACCGGCTCGGGCAAGTCCACGTTCGTCTCGCTCATCAGCCGCCTGTACGACGTGGACTCCGGATGCGTGCGCGTGGGCGGCCAGGACGTGCGCGACTACGACACCGAGGTCCTGCGCGACGCCGTGGCCGTGGTGCTGCAGCAAAACACACTCTTCTCGGGCACCATCCTGGACAACCTGCGCTGGGGCAATCCCGACGCCACGCTCGAGGAGTGCCAGGAGGCCTGCGCGGCGGCGTGCGCCGACGAGTTCGTGGACCGCTTCCCCGATGGCTACGACACCATGATCGAGCAGGGCGGCACCAACGTGAGCGGCGGTCAGCGCCAGCGCCTGTGCATCGCACGTGCCCTGCTCAAGCGACCCCACGTGCTCATCTTGGACGACTCCACGAGCGCTGTGGACACCGCCACCGACGCGTCCATCCAGCGCGCCTTTGCCGAGAAGATCCCCAACACCACCAAGCTCATCATCAGCCAGCGCGTGAGCAGCTTTGCCTCTTGCGACCGCATCCTGGTACTCGACGCCGGACACGTGGCCGCCTTCGCTCCCGAGGAGCGGCTCCTCAAGACCTGCAACCTTTATCGCGACGTGTACGAGACGCAAAACAAGCAGGGCAGCGAGGCCGACTTCGACAAACTGGAGGGCATCGAGGGAGTGACCTACGACCCACTGTCGCAGCGCTTTGACCCCGCGTTCTCCACCGAGCTTCCCTTTGAGGTCAATCCCGCCGTAGAGGTCGAGCTCGCACGAAAGGCAGGTGAGTAGCATGGCACACGGCAAGAAGGACGACAAGCAAAACACCCTTAAGTCGGTAGGCGCCGTGTTCGCGTTTATGCTCAAGCGTTACAAGTTCCTGTTTGCGCTGGTAATCGTGGGCGTCCTTTTGTCCTCGTGGGCAATGGTCCAGTCCACGCTGTTTACCCGCTCGCTCATAGACGACTACATCACCCCCATGCTCACGCAGGACAACCCCGACTTCGGCCCGCTTGGCGCCGCCATCGGCAGGCTGGCGCTGGTGGCCGCAGTGGGCGTGTGCTCCATGTACCTGTACAACCGCCTCATGGTAACCATTAGCCAGGGAACCCTGCGCGACCTGCGCGTTGAGGTGTTCCAGCACATGGAGTCGCTTCCCATCAAGTACTTCGACACGCACGCGCACGGCGACATCATGAGCATCTACACCAACGACATCGACGCACTGCGCCAGCTCATGAGCCAAACGATTCCCAATTTCATCAACTCTTGCACCACCATCATCATGGTGCTCATCTCCATGATCGCGCTTTCCATCCCACTCACGCTCGTCACGCTTGCCATGGTGGGCGTCATGCTCTTTGCGTCCGGGCGCATTGGCACGACGTCGGCCAAGCACTTTGGTGACCAGCAAAAGCACCTGGGCAGCGTGAACGGCTTTATTGAGGAGACCATTTCGGGCGAGAAGGTCGTTAAGGTCTTCTGCCATGAGGAGCGCTCCATCAAGGAGTTCCACAAGCGCAACCACGCGCTGCGCGACTCCGCCATGCGCGCCAACACGCTGGCGGGCATCCTCATGCCCGTGGTGTTTGCCCTGGGCGAGATAAGCTACGTGCTGTGCGCCATCGTGGGTTCCTACGTCGCCGTGTCCATGGGTCTGCTGTCGCTGGGCACGCTGGTGAGCTTCCTCTCGCTCAACCAATCGTTTACCGAGCCCATCACGCGCATCTCCCAGCAGCTCTCCGCCATCACGCAGGCGGGAGCGGGTGCCGCGCGCGTGCTGGCGCTTTTGGCGGAGGAGCCCGAGGCCGACGAGGGCTACGTGGAGCTGGTGCGCGCACGCCTTACCGAGGACGGCAAGATAGAGGAGACGAGCGAGCACACCGGTCACTGGGCGTGGCGTCACCCGCACAAGGCCGAGGGCACGGTTACATACATGCCGCTCATGGGCGAGCTCGTAATGGACGGGGTGGACTTTGGCTACGTGCCCGAGAAGCAGATCCTGCACGACATACGCCTGTTTGCGCTACCAGGCCAAAAGATCGCCTTCGTGGGCGCCACAGGTGCGGGAAAGACCACCATCACCAACCTCATCAACCGCTTTTACGACATCGACGACGGCAAGCTGCGCTACGACGGCATCAACGTGACCAAGATACGGAAGCTCGACCTGCGTCGCTCGCTGGGCATGGTGCTGCAGGACCCGCACCTGTTTACCGGCACAGTTATGGACAACATCCGATACGGGCGGCTCGACGCCACCGACGAGCAGTGCATAGCGGCCGCTAAGTTGGTCTCGGCCGACGACTTTATTCGTCGCCTGCCCGACGGCTACAACACGCAGATAACCGGTGACGGTGGCAACCTCTCCGCCGGCCAGCGGCAGCTGCTCACCATCGCACGCGCCGCCGTGGCCGACCCTCCCGCACTTATCCTGGACGAGGCGACCTCCAGCATCGACACGCACACCGAGCAGCTGGTGCAGGCTGGCATGAACGCGCTGATGAAGGACCGCACCACTTTTGTGATCGCACACCGCCTGTCCACCGTGCGCGATGCCGACTGCATTATGGTTATGGAGCAGGGTCGCATCATCGAGCGCGGCACACACGACGAGTTGATTGCCGCGCGCGGCAAGTACTACGAGCTCTACACCGGCAACCAGATCGAGGCCGAGTAACGTCGATCGCGTGTAGGCTGCACAGAGGGGACAGTCCCACGAGTACAGGCCGCGACAAGCTGTACTCGTGGGACCGTCTTGTTCGGCCTGTACTCTAGGGACAGTCCCCTCTGTGCAGCCTACACGCGGCCAAAGAACGTCTCGTCCGCCTCGCGCCAAGGGCGGTAGCGGGACGGGTCGGGTGACACGTGCGCGTGTTGGGGCACCTGGTCCCACGGCACGGTGTATCCGGCACCATGGCTGCAAAACACCGAGTCGGGCGTGTGAGGCAAGTCAGCGCGTGGGTCGTAGGCGGCCTCACTCACGACCTGATCGGCATCGTGGCAGGGCTCATATCCTGCAAGTTCCACGAACAAGCGCCCCTGCCCACCGGTGTAGGCACTCACCTGCAACGCGTAGTCACCCATGGTGGCCACCGGCGCCTCTCCCTCGATAAGGGCCATCTCCCCTGTCACCTGAGGTGCTAAGAAGCGCGCCCCCATGCGCTGCAGGTCGGCCAAGGCACGGCCCACCTTGTGTGCTGGCACCTCCAGCTCAAAGGCATACCACGGCTCGAGCAGCACGCACTGCCCTTCGCTGCGCGCCTGCATGAGACCTTGTCGGATAGCTCGGTACGTCGCCTGCCTAAAGTCGCCGCCCTCGGTGTGCTTGGCATGTGCCCGCCCCGCAACCAGGGTAATGCGCATGTTGGTGATGGGCGCTCCCACCAGCGTGCCACGATGCGGGCGCTCCATGGCGTTGGTAAGGATGAGTCGCTGCCAGTTGCGGTCCAAGTCGTCCTCCGAGCAGCGCGTGCCTAACACCACGCCAGAGCCTTGGGGCAGCGGCTCCAGCAGCAGGTGCACCTCCGCGTAGTGGCGAAGCGGCTCGAAGTGCCCAACGCCCACGACCGGCTGGGCAATCGTCTCGGCGTATCGTATGGAACCAGGGCCAAACCCCACCGCCAGGCCGTAGCGCTCCAGGAGTAGCCGCTGCACGACCTCCTGCTGCACCACGCCCATGAGTCTTACGCGCACCTCCTGCAGCTCCTCGACCCAGGCAGCGCCCAACAGCGGGTCCTCCTCGGCCAGCTCGCAGAGCGCCCGATACACGGCATGCGCGTCGCAGTCGTGTGGCTCCACCTTGTAGTCCAGCACGGGCTCCAGCAGAGGCGCCCGCCTGCCACCAGCCGCGCCCAGTCCGTCTCCTGGTACCACGTGCGCAAGGCCCGTGGCGGCACATGTCCAGCCGGCCGGCACCTCGCCTACCACCTCGTACTTGTTGGCATGATAGATGCGTAGCTGGTCGACCTTGTTGGACCACGGCTTTCCCGTTGCCGTCACACCCTCCAGCAGCGTCTTTGCGCGTAGCGTACCGCCCAGCACCTTGGCAAACGCCACACGTTCTCCACGCTGGTCGCGCGCCACCTTGTACACGCGCGCGGCAAAGGGCGCATCCGCCTGCGGTGGCAGGGCCAGTCTGGCAAGCACCTCCAGCAGCTCGCGAGCGCCCTCCATGCGCAGCGCCGCGCCAAACAGCACGGGAAACGCCTTGCGCGTGCGCACCAGGTCTCGCACGCGTTCGTTAGACACGCTTCCCTGGTCCAGATACTCCTCAAGCGCATCGTCGTCTGTGGTGGCCAGCTGCTCCTGCACCTGCGGGTCCGTGACGCGTGCATGATCGTAGCAACCCGCGTCGAGCTTGCGCTGCAGCTCGTCCAAGACGGTTTGGGCCTGCGCGCCCGCAAGGTCCATCTTGTTGACAAACACGATGGTGGGCACGTCGTAGCGCTTCAGGAGGCGCCACAGCGTGCGTGCGTGTCCCTGCACGCCGTCGTTTGCGCCCACCACCAGCACGGCAAGGTCCAAGACTCCAAGCGTGCGCTCGGCCTCCGCGCAAAAGTCCACGTGTCCCGGGGTGTCTAGGAACATGAGGCGCGCGTTGTCGTGCTCTATTACCATCTGCTTGGCAAACACGGTTATGCCGCGGTCGCGCTCGATGGGATCAAAATCCAGGTGGGCATCGCCGTGGTCAACACGACCCGCGGCACGAATGGTGCCCGAACAGTACAGCAGCGCCTCAGCGAGCGTGGTCTTGCCCGCATCCACGTGGGCAAGCAGGCCCACTACCGCATGGCGCGCCGGCGTTGCCGATGCTTGGTCCGTTGGCATGGCGTTGTGCCTCCTCCTTCTTGCTCCCACACCCTTCTCAAACGCTACCATACTCCAACGTTGCACTAGGGGGACAGGCCCCTGTGTTGGGGGGACACACCTCCGTGCTGGGGGGACTGTCCCCCGTGCAAAGGAGACTGTCCCCCCAGCACGACGTTGCCCTTCGCGCCACGGACGTCGTATACTTGCCCCATGAGTACTCAACACATTGACAAGCCCACCCCCCTCTTTTTGAGCTATGTGGTACGACTGTTCATGCGCCTCGCACTGTTTGGCGTGGGCGTTTGGCTGTTTCTCACGCAGCCTGCGCTGCTGGACATCACCACCCAGTTTGGTCCCGCAAGCGGGCTGTCCTTTGTAAACGTCGTGTTCGCGTTCCTGTTGCTCGACCTCATATCCAAGCTGCGCCCCAACGCCAAGATCGCCATGGGCAGCCGCAAGCAGTACGGCGAGTTCCACGTGCCCACGCCGCGCATGTTCCCCGGTGGCCTGAGCGACCTGCGAGAGCATGCGAGCGAGCTTCTGGAGCAGGCCCTGAACGACACGCGCAAGGCCGTGCGCGAGACGGCGGAGGGCATCCTTGCCGCAGGGCGCCAGCTGGCATACACCATAGACGTGCTCCGTCTGCTGTCGTGGCCGGATGAGGACCTCACGGCAGACGACCTCCTCAAAGAAGACATCCGCAAGCACCGCCTGCACGAAATCGTGCCCGTAATCGTGTTCTGGGTCGTGTTCAACGTGGCGGTGGGATTGCTGCTGGAGCGCTTTGGGCTCTTCTCACCGCAAACGGCACTACTGTGGCTGCTCTTCTACTTTGTGTTTGACATGGTGTGCGTGGTGCTGTGGTGCCCGCTGCAGCTGGTGCTCATGAGGAACCGCTGCTGCACGACGTGCCAGATCTTTAACTGGGACGGCATCATGACGGTAACCCCATTGCTGGCCGTGGGCTGCTTGTTTAGCTGGATACTCATTGCGCTGGCACTCATAGTGCTCGTGCGCTGGGAGCTCGCGTTTGCCCGACACCCTGAGCGCTTTGACGAGCGCACCAACGCCTCGCTGCAGTGCGCCAACTGCAGCGACAAGCTCTGCTACCTGCGTCGCCCCCTCGCCCCGCGCAAGCGCTAGCGGACCACGACGCTGTTGCTCAAGAACTCCGTGGCGAACTCCACCGCACGGGGCAGGTAGTCGCCGCGCAGGCCATGGTCGCCACCCTCCATCACCTCCAGGCGCGCGTGGGCAAAGGTCTGCTGCGCACGCTGGGCATACGAGAGGGGCACGATGGCGTCGGCATCGCCATGCACGATGAGCACCTGGCCGGGATATGCAGTCATGAGCCGGTAAGGGTCGGTTCTCCGTGCGACCAAGTTGTACTCCCGGGATATGGTGCTGCGCTCGGGCGCAAAGTCGAAGGCGGGGTAGGAGTCCGGCACGTCCTGTACCTGCGGATACAGCGCGAGCGCATCGTCGTGCAACACAAACGCGGGATACATAAGGCACAGCGCCCGCACGTCGCGTGGACGTGCCGCTGCGGCCATGGTGGACACGAACCCGCCCTGGCTGCATCCCAGCAGGCACACGTTGTCTGCGTCCACGTAGGGCAGCAGGGTGAGAGCGTCCACAAAGGCGAGCAGGTCGTCTCGCTCGGTCTCCACCGTCATGTCCAAGAGGGTGCCGTCGGAGCGAATACCCCAGCCGCCGCCAAAGAAGTCGATGGACAGCGAGACGAACCCCCTGCTCGCCAGCCCTATGGCATAGGGGTCGGCCTCGGCATGGTTGGCCGTAAAGCCGTGGGCACACACGACGGCAGGGTACGCGCGATGACGCTCGGCGGCCCCCTTGGGCACGCGCAGCACGCCATACAGGCGAATCTTCTTGGTCACGTCACGCGGGTCGGTTCGCTCAATCCAAAAGTCCTGCTCGTCAAAGGTACTCATCGTGTCTCTCCCTGTGTCTCCCTGCCCTTATTCTAGACCCAACCATAGGTCGTGCGCGTTGCTACCGTCGCATTCTGCGCAATCGTGCGTGTATGGAAAGGCCGCTGCGCGTGCGCAGTCCCATAAGCGGCACGGCAGCCAGCACGGGCAGGATGTACTCCACAAAGCGCCACACCACGTATCCTGCCGAGAGCGCGCTGCCAAACATGGAGCCAAACAAAAACGCGAACCCACCTTCGGCTCCAAACGTTCCTCCCGGCAGCGGAATCGCCGAGGTGAGCAGCTCCAGCATGGACCCACAGGCAAGGCACGTGAGCAAGTCGGCCGGCTTGCCAAACGCGCGTAGCACCACCCACGGCAATGCATACTGAAACCCCAGCTGGACGAGCGTCACCCCCAGCGTGAGCAGCATGAGGCGCCAGTTGCGCGCACCGGCCTTAAAGCCGTTTGAGAACTCATAGATCTGCTCGTTTACCGTGTGGCTCCAGCGCTGGTAGCGCTCCTCCCCCACCAAGTTCCACCTTCTCAGCAGACGCAGGCCCCAGCCGCCCAACGCGCTCACCTGCTTGGGAAGCAGGCACACCAAGAGGAGCGACGTGACCTCCACCACCTTGGCGCCAAACAGCAGCGCACCCACAAGGAACACATTGCCGTAGGTATGGATAAAGTATCCCAGCCGCGGAATGAGCATGAGGGCCGCAAAGATGCCCTCGCCCGCCTCGTAAATAATGAAGCGCGTGTACTGTAGCGCACCCGCCGCACCCACCGAGAGACCCGATCGCGTGAGGCGCAGGATTTGCGCCGGGGCGCCACCCGTCCCGTTGGGCGTGAGGTTGGAGAAGAAGATGCCGGTGGCCTCAACGCTCATGAGGTCGCAAATCCCTAAGGGCGAGGTGGGGTCGGCGACCACCGCTATGGCGTATGCGAGCACGCCCAGCAGGTAGTATGCCACGTAGCACAACAGCGAGACGATCACCCAAGTGCGATCCACACCGGCAAGTGATGCCCAAAAGACACCCCATTGGCCCGAGAGCACGACATACAGCATGTAGGCAAGTGCGACGCAGCCCAAAAACATCGCGCTCTTGCGCACAGAGCCCATGCCCTCGCGCTTGGGTGCGCCAGTTGCCTGGACCTGCATCTTTGGCTTGCCCTGCGCCACGCGTCCCGCCTCTCGTTGCCTCAGGGCCATTCTATCGCAACGCGTATGCGAGGCTGGACAAAGGGGACTGTCCCCCGCGTCTACCCCCATACGCAGGTCTGTGGCTGTGCCACGGTTGTTAGACTCGGGGGACTGTCCCCTTTGTCCAGCTAACCTCAGTTGCGCCAGCTACAGGTCCACGAACCGCACGCCCAGCATGGAGGCCACGTCCACGGCCTGGTCGACGCCCACGAGCGCACCGCGCAGCTCGGCACGCGACTCGCTCAGGCCAATGCCCGCGATGTCGCAGGTGCTTATGTCCACACCCGCAAGATTCGTCTTAAACAGGTCGGCGCGCACCAGACTGCATCGCTCCAGGCGCGAGCGCCTGTGCAGACGCACCTCGCTGAGAAATGCCTCGCGCAGGTCGCAGCCCAAAAGCGCCGACCCTTCCAGCTTGGCCTCCCCGGCGTTGAGGTATCGACACTGACAGTCCACCAGACGCGTGCTCCTTAGGATCGCCTTGGACAGGGTGGTCCCCTCCAACTTGCACGATACCAGGCGCGTACGCGACAGAAATGCCTCGCTCAGGCACGCGTTGGACAGGTCGCAGTTAGTGAGCGTGCAGTCATACAGGCTCGCCTTGGCAAGGTTTGCCCCAACCAACGAGCATTGCTCCAAGTCCACGTGATGCAACTCGAAGAACCCCAGGTCCACGCCCGCCTCAAGCTGCTCGCCCACGACGCTCAAGGCCTCTAGGTACGGGTCGTCCACCCGACGGGCCCGCTCTATGGCATCCCACAACGCACCCATGGTCCTACGCCGCTACGTCCTCGATCTTGAGCTCGTCGCCAACCAGACGGACCGTGCACTGCTTGGGGGTGTCGTGGCTGTAGTAGTCACCCGCAGCGTAGTCGAGCACGACGTATGGCCCCTGGTCATCCTCCATGAGCGTGACGCGGTCGACGGAGTATCCCCCGTTAATGCTGTCGGAGACGTCCAAGTCCTCGCCAAACACGCGCACGTTCATCACGCTGGGCGCCTCGTCTCCGTTGTTCACCACGTCAATCCACATGTGCTCCAGCATGCCGTCGCCGTTGGCATCCCAAAAATACGCGTCATTCTGCTTCTCGAGCTCCGTGCCCGCCTTGGGCATCTCCTGCTCGACCAGTCCCTTGAGCTCGTCCACCAGCTCCTTGACCTTGTTTGGCTCCTCCACCGCATAGTACGTGCCGTCGGAGAGCTCCAGGTAGCGAGTCGTGCGGAACCTAAACGGGATGACCTCCTTGCCGGAGTCAAACGTAAAGCTAATCCGTTCGCCCTCGATCTTCTCATCCGTGGAGGGTTCGGCGTCAACCCGCAGCTGGCTGAGCCTGTTCCAAAAGGACACGATGACGTCCTTGTCGTACACGTAGCCGTCTATGGTTTTTTCCACATGGAGCTGCAGGCTCTGTGGGATCTGCGTGCCGCCTTGTATGCCCTGGTTAAAGTCATTCCAACTCGCATAGTGCTTGCCTAGGCACTCGGCAATGGTTGTTGCGCTCGATTCCTGTTGGGTGGGTTCTTGGCTGGGCTCTGGTGTGGGCTCGTCCTGCTTCGCGGCACATCCCGCAAGAAGCACAACCGCAAGCAGGGCAACGAGCAGCTTGGCAAACCTCATGTCTAGCTCCATTCCGCCGCGCACGGCGGCACAAACGTCCGTATGTCTACTATACCCAATATGCTCGGCGAGCATATTGGGTGAGACAAGACATTACTCGTCGTCGCCACCCACCTGGGCAAGGACGGAGAGAACCACGGGCAGCAACTGCTCTGCATCACGGCGGAACGGGTACTTGAGCTGGGCGGTCTTGGGGTAGTAGAACCCGCGCTCCGCACGGAGCTTCTTGGCCACGTCGCGCGGCACCTCGATGCCCGTGTACACGATGCGGCCGCCCGTGAGCGCCACGCTGGTAACGCCCAGCCGCTCACAGCGAATGCGCACGCGGGCGCGGTCGAAGAGGTTGCGCGCGGCAAGCGGCATGGCACCCCAGGTCTCCTCCAGCTCGGCTGCCAGTGCGTCCACCTCCGCGAGTTCTGTGGCAGACGCGAGCCTGCGGTAGGCCATCACGCGCTTGTCCACCTCGGGCACGTACTCGTCGGCCAAGTAGAAGTCGGCCGAGAGGTTGATGGTTACCTCGCTGGGCTCGTCACCCTCGGACACCTCGCCGCGCGCCTCGGCCACGGCTTGCCCAAGCATCTGCGTAAAGAGGTCGAAGCCCACGCCACTGAGGTTGCCGTGCTGCTCGGCTCCCACCAGCGATCCCGCACCGCGAATCTCCAAATCGCGCATGGCAATGCGCATGCCGCTGCCCAGCTCCTGGAATTCCCCCAGCGCCGTGAGCCGCTCTGTGGCCTCGGGCGTGAGCGGCTCCTCGGGCGGGAACATAAAGTATGCGTAGGCCTGCTCGCGCCCGCGTCCCACGCGCCCCTTGAGCTGGTACAGCTGCGCCAGGCCCAGGCGCTGCGAGTCCTCTATCACCAACGTGTTGGTGTGGGCGTTGTCGATGCCGCTCTCTATGATGGTCGTTGCCACCAACACGTCTATCTCGTGCATGGAGAAGGCCAGCATGACCTCCTCCACCTGGTTCGCGCTCATCTGACCATGCGCGATGGCCACGCGGGCCTCGGGTGCGGCCTGTTGCACGCGGTCGAGCGCATCTTCCATGGTGTGCACGCGGTTGGACACGTAGTACACCTGACCTTCTCGGCTGAGCTCGCGTCGGATGGCGGCACTCACCACGTCGGGGTCGTACTCGCCCACGTGCACGCGCACGGCACGCCTGCCCGGCGGCGGCGTGAGGATGAGGCTCATGTCGCGCACGCCGCTCATGGCCATCTGCATGGT
>JAUMWN010000079.1 GCA_030529625.1 Coriobacteriales bacterium
CACCAGCCCGAGTCTCGAACACTCTTTCGTGTCAAAGGAGGTCTAACATAGAGAATGGGAATAGGGGTTTGGCCCCTTTTCTCAGTCGCGCTCCTCCTTGGGCAGCCACACCAGGGGGTAGATGGCACCCTCGGGACACACGTTCATGCACGCCTTGCAGTCGATGCAGCGCGAGGTGTCGATGCGTGCCACGTTGTTCTCAACCACGATGCAGTGCTGTGGGCACACGCGCGTGCACTTTCGACAGCCAATGCAGGTGTTTGCGCAGGCTTCCATGGCCTGCTTGCCCATGAGTGTGTTGTGGCACAGCACGAACGACACCTCCGAGACGTCGTTCATAACCTGCAGGCTAATGAGGTGGCGGGGACAGATGGTGGTGCACAGGCCGCAGCCAATGCACACGCCAGGATCGACCACCGCAACGCTGTTCTTGTTGAGGGTGATGGCACCATAGGGACAGGACGCCATGCAGTCCCCATAGCCAATGCAGCCGTCGGTGCATGAGCCCGACAGGTGACCCATGGTGGCATACACCCGGCAGCTATGGGCTCCCTGATACCCCTCGCGCTCCTTGAGCACGAGGCGCTCGGCCACGCCACGACAGGCCACGATGGCTCGCTTTACAGTAACCTCGCCCGCGTCGACGCCCATGATCTTGCCAAGCAGCTTGGCGACCATGTGGCCTCCCGGCCCGCAGGAGTTGCAGGGCGCGCCATCCAACACGGCCTTGGCATATCCCTCGCAACCGGGATAGCCGCACGATCCGCAGTTGGCGCCGGGCAGAATGGACACGATGGTACCCAGGCGCTCGTCCTCCTCAACGGCGAACACCTTGGACGCAACGACCAGTATAATCGCACCCACAAGGCCTATGCCTCCCACGAGCGCTATGGTGAGCAGCAATGAGTCCATGCACGCCTCCTATGCGCCAAACAGGTGGTCTACGACGCCGGAGAACCCCATAAAGCTCATGGCGGTAAAGGCCGCAGAGATGAGCGTGATGGGCATGCCCCTAAACGCCTCGGGGGGATTGGCCTCCTCGACGCGGGTGCGCACGCCGTTGAAGATGACCATAGCCAAGAGGAAGCCCAGCCCGGCACCCAGCGCGGCCACGAGGGTCTGTGGGTACGTGTAGCCCTCGTCGATTGTCAGGATGGCCACGCCCAGCACCGCGCAGTTGGTGGTGATGAGCGGCAGGTACACGCCCAAGGAGGCGTGCAGCGAGGGGACGAAGCGTCGCAGCACCATTTCCAGCAGCTGGACGAGCGTGGCGATTACCAGGATAAACGCGATGGTTTGCAGGTACTCCAGCCCGCACTGCACCAGCAGCTGCTGCAATGGCCAGGTGACGGCAACGGCGAGCAGCATCACGACCGTTACGGCCGCGCCCATGCCTGCTGCAGAGTCGATGTTCTTGGAGACGCCCAGGAAGGGGCAGATGCCCAGGAACTTTACCAGCACGAAGTTGTTTACCAAGATCATGCCAAACAGTATGGAGGCATACTGGGCCATTATTGATCACGCTCCTCAAGGGTCTTGCAGGCCTTATTCAGAGCCGACTCAAGTCGCTCAGAAGTTTCCTCGTGCGCACAGTCCTCGTGTGTGGGGTCGTAGATGCCGCAGTCGAGCGGGCATGCGGCGCACAGGCTCTGCGATGGGCGAGAAGGAGACGGCTCGCCCTTCTTAAGGCGCTTCTCGAACCAAACCGAGGCGGCAATGAGGAAGCCGAGCACGGCAAATCCGCCCGCGGGCATAACCATAACGATCATGGGCTCAATAAAGGACGGCAGCACGGGGAACCCCAGCAGCGTGCCGGCGCCAAGCAGCTCGCGAATGGCGGACATGAGCGTGAGCACGAGGGTAAAGCCAAGTCCCATGCCCAAGCCGTCCAGGGCGGCCCGGCTGGGCTTGTGCTTTGAGGCATAGAGCTCGGCGCGGCCCAAGACGATGCAGTTGACCACGATGAGCGGAAGGTAGATGCCCAGGGCCTCGTCGAGCGCCGGGACGTAGGCCTTGGTGAGCATCATCACGATCGTGACGAAGCTCGCCACGATGGTGATATAGGCCGGGATGCGCACGGTTGGGGGAATGCACTTGCGCAGCAGCGACACCACGACCTCCGAGCACACGAGCACGAACGTGGTTGCCAGCCCCATGCCCAGGCCGTTGACGACTGCGGTGGACACGGCGAGCATGGGACACAGTCCCAGCATCTGCCGCAGTGCGGGGTTCTCAAGAATCAGGCCGCGTTTGAGAATGTCCTTGGCGGCATCGCCTGTACCAGACCCTGTGGTGGCCATCAGCACACCTCCTCGTATGCCTCGACTGCCGCGTTGAACGCCGACAGCACCGCCTTGGACGTGATGGTCGCGCCGCTGATGAGGTCCACGTCGCCCTCGCCCAGCTCATGGGCGCTCTTGCCAACGTACTGGTCGAGGTAGGTGGGGTCGCAGGCCTTGCTGCCCAGCCCGGGCGTCTCATCGTTGTCCATTGCCACCAGGTCGAGTACGGTTCCCTCGGCGTCGAACGCCACGACCAGGGGCACCTGTCCGCCGTATCCCTTGCCCTGGGCGACGACCACGTAGCCAATCGTCTTGTTGGACGCATCTTGGGCGCGCATGACCTCAAGGCAGGAGTCCGAGGTATGGCCCGTGTCCTCAAAGGTACTGGCATTGGGGAAGAGGGACGTGTATATGCCCAGCGCCTTTTGCTCCTCCGCCTGGGTAATAACGGGCTCGGTAACCTGATGCACCACGGCAAGCAACGCAGCCGCCACCACGCAGATGACAACCAAAACGACCACGGGAAGCACCGTGCCGGTCTTCTTGCTGGACATGCGCTACCTCCCCTCGCCGTCGTTTGCCTGCTTGCGCCGCTCTCCACCCACCGGGGTGTTGGGGGTGAGCGCGTCGATGTGGGGAACCAGGAGGTTCATAAAGAGGATGGAGTAGGCGACGCCCTCGTTGAGGTTGCCCCAAAAGCGAATGAGGCAGGTGATGAGGCCACAGCCTATGGCAAACACGACCTTGCCGCGCGTGGTGGTTGGCGTGGTGGTGTAGTCGGTCGCCATAAAGAAGGCGCCCAGCAGCAGGCCGCCCATAAGCACCTGCGCCACCGGGTCGCGTCCCGTAAGCAGGCTCATGAGGCATACCGTGCCCACGTATGCGACGGGGATGTGCCACGTGATGGTGCGCGTGACCAAAAGGTAGATGCCGCCAACCAGAATGGCAATGGCGCTGGTCTCTCCCAGGACGCCGGCATGCGTGCCCAGCATGAGCGAGACGAGCGTGGTGGGTCCGGCCGAGGAGGCAAGCGGTGTGGCCGAGCTCACCACGTCGGCAAAGGGCATCGTGTGGGGTGCCACAAAGGTGGTCATGGCCGCCGGATAGGCCACGGCCAGGAAGATGCGGGCCGTGATGGCGGGGTTGACGACGTTGCGCCCAATGCCGCCAAAGAGCTCCTTGCACACGACAATGGCCACGAACGCGCCAACCACCACCATGTACAGCGGCAGGGTGGACGGCACGTTAAAGGCCAAGAGCACGCCCGTGACCGCCGCCGAGAGGTCCCAGGCGGTGTTGGGCGTCTTGCGAATCCGACACCACAGGTACTCGAGTCCCACGCATGAGGCAACCGAAAGCAGGATGAGGGCGAATGCCGACAACCCAAAGAGCACGATCGCGGCCACGATGGAGGGCGCCAGCGCTATCAGCACGTTGCGCATGATGGTTTGCGTGGTTACCGGGCTCGTTATCTGTGGCGCGGTGTACAGCAGCAGGGGAGATTGTTCCTTGGTATTCAACGCGCTAGTTCCCCTTTCGTGCCTTGCGCTGCTCAGAGCGCAGCAGACTGCGGGCGAGACGGGTTGACGCGGCGAGCGGCTGCTTTGCCGGGCACACGTAGGAGCAGGTGCCGCATTCCACGCACAGGTCTGCCATGAGCTGGTCGAGGGCCTCCACGTCCGTGCGCTGGTATGCCTTTTGGATGGCTATGGGGGCAAGGTGCATGGGACACGAGCTCACGCACGCGTCGCAACGAATGCACGCCGTTGTTTGCGGCACCTGCGAGGCGGCCTCTCCCAGCGCGAGCAGCCCGCTGTTCTGCCGCACGATGGGACTGGAGAACTCCACCTGGGTCACGCCCATCATGGGGCCGCCAATCACGATCTTGCGTGGTTGCTCCGTCAGGCCGCAGTGATCGAGTATCTCCCCAATGGGCGTGCCGATAAACACCTCCAGGTTCTGGGGGCGTTCCACGATGTCGCCCATCACGGTGATGCGCCGCTTAACAAGCGGCATGCCGTCCTGCAGGAAGCGGCCGATCTGCGACATGGTGGTTACGTTGAACAGCAGCGCTCCCACGTCGGTGAGGTGCCCGCCGCGCGGCACCGAGCGCCTGGTCACGTTGCGCAGGATCACGCGGCTCGCGCCCTGCGGGTAGCGCGCGGGCAGGACGAACACGTCGATGCGGTCGTCGTTGGCCGCGGCCTGCCTGAGCGTCTCTATGGCCTTGGGCTTATTGTCCTCTATGCAGATGAGCGAGCGGGGCACGCCCGAGAGGTCCAGGCATGCCGTGATGCCGTCGATGATGGTGTTGGGGTACTCAACCATCTCGCGGTAGTCACTGGACAGATACGGCTCGCACTCGGCGCCGTTGACCAGCCAGCAGTCTATCTCCGCGAGGTTGGTGTCCATCTTGAGCCACGTGGGAAACCCTGCGCCGCCCAACCCCACGATGCCGCTGTGCCTGACTGCCTCTACCAGGCTTTGGTAGTCGGTTACTTGGGGCGGACTCACGTGCTCGTCCACGGTTTGCTCCCCGTTGGGGGTGATGACCACCGCCTGGTCGGACCGACCGTCCGAGTAGTGGATGGTGCGGATCTCCTTTACAGTGCCCGAGACGGGGGAGAAGATGTCGGCGGTCATGCGTGCGTCCACGTGCCCCACGAGTGTCCCCACGTCCACGTGCTGCCTGCGCTTTACCTGTGGAAGGCATGCCGCACCCACATGCTGGCACATTGGCAGCACGATGCTGCTTGGCAACGGCATGACGCTCGTCTCCATCTCGGCCGTTGCCTTGTTATGCGGTATGTGAATGCCTTGCAGTTCCACCTTGTGCGAGCGTGCGCGAACGCCAGCCCAAAAGTGACCCATTGACTCTCCATCTGTGTGATGCTTGCCCATGCTTGGTTTCTCATTAAATAGTATAGCTTATCGGCGCGCATGATAGGCGCGCCGACGAGGCCGAATATGCGTGGCGAGCCAGAGGCACGGTGCGGGTCGCTGGAAAAACCAACCGCAACACTGCAAGCCGAAACGCAACAGTTGCGCCCCATCTTGCAAAACGCGGCCGAGCCGTTGCGCCTAGGCCTTCGAGAGCGCCTGACGGAACTTGACGCGGGCGCCTCTGAGCCGAACCGGGGCATGTGCGTGCCGACCCCCCGCACGCGTCGCAAAAGAGAGAACGCAACGGCGGGGTCCGGATGGGACGCCATGTGCGGCTGTCGGCCCCCACCCTGTCTCGAGACGATTCGCTGGCCAGGCCGCTACTGCTCCACGGCGTGCATGAGGCATGAGACTCGGCCTCAGCACGACCTCGTCGGGCTCGGCCGCTCTATTCGACATCCCAGTACGCAATCATCAATGCGGTACAATGTGAGGCAGGGTAGCAGTCGGTCTCTATGAGGCGTTGCTCCGTCTACCACCACGACCCAACCTTGCGCTAATCATGGAGCAGCTTGACGTCGTCCGAAGCCAGCGCATCAACTCCCTGCATCGACGCCTGATGCATTGCCCCATAGAGCGACTCACACGCGACTACGACGTGGCGTCCCTCGTACTCGGACCACTCACCCGTGCCGAGGCACAGGCGCACTTCGCGTGCTGTAGCCTCGTTGACATTCCCCTTGTAATCGTACGTGTAGTCGATTGGCTCATCGAGCGTGATCGATGTGACGTATCCGCTGTCGCCCCATTCCTCGTGGTGGATGTTAATCACTCCCGAGAGCACGTAGAGTCCCTGGTCCCTTGCCTCCGTCTCGAGCGCGGTGAGGTCCTCTGGTTCCTCCTGGGGCAACTCCTCACCGTGCGTATGGGCTGCATCTCCATCTTCATCGATTTTAGGGAGAGTGATGTCAGCACAGTCAAGCGTCGCGTTGATGTAGTCCTGATGTCCCGACGTCCGAAACGTGATCGTGACATGTCCGTCACCGAGCGTGATGGATCCTTCTCCCCACTCGTTGCCGCACGCGCTACCCTCGGTCGTATAGTTGAACTCCCCGCGGCCGTTGACGATGTCTACGGTTATCGGGTCGGTCTCGTGTCCTCCCGCGACCCTGCGCGCGTTCCAGTACCTGTGCGTGAAGGTGATGGTATTGCCCTCCACCGTGGTTATCTCGACGGTCCTGGACTCGGTCATGTCACCAGACTCAAGGTACGGCTGGACTGGGTCCTGTGTTGCGTACGAGGCGAGCTGATACCTGCCGACACAACTCGGGTCGACGTCTGGAACATTGGCTTCAGTTGGCTGCTGTTCCGACTCTCCTTCCGACGAGCGAACGCCGGTGCACGAGACAAGCCCCTGGTCGATGGCGCGGCGGTAGTTGTCCATGAGATGGTTGTTTGAGGTCCTGTCCCAGATGGCCCACCCGTCCTCGCCATCGTCAAGCGTGTACATATCCACGTGGCCGAACTTCGCCGCGGGGTCACTGGCGGCTACGTCCTTCCAGTTCCCGTGGGGACCGAACGAGTCGAGCTCGTTGTACACGTTGTGGATGTTCTCGTATCCGTCCTCTATGCTCACGTTCTCGTCGAGCACCTTGATGGCACCGAAGGTATACACGTAAATGTCGTCCTGGCCAGCCTTCCCCGACCACCAGCCGTCTCCGCCTGCCCCCTCCGTAAGGCGGGCACCGACCATGTTTGCAGCGGCGCCGCCGAGGCTATGGCCCGTCACCAGTACCTTCATCCTCTTGGCGCCGTCCAGGTCGAAGGCATCCCGCGCGAAGGGCTCAAGTTCGCGCCAAATCTGCTCGTAGAAGTCGTACACGTTGTCGTACGCGTTCCTGCCTAGGAACTCGTGGGTTTTCTCCCACATGTGCCCCTTCGTCCAGTCCCCAGCGAACTCCTGAAAGGTCTTACTTCCCCTGGCGACAATCACGAGGAGGGGCACGGTCTCGCCGTCGACCACAATGTGGGTACCTGCGAGCGCAAATGCGCCGGACGTGCTGTAGTTCGAGAACTGCATCTCTCTGAAACCCAGCGACTCGAGGTACCCGCGTAGGTCCGTATACTCGTTGACCTGCTCGGATTTCTCACTCATCCGCGCAGCGACCTTTGTAAGCTCATTGTTGTACTCGTGGGCGGGCTGTTCGAAAAGCGGGGTCATCGTCATGTTTGCCTCTGCGACCGGGAGCGGGCCGTCGCTCGGCTTACTCGTACTGCTTCCGGAGCACCCAGCCAGCACAATCGTCACGAGAAGGATCAGGACTAGGCATGGCCACGGTGTGCGGCGATGGCTCGCGCTGGAGTTCCGCAACACGCCAGTATTGCAGGTCATCGCTAAGCCAAACTCGTCAATACCCCACACATGGACATTTCCTCTCAGTTGCCAATTTGCAGGACATGAGCCCGCCGCGGAGGTCCTTGCGTTGACGCTACCTCTGCTCCACCACAGTGTATCACAAGAATGGGTTCGTGAGTGAACACTTGCACTGCAAGTACCAAGAAGGCTGCCTGCTCGCCGACGCAATGGGTGAACTCAGCATTACCCTCTTCGAGCAGTTTCGGACGTTTGAAGATTGCCGCCGGATGAAGTCGGTTATTACTGATATCGGGATTCGTAGTGCCCTATCGTATTACACACATGCACTGCCGTACGTGCCTCTTGAGCATAAATTCGCTCACTTGACAACTCCTCTAGCTTGTCTATAAACCTCAGGCGAAACATACTGTTCTTATTGGTGAGTCTTAGGTCCCGCGAAACGCCTGACTCACCCGATTGGATTTGAGTAGGGGACCTCGCTAGGCGGTCCGGCTATCTCTTGCATGGCCAGTACATGACGGGTGTCTCGGAATCTCTGTGGACGGGTGGCATCCGACCTTTACAGGTCCATTGAACGAACGGAACAAGACGCTAGCCTAGCTGAAGTGACGCGACCGTCTGTGGGGCAGTTAAACTAGGTTGGTTCTCGGGTCTCGGCACATGAGGAGCTGCAATCGGCTCGGGAAGCGATGTCGAGGCGCATAAGCACGTTTGTCACAACAAGCGCACACTCGAGCACACGCTATATAGCCGCTTTCATTACGAGGTGCTGATCGCATGGACGGGCAACTTCTTCAGCTTGGCAACAACAGGATTGTTCTCACCTTCGACAACGATGGTATTTCCGAAGGCCAACTTGGCACTTTGGAAGCCCAGAACGGGTGTGGTATCGAGATCATGTTCGACAATGGCGACCACTATCTAGGCGAGATTCATGACGGGATGCTCTCCGGCAAATGCGCGATGGAATATGCTTCAGGGCTGAGATACGTGGGCCAGTTCGATCACGGAAAGCCGCATGGCTTCGGCACGATGACCTACCCGGCGCACAGGGGCTCCATCACCTTCGAGGGCCAGTGGTCAAAGGGAAAGCAGACCGGGAGAGGTAAGCGCGTTTGGCGAGACTCTGGCGGTAAGGCCACCCAAGTGGAGATAGCCGAGTGGAGGCAGGGGCTCCGCGACGGCAAAGGCCGAATCAAATGGTCCGACGGCAGCTCGTTCGAGGGGCAGTTCAGCCTAGACCAGCCGATTGGTGACATTTCATTTCAATACGCAGATGGATCGCATTATCGTGGCGAGATGGCTGAGACGGGCGATGGGCGGTATCGCCGGCAGGGAAGGGGCGAATACGTCGACTGCGATATCCGGACGTGGTTCGGCAAGTTTGACGACGACAAGCCAAGCGGTAGAATGCGGGTTCGCGACAATGGTGGCCCGACCTACGAGGGCGAATTCTCTGGCTGGGACCCAAGCGATGATGTGGACTATCGCGTCACCTGGCAGGATGGCTACAGCTACACAGGCAAGGTAGACAGATACTGGCGCATCGAGGGTTGCGGGAAGATGTGGGCACCAGACGGAACCCAATGGGAGGGATCGTTCATCGACGGCCAACCATGCGGGACCATCACGGTGCACCGCCCAGACGGCAGTTGGGAGACCGGCTATTACATGGACGGCAAACGTCTCTACGCATTGGAGATCGGGATTGCTGCTGACGTTGCGTCACAGGAGGGCTTCCCGTATGCTGTGCGGGAGGCTGACACGCCTTCAAAACAGCTCTCATCTGGAGCCCATGCGGCAGCAGTTCAGAAAGGGAGCGTGCACGTAGGGAACAGCGATTCGGGGGGTACGAATTCCATGAATTGCGATAGCTCGCGGCTGGCTTCAGATGACAGGTTCCTGCATGTTCACTATGCCGGCAACGAGAAGTATTCCGCCGAGCTGAGACCCTACTTCGACGGCATCATCGGTATGGAGGACGTGAAGGGCCAGTTGGACGGCATGTACAAGCGATTCAAGATCGATGCCGAGCGACAAAGAATGCTAGATATCGCACCTTTTGAGCAGGGCTTCTACTTCATTATCACGGGCAACCCTGGGACGGGCAAGACGACAGTCGCGCGCATAATCGGAAGAATGCTGCGAGGAATGGGTATGCTCGAAAGCGACGCCTTCATCGAGGTCGACCGCTCGAAGCTCGTCGACGGGCAGTATTACGGTGCGACTGCAGAACGAATGAACGCGGCGATAGAGGCGGCTCGGGGAGGAACGCTCTTCATCGACGAGGCTTACACCCTCTTTAAGAAGAGCGACGACCGCGACCTCGGCGCTGAGGCGATCGAGACGCTCATGAAGGACATGGAGGATCATCGAGGCGAATACTGCTGCATCATGGCGGGCTATCGAGACCGGATGAGCGAAATGATGCGTGGCGTCAACCCAGGTCTCTCATCGCGTTTCAACCGTCAGGTGCACATAGAGGACTACACGTCGGACGAGCTCGTGGACATCCTGGTATCCATGGCAAGCTCGCGTCACTTCTATATCAGGACGGACGCGCGCCCCGTTATACTCTCGAGAATCGAGCTCGAAAAGGTTGACGAGACCTTCGACAACGCAAGATTTGCCAGACGGTTGCTCGACGAATCTATCGAGAGGCAGGCATTGCGGCTGTCAGGCGATATAGGCGGCATTACGACTGAAGACCTTCAGACGCTCATCTCGTCGGACTTCGGCGAGGTCGAGGAAGACTTGTCAACGCTAGAGGACTGCATGGACGAGCTCAACGACCTCATTGGCTTGGCTCCCGTGAAGGACGAAGTCAAGGGGTTTGTGAACAACGTCCGTGTGCAGAAAGAATTTGAAAGGCGCGGCCTGACGACCGTACAGAACAGCTTTTCCCTCAACATGGTATTCACGGGCAACCCGGGCACGGGAAAGACGACGGTCGCCAGAATGCTGTCACGTATTTACTACCACCTTGGCCTCCTGAAGCGTCCCGACGTGTTCGTGGAATGCGTCCGGGCGGACCTCGTGGGCAGGTACCAGGGCGAGACGGCACTCAAGGTCAAGGAGGTCGTCAAGAGATCCCTTGGCGGAATCCTGTTCATCGACGAGGCATACTCGCTGGTCTCGGGCGAGGGTGACAGCTTCGGACGTGAGGCGGTGGACATGCTCGTGAGCGAGATCGAGAACAACCGGGCCAACCTCGCGGTCATCTTGGCGGGCTACACTGCGGAGATGCAGGAGTTCCTCGACTCGAATTCCGGGCTCCGCAGCAGGCTACCGAACATACTCGAGTTTCCCGACTACAGCCTCGACGAGCTGGAGCAGATATTCGTGAGGGATCTCGAGAGACGCGGGTACAGCGTGCTGGCGAGCAGCGCAGTGATACGCGAGGCGATCGAGGCGAAGATGCATGGGAGGGACTTCGGCAACGCGCGGGGGGTCAGGAACATCTGCGACCGCGTCATAGGAGCGCATAACGCGAGGCTCGCTGTCTCGGATTTCTCTGTGACGCGCGACGAGGACCTGGTTAGCATCATCGATATCGACGTGGATCCCGAAGGAAGGTCATCAAATGCGCATGACGATAGGATGGCAAATCGCTCTTCCCAGGAGCTGGAATACGATAGTGTTGTTCCGAATGGGGGCTGGGGGCCAGGGCGCGAACTCTTCACTATGGATACGCCACCCATGCATGCATCGTTTAACTCGATTAAGGATGATCCAACCATTGGCGACCAGAGATTGTTCATGAAGGCCAGGCCGGTGAACTCGACCTCGAAGCATCGTGCAAGCCTGCAAGTTGTACCTGGCGAACGGTATAGGTTCCATATTAGCTATATGAACGATGCGGTACCAAGCGCAGGTGATGAGGGGGCGGCTCGAGACGTACGGTTCAGTGCTTCGTTCCCGGGTGTCCTAGGGGCATTCGAGTGGAAGTATGCGAACGCGATTATCAAATCGACGACTACGCTCCCGGTTAAGATCTGGGGACAATGCGCCGTGTGGGCATCCGAGCCAGTGACGCTGCGATACGTGCCGGGGAGCGCGGAGCTGCACAACGGCAGGCATCGCGGCAAAGGCCTGAAACTCGACGAGAGGTTGCTCTTTTCAGCCGAGGGGATTCCGATAGGGTACGAAGGGCTCGACGGTGTGATACCCTGCTCGGATGAGGGCTGCTCGGGATACGTCACGTTCGCGGTAGCAGCTGAACGCAAGTACGCGGACTGAAGGTGGCTTAGTCGGAGAGCCATGGCTAGTATCATTGTCTTCACAAACCGTTACGGGCCTTTTTGCACTTGTGAGCGAGATCATCTTCATGGGCAAGCACGGCATGCAACTCAGAGAGCCTTTTGCATGGGAAGACAAGCTACGCGACTTCACCTATGTGGGTGAGGGTCTCTTTTACCGCGGCGACCTGGCCATCAACGTGCGCACGCTCCAAGTTGTCGACATCAGTGCAGTTGATGATCAAGTACGCACGAGAAGCATCAACGACGATGTGGTGCACAAGGGGCTCCCCCGCCCAAATGCAGAGCGAGCTGCCAAGATGGATGTATCGCTCACACACGCGACGCCAACGCTTCCCGCAAGCCATGTCAGTCCAAATCGCCATTTCCCTCTTGAGTCATGCCGAAGCGCTTAAACAAACGGTAGATTCCCGAACGCCCCGCCAAAAATCAAGAACAACACGCCTTCTGCGGCACTACCGAATAGGTAAGCGAGCTTGAGCGTCGTTATCGGCTGCAACGTCAGTACCTACGACCGCCCATCACAGGTGAACGATACCTTGTAGACGCAATCGTGCGTCTCCAAGCTAGCCGAGACGAAAGAATGAAGCGTGCCTAGGAAACTATGTATTAAGCCCGTCAAGTTGGGGTAAAGTAGTATTTGTGGCGCATTTCACCACTTCCATCCGATCGAAACGACGAAGGAAACAATCCCAATGAGATAAGGTCCGCAGGCACAAGCAGACGCCGCTAGCGACAGCCAAGAGACGACCCCACAGGTGATTTATGTCTCGAGGCTGTCGCTTGTGCATGCGTCGCGGGCGTCTGCGGACCTTGTCAACCGGATACCGGCCAAAAGCCGGCCCAACGGTAACCACCGGGGTGGCGCCCGGCAGGTCCGGCGGGTTTAACGCACGGACACCCGTATGGGTGCATGCAACGCCATGCGCACAGGGCGCATGGCACATCCGGAGATTGGAGACCTTCATGATCGATTTGAACGCCACCGCCACGACCAACACCGCCGCCACGGATGCCCCGCTCCCGTTGGGACGCCACGGGCTCACTTACCCCGGCATGGAGCTGCTCTCCATGCCCATCCTCGCCGCCCGTCGCCTCGGAGTCGAGCGGCTCAAGGTTGCCCGCGAGGCCGGCGACCGCTTGGCCACCTACGTGCTGGGCATGTGCACCATCGAGGGCACCGCTGGCGCGCCCGACGAGGCTGCGGGGGTCGGCCTTCTCAAAGAGGCGGCCGACATGGGTTCGCACCGCGCCGAGAACTACCTCGCGCGCCACCTCCTCTCGGGCTGGGAGGGCCCCGAGCTCGCCGAGACCGAGGGCCTTACCGGTCGCGCGCTCAGGCTCGCCGAGCGCGAGAATGCCGAGCGCTTGGCCGACCACCGTGAACGGACGCGCGGGGACTGGCGCTACCTGCGCGGCCCCATCCTGCGGGGCTCGGTCACGGAGGCCGACTACCCCGCCATCCGTACCGTCTACAACGAGATCGTGTGGCGCGGACGTGTTACCGACGCCCTCGAGCTCGACTGCTGCATGGTCATGGGCTCCGTGGGCGACGCCCACGCAACCTACCTCGCGGCGCTCGCTTATGAATGCGGAGACGGAGGCGCCCTGTGCTTCGACGTGGCGGCGCGTCTGATGTGCCGGGCGATGCGCATGGGCCACCACGACGCGTTCATGTGGGTGCGCTTCGCCAGGCGAGAAGGACTCGTCGCATAGGGGCGGTGCACGGCGCGGCGGGGACGTTCCTGCCGCACCTCCTCGAAGAGTTGCAGCTCCGGCTTGCCCTTCCTTCAGTGGTACTTGCCGCAGTGCGCCAGGCACGAGTGCATGAGCTAGCGCACACCTCGAGCTCGGGGTGCGACGCGCATATCGCCTCGAAGTTGTGGCCCTGTCGCACGAGCGGCGCCACGACGGCGTTAACCTGCGCCAGCTGACCCTCGGTGAGGTCCACGCCGGAGCGGCTGGACGAGAGCCTGGCCTCGTATGCCGCCTGGGCCTCCTCGGCGCGGTAGCGCACCTTCGGGAACGTGCATCTCGACCTCTTCGGGCACGGCCTCGGGCACATCCTGAGCTCGAAGTCGGGGCACGAGTCGATGCAGCTGCGCGTCCTGCAGTCCCTGCAGCGCACGAACGACGTCTTGCAGCCCCGGCACGCCCTTCCGACGTGCTCGCACTCGAGGTACCTCGCGCATCGAAACCAAAGCTTCGCTTGCAAGACTATCTGCAACACTGTTGCACTTCAGGTTTCATCTGACCCGACACGGCGCGCTACGGGTCCGGGCGGCGCATGCGCTTTGCCTCGACGAACCACTTCTTGCGGTAGTCGTCGTAGTAGAGGTACGTTTGTTTGCCGCCCACCAGAATGGTGTAGCGCATGCCGGTTCCCCCGGTCTTGAGGGAGTGGGCCTGGCGCCGGTTGGTTACCTTGTCGATGGCAAACCTGCGTCCGTCGTCCCACACGATGTAGAGGGGAGTGACCAGTGCGTCCGCCGTGGTGAGGCTTACCACGTCCACATACTTCTTCTCGCGGTCGGGAAGACCGCCGTATACGCCGGTGTTGGCGATGTTTCCCCTGTCGCTCATGGCAGCGGCGCCTCCTTTGCCTCCACGAACCAGCGGTCCCCCTCGCAAAACAGGTGCGTGGCAACCGTTCCCACGCGCACGGTGTAGCGCACGCCCGAGGCGGCAAAGCGCTTGGACGAGGCCGGCCGCACGTCGAGCACGCAGGCGATGGGATAGTGCGTGCCGTCCTCCCACACTATGGTGAGCGGGGTCTTGGTGCCATCCTCCGCCACGTCCACGATTACCTCGACGTATTGCTTGTGTCTGCCAACGACGCCTCGCATTGCCACCCCTCCCATAGAGAACTGCTGTTCGAGTCCATTGTACTCTCTTTGGGGGACACAAACACAGATGAGAACACCTGTTTTGTCTTAAGATGCACACCTCCGTGCTGGG
>JAUMWN010000138.1 GCA_030529625.1 Coriobacteriales bacterium
AAACTTCTGCGTCAAGGCCTGTGAGTCTTCGTGGCCGCGGATCAGACTCAGTGGCGACGCCTAACAAAAAAGGGCCCCGAGCTTGGGACCCCGTATTATTCTGGTTCGCCGTGAGGGATTCGCCGCGTTGCTTCGCAACGCTCATGGGCTTCGGCCTTCGGCCTCAGCCCGCGAGGCGCCGCTGGCGCCTCGCGCCCTCGCGGGTTCGAACCCTGCTATGACGCAGGGATTCGAACCCCGACCTCATGATTCTTAAGGATTACAAAAGGCTGTAACCTGCTGTTCACGCTGGAACACCAGGAATAGCATAACTGCAGGTAGTATATAGTAAACGACGTCAAACAGGGAATCGTGTGAGGCATCGTGAGCCAATCGCGGTTGAGCAAAGGTTGATCGCGTAGACCAGAAAGGTTGACCCGGATGAGCCTGGTTGGCGGCCCCCATGTCCGTCTTGCTGTCGAGCTAGTGGGTGGCAACTTGGTCTGGTGGCAGCGAAGCGGTGGGCGGTGTGCCATGAAGGGGATTGGCAAACTGCTTGACGTATGCCCTTGGGGACATGCCCGTTGCCTTCCTGAACGCGTTGGAGAAGTGACTCGCGCCTCCGGAGCCTGTTTCGGAGGCGACGTCCGCGACCGAAAGCTGCCCTTCACGTAAGAGCTCTGTCGCATGTGAGATGCGGACCTCCGTGAGATAGGCGTAGGGGGTCGTCTGCAGCACGCAGCGGAACACCCTACCACACTCGGCCTTGCTCACGCTGGCGGCTGCGGCGATGTCCGCGAGGCTCACGTGCTCGGCATAGTGCTCGTCGATGAAACTGGCGAAGGCGCGCATGCGCTCTTCCGCGAGGGCTAGGGCTGGATTCCGAAAGGGGAGGTCGATGTTCGCCACATAGGTGCCCCAGGCGGCGGCGATGGCCGCGCAGGCGCAGTAGCGTTGAAGTGGGCCGTCGCCACTGCGCAGGAGAGAAGTCGCCTTCCAGAGTTCGCGCAATGCTTCCTGGTGCCACGCCTCGCTCCCGTCCAGTATTCGGCAAGGTTCCCCGACGGTTCCTACGTAGGGCTCCACGCAGCGCGACGACATCTCGCTTCCTGGGAAGAAGCCCAGCATCTTCGCGGGGAACAACAGGCACGTGTAGGCACATCCGACGCTGGGAGCGATGCGGTGCGGCACCCCCGCGTTGAGGAGGGCGCCCTGCCCATCAGCGAGCGCGGTGTGCGCCCCGGAGCAGTCCAGCTCGAGCGAACCCATGCTTACGAGGATAAATTGCAGGTCTGCATGCCAATGTAGACGTCCGAACGAGCGTCTCTTCACGCTCGCGCGTCCCTCGCCATAGTCCATGAGCAGCACGGGAAACGATTCGCTGGACTGTGGATTTGGGTCGTGGAGCGATTGGGCTGGCTTGCACATTCCCTCTCACCTCCTTGCTGTCTGACGATATTTTGCAATAACGTGATGCGTTTCGGCAAGACGCGACGGTACATGGCGCAGATACTTCTGCCAATCACGGTACGCCAAGCAAGGGAGGAAACCATGGATGCCCTGTCCGTCGCGGTAGACGCCGTCACGCCCTATCTGATCTTCCTCGCCATGGGCTGGCTGATCGTGCGGTCCCGTCTCGCACGCGAGAGCTTCCTGCAAGAGCTGAACCAGTTCATATTCGTCGCCCTCTATCCCATCACGATGTTCTACAACACGCATGCCATCTCCGCGAGCTTTGCCGAGAGCAGCCTGCTCATCGGCGTGTGCTTCGCCCTGCTCGCCACCGTCATTGCCGTGTCGGCAGTCGTTGTACCAAAGTTAGAGGGGGACGATGCCAGGCGCGGAGTCATCATCCAGTGCCTCAACCGCTCCAACATCGTGCTCTACGCCATCGGTATGGCCGAGACGCTCTTCGGCGCCGAGGGAGCGGCGCTGGCCTCCGTGGTCGTCGCCATATTCGTGCCCGTGTACAACGTGGCGGCTATCGTGGTGCTGGAATACTACCGAGGCGGCTCTAATAGTGTGCCCGCATTCGCGAGGAAGATCGTCACCAATCCGCTCTTCCTCGGAGCCATGGTCGGCTTGGCCTTTTCGCTTCTGGGCATACGCCTGCCCCAGGCTGTGGAGTCCACCGTCTCCAAGCTCTCGGCCCTCACCACGCCGCTCGCCATGATCGTCCTGGGTGGCACCATCCACGCCTCGGGCGTGATGCGCGACATGAGGACCATCTCCTGGGTGCTCGTCGCCAAGATGCTGCTCATCCCCGCGGTGGCAGTGGCCGCATGCGTGGCCGCGAGCTTGCCGCAGCTCGAGACCTTCGTCTGCTTCATCATGTTTGGCACCCCCATCTCGGCAAACGCCTACACCATGAGCCAGAACATGGGCGGAGACGGAGAGCTCGCGGGAGAGCTCGTGGCCATCTCCACCGTGGTGTCGCTCGTCACGCTGTTTGTCTGGATCTTTGCCTTGCGGAGCTTGGGGCTGGTATGACGAGTGCGTTTTCGTAAGGGGAAAAACCCTCCGACCTTTTGTATAAGGCGGGTCTTTGTTTTCTAGCGCGCAAATCTAGCATGTGGAAGGACTGCCAATCACGTCCGTCGCGACAGCGCATTTGGCAGATCGTGGAGTACAGTACGCTCGACGAGGGAGACGAACTCCTTAGGCTCTGTCGCGCACCCGCCCTCGAGCCACGTTATGATGACCTCCGCAGTTCCCCCCGCTTCGCTTGAAGCCCTCTCGCTTGTCCTCGTGTGCGTTGTTAGCGTGGATGCAACGCTGACCGTGTCTGCGTTAACCCGTTTCGCGCAGATCGCCCAAGCTGCCTCGAACACGACCAACGAGCATATGGAGCGTCTCGTCAACGACGCCATGGGGCAATCGTCACAGATCTCCTCGGCTCTCGCGTTGGAACACGAGCGCATCACGGCCCAAATGCGTTCCTTGCGTATTGACAAGATGAGCCGTGCCGTGAGGTTTGCAGTTCATCGCGTGAAAAGCTTCTCTGTTGCAGATGACGCAGACCTTACCGAACAGCTTGAAGGATTGCGCCAAAGAATAGGCATGGGCAGCGAGCGCTCTCCTTGATAGACTCCCTGTTTCGGACACTACTACGGTCGCAAGTTAAGATGCCCGCGATGCGGAGCCGGTTGGCCGGCGTTACCCGCTCTGGCGGCAGGGTCGTCGAGCGGTCGAGGAGAGATTTATAAGCATGGGTCTTTTTCCTTCTTGCGGAAGGTGGGGGCCGCCGCCACGCGGTACACGTCGCGCCTGACGGCCTCGCGCTGCCCGTGGCGGGTATAGTTCTTATTCGGCGGCGTCGAATCAGAGACCTTGAAGCCACCTATGTAAGACGATATAATTACGATGTCAATACGTAAGGAATCGGAGGCATCATGGCTGCTTCGTCGGTGACAATTCGGGTCGACAGCGAAATAAAGGAAGGTGCCTCGCGCATCGCGGAGCATTTTGGATTCGACCTCTCTTCCGTAACGCGAGCGTTCTACAAGCAGATGATCAGAGAGAACAGGATTCCCCTCAACCTCTCCGATCCTGAGCCCAATGCGGACTCGCTCGAGTCAATCCGTGAGGCAGATGCCATCATCGCTGCTGGTGGGCCGGGCTATAAGTCTGCTGAGGATATGTTTGCCTCTATGGGGTTGTAAATGCTTTCCGCACAGTACACCCCCAAGTTCGAGCGCGATGTCCAATCGCTCAAGAAGAAGCACTTTGATATCGATTTACTCGGAGGGGTTGTTAATCTGGTTCTTGAGGACACCGAGCAGTCGAGAGCTATTCTGCGGCAGCGGCATAACATGCACTCCCTCAAAGGCGTCTGGTCGGGCAGCAGCGAATGTCATGTCGCAAACGCTGGCGACTGGCTTGTAATATGGAAGACGGGAAACGGTCTCGCTGTTTTTCAGCGCACGGGATCACACGACGAACTGTTCCGTTGAAATTGCAGATGCGGGCATGGAGCGGCGGTTGCGCGATTGCGAGAGATGTGTTCGCACAGCACATCGGCGAAGCGACGCCTGAGGTCAAATCCTCCACCTTCAGGAAGCCCCAGTCCATCTGGTAGCACTCGCCGGGCTCGCT
>JAUMWN010000139.1 GCA_030529625.1 Coriobacteriales bacterium
CACTGGCGGTGGAAGCACTGGCGGCGAGCAGATGAGACTGCCGCTTTCTTTCACCATGAGCGCCAAGCTCGACAACACACGCGTGAACCGCGACGTGCGCACCATCATGGACGAGATCGTGAGCCAGCTGATGCAGCTCGACGGAGCGGACGTGGAGCTTAGCTTCGAGGTGCACGCTCGTGTCGATGAGGGTATACCGGTGCCGACGACCAGGGCGCTCACGGAGAACTGCAACACGCTTCATATTGGGGATTACAGGTTCGACGGGTAAGGAGATGCTATGCCCCGAGGCGAACTGGCTACTTGCTGGCGTATGACTGATTAGCTCCAAAGGATAAGAATGGCTAAGAACGTTCGGCTTAACAAGAAAGACCAGGAAGCTGCATCTCGCCACCTTGCGGGAAAGACCGTCAAGTTCGCTGACGGAACGCTTGGCGAAGTGGTTAGAGTTACCAGGGCGTCAATAGTCGTGAGATCAGCTGCTGACGGTGTACAGCGGCCATATGCGCTGGCCAGGTCGTTCTTGCGTGGAGATCTTACATTTGTCGACAAGTACGATCAGGGGTACTTCGTTTCTCTTCTCAGGAAGCTGGGTGTCGATTCCTTTGACGATGACGACAATCATGGAGGTGTGTCGCGGGACACGAGTGTCAACGCTCCTGTTGTACGAACGCCCCAGGTTGAGCAGCTTGACGTTGCGGGCAACATTCGGCTTGTGTGCTTCTTTAAGAACGTCGGTGAGGAAGCATTCATAAAGCATATGAGCGATGTCGGCTTCGAGGGATTCAACGAGTCCTTAGAGAAAGGCCTCGAGAAGAATCCCTATGTCGCGTTGCGCGAGGCTGAGTACTACCTTGGCTGCTCGCTCGAACAGCTTCTGGTGACCTACGAGGAATTCTTGCAGCGCGTTTTCAAAGAATGCAGTGGTGCAAAAGAGTGGGCATGGACGGAGCCAAAGAGCATGCATGCCGAGAACGGGGTGTTCATACGTGGTGTGAAATGTATGAATGTAGACGGCAAGCGTTTCTTCTTTGTTCACGCCGCTTATTTGGATGACGACTGGCGTCAGCGTGATGCCATGCAGGCCAACTTCGGCGGAATCAGTCGTAATCTATCCGAGATGCACGCTCTTCGATACAACGTTCTCCAACCTTGTACTGACACCATGGCTGCTTTCGATGCAGCCTTTGAGGAAGCGAATGGGGCGGGTGACAAGACACCCACAACAAATGACGGACCGTTGAGAAACGTAACGCCTGGCCGCGAACCAACCCTATCGAAGCGTGCGCAACGAAAGACTGCGCGATACGGGAATGTGCCGCGCGATGCCAGTAAGTCATCTGCGCATACGTCCGGGAAGACGACCGAAAAGCAAGCCAAACCCATACATGTGAACGAGTTCCTGGTGAGGCGTTCTTACGGCTCGCACAGGACGAACGGCCACAGCCTCGAACCCATACGGGCGACCGTGTCCATACTGCCTAGGTCGGGAGGCAGCCCAATTCCCGTCGAGTTCGACGCGTACTGGTGCCCCAAGTGCCGCAAGTACTTCATGGGAGAGGGTACCTACACGAGACTCAAGAGACGGGGCTACATTTGCTGCAAGATAGTCGAGGAGAAGGACCTGGGAACCAAGCGGGTGGGAGACGGCCTCTACGGCAACCTGGCCTCCGAATCTATCCTCCACATGTACGGCTACACCGTGAACCAGCAGGACAACCTGTCCGAGGTGGAACGTCGAACGATAATCTCATTCGTCATCGAAAACCGCATACAGTCGGCTCAGGACATAGCGCATCTGCTCGAATGGCTCATCTCTCAGCGTGAGGGCAACCCCCGCATGTCTGTGGCAGTGAGCAGGTGGAGGTCTGACCTCACCTTCGTGAAGCGATACAAGAAACCGACCCGCACCGTACGAGTAGACAGGATATACGCGAAAATCTAGCCAAAGGGGAGCGGGATTGCACGTGTTTGCCAACCGGCCCAATCGGGCAGGTACTCTTGGCGTACCAGGAGCAAACAAAGGCCAACTCTCTTTGCTGGAATTGGATAGGCGCACAAGGAGGTTTGGATGACGGAAGAGAACGACGAGAGAATGTTCGGTCTGGAGGACGGGGAGCTCGACAAGAGGTTCGCCGCGGCGGTGAGGCGTGCCAACGAGGAGAAGCTCATACTCGGCGTCCCCCTGCCCAAGTATGACGCGAGCACGAAGAGGGCGTACCTGCTCTATGCGGACGGTCACCGGGAGTACGTAGTTGCTTCCTGAGGACGTGAGCCGCTTGGCGGGCATCCGGGAACTAAACCCATTCCCTGCCATTCTGTAGCGCCGATTCGCAGGTCAGCAAAGCATGGAATACATCCTACAGAAGATGAAGGAGCGAGACTTTGGTGAGAAGGACAGCGCTCGCGCTTGACTGCTTGCAGAAGGCGCGGGACGCTAGGCGCTTTCTCCACATAAAGACACGAATATTGACCTTCAACCTCCATCTGAACAGTTCTAGGTTCGGTACCGCGGCCGCGGCACAGCGCCGTACTCGGGGGACAGTCCCCTGAACACGGGGGACAGCCCCTCGAGTACGGCTTCGGCGTTACTCGAACTTGCTCGCCGCGACCTCCAGCTGATGGACGATGTCGATTTGCTGCGGGCAGGCCGACTCGCACTGCGCGCATTGGATACAGTCCGATGCGCGCGCGCCGTCGCTCGTGGAAAAGCCGTAGTGGCGCTTGCCACGCGCTTCGCCGTACAGTGCCGCGCGGTTGAGGCTCTCCATGATCGAGGAGATGGGCATGTTCACCGGGCAGTCCTCCATGCAGTAGTGGCATCCCGTGCAGGGAACGGCAATGAGCCGTGCAAGCGCTGCTCGCGCGGCGGCCAAGGTGTCCAGCTCCGCTTGGGTGAGCGGGCTGAGGCGCTCAAGCGTCTGCAGGTTCTGGCGCATCTGCTCCAGCGAACTCATGCCCGAGAGGCATGCGATGAGCCCCTCGGTGTTGAGGGCAAAGCGCAGTGCCCACTCAACCGGCGTGCGGTTGGGGTCTGCCGCGGCCAGAATCTGCGCCACGGGCTCGGGCGGTGCGGCCAGCGTGCCGCCTTTGACCGGCTCCATGATCACCACGGGCTTGTCGTAGCTGCGTGCGACCTCGTGGATCCTGCGGCTCTGCACCGAGCCGTCCTCCCAGTCGGCGTAGTTAATCTGCAGCTGCACGAACTCGGCGTCTTGGGCGTGCTTGGCAAGGATTTGGTCCAGCGTTTGGGCGTTGTCGTGGAACGAAAAGCCCAGATGGCGGATCTTGCCCTCGCGCTTTTGCTGCAAGGCCCACTCCCACATGCCCCACTCCTCAAAGAACTTGGTGCGCGTGGCACCCAGGTTATGCAGCAGGTAGTAGTCCACGTAGTCGGTGCCCAGACGGTCGAGCGAGACCTGCAGCTGGGCTTGCGCCTCCTGCGCGCTCTTGGGACCCAGCCAGGCGGCGTTTTTGGTTGCCAGCGTGTAGCTCTCGCGTGGGTGGCGCTCCACGAGCGCCGTGCGGATGGCCTCCTCTGACCCGTCATAGGCCCAGGCCGTGTCGAAGTAGGTGCCGCCCGCGGCCAGGAACTCGTCGGCCATCTGTGCCACCTGTGTAACGTCTATGGTCTGGTCCTCGAGTCGTGGCAGGCGCATGAGGCCAAAGCCCAGCTTGCAGGTGTCTTCTCCCAAATAGCCCATCGATGGCTCCTCTCTTCGAAATCCCATGCATATAAGTATAGGCCATGACTGCGCCACGCGGGGGTCTGGGACGTACGAGCGGCGAACGGAACACCCGGATTACTCCCTGACACGCACACGCCCCAGGCAGGATGTGCGTGCGAGGAAGTCGTCGGGAGTGTTTCCGGCGCTTGAGGCTCGTTTCGTCGTAGGCCGTTTTACTGTACGGGCTGCGCGCGTCGTGGGACAAACGTCCCCGTCCCCCTTGTCCCAAAGCGGGACAAACGTCCCCGTCCCCCT
>JAUMWN010000140.1 GCA_030529625.1 Coriobacteriales bacterium
GGGCCATGCTGTCGGGCGTGGTGTCCAACTGGCTGCTCTACTTCTACATGCCCAGCGAGGAAACCATCGCTGCTGGTATGCCGCTGTTCATCACGCAGGGCATTGTATTTGCCGGCATGACCATCATTGGCCTGATCACGGCATTCTGCCGGCTGGTGGACGGGTTTATCGATCCCTTTATTGCCTCCAAGTCCGACTCGCTCAACCATCCGCTGGGCAGGCGCATCCCGTTTATGCGCTGGTTCGCCCTGCCGTTTGGCATTATGACGGTCGTGGTGTTCACCCTGCCCGGCATGGGCGGCGAGCTGTTCAACGATGCCGCGCTCTTTGTGTGCCTGGTGGTGTTCTACGTCTCGCTCTCCCTGTACTGCACGCCGTTTAACGCCCTCATCCCGGAGCTGGGCAGCACGCAGGAGCTGCGCGTGAACCTGTCCACCTACATCTCGGTCACCTACTTCATTGGCACTGCGGTAGCGTATCTGGTTCCCACCATCGCCGGCTTCTTCCAGGCCTCCTTGGGTATCGCCAACGCCTACCGTGTTACCATCGCGATCATCGCCGCCATCGCCGTCGTGTGCATGCTGCTGCCCGCCTTCACCATCGACGAGCACACCTACGCAAAGACCGAGCCCTCCACCACACCCATGGGTGCCTCGGTGGTGAAGACCTTTAAGAACAAGGAGTTCCAGGTCTTCGAGATTAGCGACGTCCTGTACTGGGTGGCCATCACCATGTTCCAAACGGGCATGCCGTTTTACGTGACGAGCCTCATGGGACTTGACCCCTCCATGAACTTCGTCCTGTTCGCGGGCATGACGGTGCTCAGCCTGGCGTTCTATGCGCCGGTAAACATCCTGGCCAAGCGCCTGGGCAAGAAGAGCCTGGTCGCCTTCGCGTTCTTCTTCTTTTGCCTGGCCTTCCTGGTAACCAGCGTGTGCGGTCAGTTTGGTGTCCCCGAGCTGGCATGGGGCGCGCTGGTGGCCATCCTGGCCGCCATCCCCATGGCCGTGCTGGGCATCCTGCCGCAGGCGGTGCTTGCCGACATCGCGGAGTCCGACGCCGTGACGACGGGGGAGAACCGCGAGGGCATGTTCTATGCCGCGCGTACCTTCTCCATGACGCTGGGACAGTCCCTGGCTATGATCCTGTTCTCTTCCATAGCCACCCTGGGTACAGGCGGCATGGGGTATCGCATGACCGCCGTGGTCGCGACCGTGTTTTGCCTGCTGGGCGGTTTGGTGTTCTTGCGGTATCGTGAGAAGCACGTGTTAACCACCATCGGTGCCCGCATGCCGGGCGAGAGGGAGGAATAGCGTATGTCCGTGGGACCGATCATTCGCATTGTGTATCATGTGCCCGGAATCGATCGCAGGCGCGAGGTGGTCGTGGGTGGCGATGGCACCGCGGCCGGAGGCAACGACGCTAGAGAGCTGGGCGTTGTGGTGGCAGGCAACGAGCGAGTGCGCCGCGTGTACGTGCAGCCCGACGTCGCGGTGGTCGTGGACGAGGTGGTGGCCACTCTGGAGCTTGCCATCGGCGAGGCGGACGCCATCTACCTCAACGGATACAACTCGTGGACCGACAGCGTGGAGCGGCCTGTGGGCGGCCGCATGCGTGGCCTGTCACGCGTGCCGCGCAGGGTGGTTGACAAGTACGTGCTCGACGCGAGCGGTGACTACCGCTTTGTTGAGGAGGACACGCGTGTTGGCCATCAGCATGGCTTTGGGTATGGTTACGTGCGCCAGGGCGACGAGGTGCTGCTGTTTGGCTCGCTCAACGAGGACAACGGCTTCACCCTCATTCGGGAGGACCTCGACGTTGGCACCATCATGCTGCACAAGGAGGTGCCGCAGCACTCGATTCACGCAGGCCAGCGTCGCGAGTTGATGGTGTTTGCGCTGGTGGGCGGCACGCTCGAGCATGCCGTGGACGAGTGGCTGGCGCTTGCGGGAATACAGGCTCGCCCCGCCCGCCCCTTGGTTGGCTACACCAGCTGGTACCGGCACTACGGGGACATCGACGTGTGGAAGCTCGAGGAGGACCTGTTCTCCACGAGCCTTGTGCTGCGCGGCATGGTCGTGCCCGGGGCCGATTGCGTGTTCCAGGTGGATGATGGCTATGCCAAGGTGGGCGACTGGTTGGAATACGACCGCGCACGCTTTCCCCAGGGCCTGCGCGACCTGGCTTCGCGTGCACGGGGAGAGGGGCTGCTGCCCGGATTGTGGCTTGCCCCCTTCGTGTGCGAGCGTAACTCGCGCATCTTTGCGGAGCATCCCGAGTGGCTCCTAAAAGACGAGCATGGCGACTTGGTCACCACGGGAAGCCAGTGGAGCGGTGCGGTGGCGCTCGACATCCGCAACGACGACGTGCGCACGTACGTGGGCAAGGTGCTACACACGGTAACGCAGGACTGGGGATTTGGGCTTCTCAAGCTCGACTTCCTGTATGCCGCCTGCCTCGTACCGCACGACGGTCTCAACCGGGGTGAGCTCATGGCCGATGCGCTGGAGCTCCTGCGTAACAACGTGAACGACGACACGCGCCTCTTGCTGTGCGGCGTGCCGCTCATGTCGGCGTTTGGTCGGTGCGAGTACTGTCGCATAGGGCCCGACGTGGGGCTGGACTGGGACGACATGCCGCACATGCGGCTGCTGCACCGGGAGCGCGTGAGCACCAAGCGCTCGCTGGCAAACGCCCGTGGACGCGCGCACCTGGACGGCCGCGCGTTTAGGTGCGATCCCGACGTGTTGTTCCTGCGCGAAGAGGGCGTGTCACTGAGTGCCGACCAACGTGCCCAGATGCTGGCAACCGATACAAGCTGCGGTGGCGTGCTGTTCACCTCCGACAGCATGACCCAATGGAATACCGAGCAGCTCGATGCGTACCACGCGGCCGTCGACCGCTTCGCGGCATACAACGGCTTAACGTAAGCGAGAAAACGGAGCGAGAGGTCCCTCGTGAAGCACAGTGCGGGGGGCCGGACAAAGGGGACAGTCCCCCGCGTCTACCTACCGCGGCACGGCCAAAGGCCAACGCATAGGGGTAGACGCGGGGGACAGTCCCCTTGGTCCGGCCTATTTACTAGTCGTCCATGCGGACGGACGTGATCTTGGGCTGGTTCGCCTTGGCCACGATGCCGTTGGAGTTCTCCACGGGGACCTCGGCGAGCTTATCAATAACGTCCATGCCCTCGGTCACGCGGCCAAACGCCGCATACGCGCCGTCCAGTGTGTCGTTGTCCGCGTGCATGATAAAGAACTGGCTCGACCCGGAGTCGGGAGCGCTCGAGCGCGCCATGGAGATTACGCCGCGCTTGTGCTGG
The DNA here is from genome assembly GCA_030529625.1 of Coriobacteriales bacterium. Classification (GTDB taxonomy): domain Bacteria; phylum Actinomycetota; class Coriobacteriia; order Coriobacteriales; family Atopobiaceae; genus RUG440. The sequence goes on from JAUMWN010000140.1 coordinate 3,323, forward strand.
ATGGCGTTGGTCACGCCGTTCTGGGAGAACTCGCCCTTTATGTTGAGATCTGAGCCACCCGTCCCGTCTCCGTTGGGGTCGCCGCCCTGCACCATAAAGTCCTTGATGATGCGGTGGAACGTGAGGCCATCGTAGAACTTGTTGTTGGCCAAGTGCGCGAAGTTGCTCACGGTGATGGGCGTATTGGTGGCGTTGAGCTCGAGCTTTATGGTCCCGTAGTCTGCCACCTCGATGGTCGCGTGGTGGATTCCCGAGCTGTATCCCTCGTCGTAGGGGGTGACGAGCACGCCGTCAACGATCTTGCCGGCCTCCTGTTGTTTGCTCGTGGAGTCACCGGACTCGGACTGATCGCTGGCCGCCTCCGGCTGGCTCGTCTCCTGCTGCTGCGTGTTGCCACCGCATGCGGCAAGTCCTAAGGTCCAGAGGCCCAAACCCACAAACGCGCGACGATTGATGTTGTTGCTCATGTCATGCTCCTTTGCTCGTAGAACATAGGCCATAATACCGCTTTTGACCTACAGGAAGTGTGGAGCGTGTCCGTTTGGGAAGAGGCACCTTTGGGACACGGCTTGCCATGTCCCAAAGGTGCCTCTGCACTAAGCCGCTTCGCGGCAGCCTTCCCATCGTCCCCCGAACCCGTGCG
>JAUMWN010000141.1 GCA_030529625.1 Coriobacteriales bacterium
CCGTAATGTGCCACGAACAGGCCGTCGTCCACGATGTCGACGCCCTGTGCCAGCATCGAAAGCGCAAGCGGCGTGCATGTCCTCCTCACAAGCCCGGGTATCGGGTCGGTCGCAAAACGTTCGGTACGGTTCATGGGAACTCCTTTCGACATACACAGAGGCGCCCCCCGGCAGATGCCGGGGCGCGCCTCGCTCTATCGAATGTTCCCCATGGCCCTTCCACAGGTGATTTGGCTGTGCGCTGGGAGGGATTGTAGCAGATGCCCGTGACCATTAGTTCGTAATCTGCGTTTGGCTAGCAGCTACAAGAGCCCCCTCAAAGCACGAAATAGGCGCCCCGGAACCATGTCCGGAGCGCCTAGAGAATCGAACAATTATGTAGCGGCCTTACTCCCACTCAATCAGAATCGTGTGGTCGTGACGGCTCATGGTGGCTCGAGATGCTCCGTCGCATCCCCTGTCTCCACCGTGGTTCTGACTATCCTCCCCGCGAACGTCAAAGCGACGTCACGGGCGCCGCTTGCGCACCCGTGACGTCGCCTCACTCGAAGCCGGACGACGTCATGACGTCATACGGCCACGCTTCTACTGGTAGCCATACACAAACGCTTATTCACACATCCTAGAGCTCGTGTTTGCGCAGGAATACAGCACGAAGAAGGATAGGGTACCGCATATTGTTGGTCAAATCATACGCAACTTGCTGGTCAATTGAACCGTATTTTGCTGGTTGATATCTTCGCATTCTGCGGTTTATATGATACATTCACCTTCGAGAGAGCAAAGGGAAGGGGACGCACATGGTGCCAGAGCTCGCGACCGCGGACTATCGGCCAAGAATTGCAGATGAGCTGCTTAAGGGCAAGCTCGCCAGCGCCGGGGCCGTGGAAATCCGTGGACCGAAATGGTGCGGCAAGACCGAGACGGCGCTCCAACTCGCATCGAGCGCAGTGATGATGCAGGACCCCGACGAGGCAGAGAACAACCTGCTCCTGGCGCGGACCAAGCCATCGGTCCTCCTGAGGGGCGCCCGGCCAAGGCTCATCGACGAGTGGCAGGACGCGCCGCAGCTCTGGGACGCCGTGCGCTACGCCGTTGACCGCGAGCGGGAGGCGGGGTCCTACATCCTCACCGGGTCGGCCACCCCCTACGCCAAGCCGAGGCACACCGGCGCCGGCCGCATCGCTTCGCTGGACATGCTACCCATGTCACTCTACGAGTCCGGCGACTCCACCGGCGAGGTCTCGCTGCGCTCCCTCTTCGAAGGGGGAAATCCCGACGGCCACTCCCCCGCGGACGTAGAGACCCTCGCCCAGCTCACCTGCCGTGGGGGCTGGCCATGGGCGGTCGTCAGTGCGGGTGCCGACGCGCGCCTCGAGACGGCCTACAACCTCGTCGACACAATCTGCCACCGCGACATCTCCAGGGTGGACGGCGTGACACGCAGCCCCCAGCACGCGCGCGTCATCATGCAGGAGTACGCGCGCGTCTCGTCCACGCAGGCCAAGCACGCGAGCATTCGGCGCGACCTCGCCGCGCGCGGGACCGAGCTGTCGCGCGACACGGTCGACTCCTACATCGCAAAGCTGCGCGAGCTGTACGTCATACAGGACCTGCCCGCATGGACGCCGTCGCTGCGCGCCAGGTCGCGCATCACGAGGACGCCCACCAGGCACTACTGCGACCCGTCGCTCGCGGTCGCGGCACTGGGCACGTCCCCCGACCCGCTTCTGAGGGACATGGCGACGTTCGGCCTGCTCTTCGAGAGCCTCTGCGTCCGCGACCTGCGCGCGTACGCGTCGGCGATGAACGGCGGCGTGCTCCACTACCACGACGAGAGCGGCCTCGAGGCAGACGCGGTCGTGGAGATCCGCGGCGGCGCCTACGCTCTCTTCGAGGTCAAGATGGGTGCGTGGGAGATAGACGACGGCGCCGCGAGCCTCCTCAAGCTGGCACACAAGGTGGACGCGTCCATCATGGGGGGCCCCGCATTCTGCGCCGTCATCACCCCGGGCGGGTACGCCTACCGCCGAGAGGACGGGGTCCTCGTGATTCCCGTCACCTGCCTTGCCCCATGACACTCCGCCCTCCATGGCACGCCTCACCGTAGCCAGTGGATTGCCAGCACGCAAGCCTTTTAAGCGCACCAAAAAGGCACCCCGGAACCACGTCCGGAGCGCCTAGAGAATCGCACAATTTTGTAGCGGCCCTATTCCCACTCAATCAGAGTTGCGTGGTTGTGGTTGCTCGCGGTGGTTCGAGAGCTCCGTCGTATCCCCTGTCTCCACCGTAGCCCCAGCTATCCTCCCTACGGACGTCAAAGCGACGTCACGGGCACCGCTTCCGCGCCCGTGACGTCGTCTCACTCGAAGTCGGGCGACGTCATGACGTCACCCGACTGCGTTTGCGGTGGTAACGATGGCGGAAGAACTGAAGCGTGTACTCAGTTCATGACATAGCGCGTGCTGCGGCCCGAGCCTTGGACGCTCACTAGGCCCTTAGCCACAAGCCCCTTCAGAACCCTCAGGGTCTTGTCCTTTCCGAACCCGGTCAACGCGACCACCTGACCGCTTGACAGCAGGACCCCCGACGAGAAGACCGAAAGCACCTTCTCCTCGTCTCTGTCGAGGGCGGGCCTGACGTCCAGAACGGGCAAGGTCACGCCTATCGACCCCTCGGTCACGCTGAACCGTGGTCTGGCATCGCTTCCCGCGTAGCCCCGCCTGATACGGCGCACGCCCGTGCCAAACTGCTCGATAACGTTCAAACGGAAGAGCGTCCCTCCGAGGATCGGGTTTCTGAGGATGGAGAGGTTTCCCGCAAGGTAGTCGTCGACGGTCACGCCGAAGGGAAGTCCACCAGGAGACACCACCTCGACCCTGTCCGGATACATCGAGACCCTGACGTGACCGCGCACGTCCCATGTCCTGTGCGCCAGCGCATTGGCGATTGCCTCGCGAAACGACTCCCTCGGGATACGCTCGTGCCGCTCACGCCTGAACCCCTCGATGGCTTCGTAGCTGTAGTAGCGGTCGAACATCGTGAGTGCTGCGCCGAGCTGTCGGAGGACGGATACCCCGCCATGGGTCTCCCTGTCGAGGATGGTGTCTGCGTCGGAGCCAAATCGGGCCATGTCGATGCCGGGGAAGTCGTTCTCGTCGGCGAGAAGGGCCGCGGCGTTATTGAACCCGCTTCTCGGGGCGAGAAGACCGAGTGTCTTCAGCGTGTCGTCATCGAACGTGCTTATTCCAACCTCGTCCTCGAGCGCCACGCGGAGGGCGTCAAACGAGAGGTCCTGCCTCGCAGACCTAACGGCGTCGAAGGTCAGGTTGGACCCCGCCAGCACCAGCCTCCTGAGCTCGAGGTCGGCAACCTCGACCGTCGAGGTGTCGCTGCGCTTGTACGCCTTCGAGCGGTACAGATAGGGCTTGTCATCCCCCTCGTGCACGCGCAGGGTCACGACTCCCGTGCGGACATTCTCCGAGATGGTGAACTCGGGGCGTGGGGATATACCGTCATTGATGGCATTCTCTATCCTGAGGCTATCGCCCGTGGGGTCCTCAAGGCCCACCATGGTCCCGTCATCTGCGACACCAAACAGTATCTCGCCGGTACCGTAGTTCGCGTACGCGCTCACCGTTTTGAGGAACGTGTTGGTGACCTGTTCCTTGAACTCCAGCCGCCTGCTCTTCCTCATGGCGCCTCCCTGCTTTCCAAGTAGCATACGACAAAACAGGCGCAAAACCGACGCAAATTTTCTCGTCGGTTTTGCGTCCGTTCCGGAGGTCGAAAACACAATCCCCACGGGTTTGGGATGTCACCACAGGTGCATTCAAGACTGTGAAGCTAACACCCCAGCCGCAAAACGTTTGGCTAACAGGCGCACGAGTCCCCACAAGGCACCAAAAAGGCGCCCCGGAACCACGTCCGGAGCGCCTGGAGAATCGCACAATT
>JAUMWN010000142.1 GCA_030529625.1 Coriobacteriales bacterium
GCCTCTGGCGAGGCCGAACTCGGGGGACTGTCCCCTTTGTACGAGCAACGCGCAGGTAGTCTTTACACGTTAAAGCGGAAGTGCATGACGTCGCCGTCTTGGACGACGTACTCCTTGCCCTCCATGCGCAGGCGGCCGGCGGCCTTGCAGCCCTGCTCGCCGCCCAGGGACACGTAGTCGTCGTAGCTGGCTACCTCGGCCTTAATAAAGCCGCGCTCAAAGTCGGAGTGAATCACGCCGGCGGCCTCGGGAGCCTTGGCACCCTTGCGCACGGTCCAGGCCTTCACCTCTAGCTCGCCTGCAGTGAAGTAGCTCTGCAGACCCAGCAGGTCGTAAGCCGCCTGTGCGAGCGTCTCCAAACCGCTGCACTCCAGTCCGAGGTCGGCCAGGTACTCGGCGGCCTCCTCAGGGTCCTCCTCGGCCAGTTCGGCGAGCTCGGCCTCGACCTTTGCGCTAATGGGCACGACCTTGGCACCACCAATCGAGGGCGGCTCCTCCCCCAGTGCGTCCTCGTCCACATTGGCCACATACAGGATGGGCTTCATGGTGAGCAGGAACAGGTCGTGCGCCGCCGCCCGCTCCTCGTCGGTCATATCCAGCTCCGCCGCACGATGCCCCTCGTTGAGCCAGTCCTGCAGCCGCTTGGCGATGGCAAGGCGCGGCGCGTTGGCCTTGTCACGCTTTGCTTCCTTCTCGAGCTTGGGAATGGCGCGCTCGAGCGTGCCCAGGTCGGCAAGCACCAGCTCTGTTTGGATGGTGTCCATGTCGGACTGCGGGTCTGTGCTGCTCTCGTGCCGAATCACGTCGGGATCCGAGAAGAACCGCACGACCTCGCAGATGGCGTCGGTGTTGCGAATGTTGGCTAGGAACTGGTTGCCCAGGCCCTCTCCCTCGCTCGCGCCCTTTACCAGGCCTGCAATGTCCACGAACTCCACCGTGGCGGGGACAATGCGTCCCGGATGCACGATGTCGGCTAACTTTTGCAGGCGCGCATCGGGCACGTCCACAATGCCCACGTTGGGGTCGATGGTGGCAAACGGGTAGTTGGCCGCCAGGCCGCCCTTCTTGGTGAGCGCCGTAAAGAGGGTGGACTTGCCCACGTTGGGCAGCCCCACGATGCCGATGGAAAGTGCCATGCTGTGCTCCTTCGTACTCCTGCGGGACGGACTCCCGCGTGTCTATTCGTCGTTGGCCAAGTCCTCGATCAGGCCCAGGCCCTTCTCAAGCGTTTGCTTTCCCTGGGTCTTGAGCTTGGCAACGCGCTCGCGCTGCCGCTTACGCTCCTCGGCCTTGGGGTCGGGCACGACCAGCTCCACCGCCGGCTCCTCGCGCATGGTGATGGCGCCCTCCGGGCACACAATCGCGCAGGCCCCACAGTTGACGCAATAAGACGGCTCCACGAGCACGCGGCCCTTTGCGTCCTGCTCCAGCGCATGAATCGTGCAGGCCTTGGTGCAGTCCCCGCACATGGTGCAGGCGTCCACGTCTACCTGAGGAAACGCCAGCAGCATCTCGTCGGCGAGGTCGGGGTACTTTTGCAGGCCATTCATCACCAAGCGGCGCTTGCGCGTGAGCACACGCCGGCGCACCTGCCCGTTAGACGTGCCCACGGCGGCCTCAAGCGTCTTTTGCATTTGGGTAATCTGCTTTGAGTGCTCCTGTAGGCGATTCGCCACCGCCTGAGCTCCGGCCAACACCGGTACCCCTCGTGAGACGAGCCGCGTTCCCGCCTGGGTCATGTTGCTCACGAACTGGCTCCGCTTGTAGGCACGCTTTTGCTCGGATGAGAGGTCCTTCTCATCCACCTCAAGCCCTACCGACTCGCCGCTCCACTCCTCCGCCTGCGCGATGGCATTGGAGAAGGCCTCCTCGCCGGTAGTGGTTTTGCAGCGATCGCAAATGCCCAACGGCAGATACACGCTAATGTTGGGATACTCGCACAGCAGGTCGAACAGCACCTCGCAGGGCACGGCGCCCACGCAGGGCAGCAGCACCTCGTTGGGCTTGGGCAGTCGGCCGAGCGCGCGGGTGCACGTGAGGTAGCACTGCTCGTATGCAGTAGCGGCGCGTGCAATTGTGTCGTAGAGGGTCATGGGTGCGGTCTTGTGCACCATAAAGACCTCGGTGGGACACACGGCGGCACACAGCCCGCACTTGCGGCAATCGTCTCCCACACGCACCGTCGCCCCATTGATGCGAATGGCGTTTGTGGGACACACCTCCAGACAGCGCGTGCACGCTCGCGGGTCCTGCGTTGCCCCCACCGCACAAAACGTGGAGTTCGCACGCGGGCGTTCCTTGAATGCAGCAGGGTCGTACACGGGCGCCTCGTCGGTAAACTGGTCCACGAGATCGTTGCCCGCATTCGAAAGCGCCTGCCAGTCCTGCTGCATGTCGATGATCTCGTCTAAAAAGTCACGTTTCTTCGCTGCCATAGTCCCCCTCTCCGCGAATGCCTATTGTAGCGCAGCTCTTGGCAGATGTGAGAAAAGGGGCCAAACCCCTTTTCTCAGTCCTAGACAGCACAAAACAAGGCGAAATTATCCCCTACCCCTGGGCGCCCGCATAGAACTCGGTCTGGGTCACGTTCTTCTGGATGAGCACGCTCGACTGCCTAAACGTCTTGACCAGCTCGTCCGACACCTCGTGCACCTTGTCTTCGGTCGTGTCACTGAGGTATATCACCAGCGTGTACTCCTGGTACACCTTCCCGTCGTCGCCAATCCAGCCGCCTTCGGCCTCCTGGATCGTGTATCCACCCAGCTTGGCGATAAGAATCTGCCGTGCCTTCTCCTTGCACTCCTCTTGGGAGAACACCGGCTCGTTGGTGTCCTTGTCGTTGGTGCCCAGATACAGCACGTACTGGACATCACCCTGTGCCTGGGCGTCACTGCTAGCCACACTCGAGGCGGAATCAGACGCCTGCTGACTCTGGCTGGCCTGCCCGCATCCAGCAAGGGTCGTCACAACAAGTCATACCGCAACCAACAGCAACAACACACGCTTCTTCATGGCACTTCCTCCTAGGTCCCAAACACAACTGTCCACACAATGGTACCCCACACAGTGCCCATTGCGTTAGGTGTCCACTTTTCCCATTTCGGCTGTAAGCAGCGCAAGGGATGACGGGCAGACAAAGGGGACAGTCCCCTTTGTCTGCCCTTTTCTCACTCCCAAACGCGGGGCGAAGCCCCGCACCAATCTTTAGGACGGCAGATAAGCCGTGCCGTTGCGAAAAAAGGGGCAGCCCCCTTGTAATCCCGCGCGCAGTTCCGCAGCGAAGCGAGGACTGCACGAGCACGGGATTACAAGGGGGCCGCCCCAATCGCGACAGGTTTATCCCTAGTACATGCCCCCACCCTGGCCGCCGGCTGCGGCAGCCGCGGAGATGGCCTCCTCGATGGTGGTGTCCTTGGGCTCGTCGGTAACGGTGGCCTCGGTAATGAGGATGAGGCCTGCCACGGACGCAGCATTCTGCAGCGTGGTGCGGGTTACCTTAACGGGGTCGAGCACGCCCATCTCAATCATGTCGCCGTAGACGCCGGTGGCGGAGTCAAGACCCTGGCCATCCGGGAGGTTCTTGATCTTCTCAACCACGACGGAGCCCTCGTAGCCAGCGTTGTTGGCGATGGTGCGGACCGGGGCCTCCAGGGCCTTGCGCACGATGGCGACGCCAATGGCCTCGTCGTTGTCGCTGGTCTGCACGCCGTCCAGGGCCGCGGAAGCCTCGAGGAACGCCACGCCACCGCCGGCGACGATGCCCTCCTCGACTGCGGCGCGGGTGGCCTGCAGCGCATCCTCGATGCGGTGCTTGATCTCCTTGAGCTCGGGCTCGGTGGCAGCGCCAACCT
>JAUMWN010000143.1 GCA_030529625.1 Coriobacteriales bacterium
GGCCTCGCCAGGGGCCGAACGCGGGGGACTGTCCCTTTTGTGCAACTCATACGCATGATCGGGGGGAGGAGTCCCCTTTGTCCATGCTCGGCCGTGCCGCTAGCCGCTCACGCAGGCGGCCTGGCCGGCGTCGTAGCCCGCGGGGACCTGGCCCTGCGGCAGCACCTGCACCTCGATCGCCTCGACGCGCTTGGAGAGCCCGGTGGTGCCGGCGTCCGCGCCGTCGTGCGCCCAGCCCAGCCAGCCGTAGGTCTGGCAGTGGGCCCGGTACCACACGGAGAACTTGCCCGCGAGCTCGCTCTCGGGCTCGAGGCTCACCCTCACGGCCTCCAGGCGCTTGGACCTGCCCGTGGTTCCGGCGGCCTTGCCGTCGGCCGCCTCGGGCATCCAGCCGATGCCCTGGGCGTGCACCTCGTAGGTGATGCCGTGAGCCAAGCGGCTGGTTGGCAAGCGAGAGCTTGATCGCCTCGACCCTCTTGGACTTGCCCGTGGTGCCGAAGGAGAGCGCAGAGGCCGTCTTGGTCCAGCCCGTCCCCTGCACGTGCGCGCCTCCGGTGGCCGCGCCCACGTAGGACGCCTGGCCCTCCACGTAGTCCTTGAGCTCGGCGGCAAGGTCGGCGCCGTCGGGAAGTACCTTCACCTCGATCGCCTCGACGCGCCTGGACTGCCCCGCGGTGCCGGCGGGCTGGCCGTCGCAGGCCCATCCCAGCCAGCCGTACCGCTGGCTGTGCACGCGGTACCACACGTGCTGGCCCTCGACGCCCTCCAGGCGCATCTGCACGGCCTCGATGCGGCGGGACTCGCCCGTCGTGCCGCACCTCACGCCGTCCCTGGCCTCGTCGGTCCAGCCGATGCCCTGCACGTGGGCCCGGTAGCAGATGGAGGCGCCGTCGACGCCAAAGAGCTGCGCCGAGAACTGCTCGAGCCTCTTGGAGGCGCCTACGGTGCCCAGCGTCTCGCCGTCCCTCGCCGCGGGCACGTCGCCTGTGCCCTGCACGTGCCCGGCGTAGGAGACGCTGGCCACGGGATTCTCAATGATGGCGCCGTACGCCTTGATGGAGAAGTTGTCCACCGGGCCATATTCTTCGACGTTGTTGTCGGCCTTGTACTGCTTCCAGTCCTGCCAGCTGCTGCCGTTCGAGATGAAGCTCTCGCCCTCGTTGACGACGGCCGTCGCGTAGAAGGGTCTGCCACCCGCACGGCCCTCTTCCTCGCTTATGCCCCGGTTCGCGGCCACCCGATACACGCGCTTTCCGTCGTTGTCAAGCGTCGACGCGGTGGAGACGATCGAGAACTTCCTGCCCTGCGCCACCGTGGGCCGCTGGGTGAGATCCAGGCGGTGGAATCCCTCGTAGCCGAAGTTCTGCGACGTGCGGTACAGCAGCCTGCCGTCCGTCGGCGTCGTCGCGCCGTCGTTGAGCTCGTAGATGGCAAAGGTCACGCGGGTGTTCGGCTCGGCGGTGAACGTGGAGACGCCACGAATCTCGAAGTTTCGGTCGGCGTCGAACACGTTGGCGGAGCTCGTGACTTTATCGCTGTTGTCCGCTACGTAGAAACCATTGCATGCAGGCATGTAGTCGTGTTGGGCGACGGCAAGTGCACCCTCCAAAGATCCCAGAGTGTCCGTGAAGTCCATCGTCTCCAACTTGTAAATGGTCTTGTCGTAGTACGACAGGTAGAAGTAGCCGGTGTGCTGGCCATCCTCGTTCTGATAGCCATACGCAACGCTGTTTACCACGTTTCCGAGGTCGTCCTCGCACGCGTCGGTCTCGGAACCCCAGCTGTTCTTGCAGATCCAGGCGCCGTCCTTAACATCATTCCCCACGTGGAAGTTGTCATTCCAACCCACGACACAAACGCCATGGTCGGGGCGTTCCACCTGCGACTTGTACTGCACCGGTCCGCTAGAGGAACTGTAGGCAAGACAGACCCCATGGCCATTGAGAATCTCCTGCTTCATGGCGGTTATTGCCTCGTCACGTGGTGCGGTGTGCTCTGGGTCATCTGCGGCCCAGTACTCAGGCAAGACGTTACCATCCTTGAGCAGAACCCCGCACTGCAGGCAGCGGTTCGAGGCGCCGTTCTCGTTTACGAGGGGAATCGACCAGTCCTCTTCGGGAGTGTAGTAGACGTTGAACATAATGCCTTCGTAGGCTTTTTGTTTGTTTTTCTCGACAATAGAATCCAAAGACTCTCCGAGTAACGCCTCCAATTCTGCGTCACTGATATCACGATTTAGCTTTAATTCATCCTTCAACTTTTCCTTGACCCACTTGACCGTCTCACCATAGGGATCCGCTTCATAGAGCTGCAGGTTCGTGTGAGACTCGCCGTTCGCGTCTACGCCCCTGTAGGGGAACGCCTGCTCCACAACGGGGCCAACGCCTGTGGCATACAGCGACGTTACGAACAGGGTGGCGCCACCCGCGTCGAAGGCGGCGTTAGTGTTCGTTGCGAAGGTGTGCATGCCCTCGCCGGCCTGCGCAGGGTCATCTGCTTCCGACACGGGGTTAAGCGAGAAGAACGCGAGATGGCGTTCCGACAGGTCGATGTGGGAGTCCTCGTAGGTGCTGCCAAAGGCCGTGGTGTTGGCCGAGAGGATCGACGTCTCGGCGGCAGCGACGCCTCCAAAGGTCCAGCAGGACATCATATGGCCCTGGCTCTTCACGGGCGTGACGATCCCGTCGTCGCGCATGTCGTATGCGGCAGGCAGCGCGGCCTGCGTCTGAAGTACGGGTGACTCTTCCTCCGGGTTCTCACTCTGCCCGTCGTCAATCGCCCACTCGGGAATTTCCGGCTCCTCCTCGGCCCATGCCACATTGGGCACATACACGCCCGAGAGCCCCATCGTCACCGCCAATGCCCATGCGACGACTTTTTTTGGATAAACCTGCATGCTGCTTCATTTCATCTCCTTTTAAGCTACGTTTAATGCAACAATTCATGCTCACATAGTCCCGATACATACCATGCCGCGTGCGTTGTCAAGCACTTTGCACGCCATTTTTTCGGTGAACGGTTTCCCTGCGTTCCTCTTTTTTAGCTACCGTGCGTGTCCGTTTGGGAAGAGGTGCCTTTGGGACACGTCTGGCAACCCTTGCGCTGTGGCATGCCCTACCTCAGTGTCCCAAAGGCACCTCTTCCCAAACGGACACATGCCAAGCGGACAAGGGTGACGGGGACGTTTGTCCCTCCAAGCGGACGAATAGGAACGTTGGTAGTGTTTGGGGACACATGAGGGGCTAAAACCACCGGCATGCGTCCCTAAACGCTACCAACGTAGAAGGACGGTAGCATTCCGGGATACATGAGGGCCTCCAGAGCGCCTTATGTGTCCCCAAATGCTACCATCCCCTACTCGGCCCTGAAACAAGGGGGACATGGGACAAGCGTCCCCGCCACCCTTGTCCTGTTTTCGGGTAGTTGCACAAGTGGGACAATCCCCCGCGTTCAGCCTCTGGCGAAGCCGAACTCGGGGGATAGTTCCCTTTTGTGCAGATCACGCCTCGACGATGCGGCAGGTGTGTGCCTTGGTCTCGGCGTCATAGGTGACGGCCACCAGCAGGATGGGGACGCCCAGGTCGCGCAGGACCTGGGGGTAGTCGCGCTCCATCACCTGGTCCACCGCGGCGCTCACGGGCCTGTCCCACTTGAGCTCCACGAGCAACGCCGGCCTGCCCGACCCGCGACGCGGCAGGTAGGCCACGTCGGCGTAGCCGTGGCCGCTCGGCAGCTCGTCCACGCACGCCCACTCGTCCACCGCCGCGACCAGCGCGGCCTTCACCACCGCCCGCAGCGCCTGCTCGCCGTTGTAGTGCACCGGCGCGCAGGCGGCGTCGTGGGCGCG